>JABUUE010000049.1 GCA_021443335.1 Bacteroidaceae bacterium
CAACGATAGTCCACATAGAGGGTTCCATTGCTGTCATCGGCCTTCTTAAAGTCTCGCCGTAAATAATAATCTGGTTCGCTGGGTGTGTACATCACGGGATAGTTGATGTCTGTATCAACAACCTCCAGCCACCCGATAAAATCGCTGTTTTGAGCATATAAATCCTCAAATTCAGGCAGAATGCTCAAATCCTCCTCTTTATAAGAGGTATTCCATGGACTTTCAAGACCTGGATAGCTGGATTTTCTGTTGTTTTCCACCCCTTCAGCGCTGTTGGTTTGGAAATTATCTCCATTATTATCCAAATTATCTGCAATTCTCTCAGTTGAATCACCTGTTGTTGATTCAGGAACAATCGTCTCTTCATAAGCTGCCACATCACGGTTCTTCTGGCTGAATTCCATGTCAGCCACCGCCTGTTGTCTTTGTTCTGCCAGTTTGGCCAGCTGCCTGGTTTCATAGATATCCTTAACTTCAAAGCCTGCAAAAGCCACGAAAATCATCGCAGCCAGCCCCACGAAAACAAGGCCAATGGTTCTCTGACCTTTGGCCTGTGTTTCTGCTTCTCGAATCAACTCTCTGTCATCAAGAAGGTTTGCCGAGCCCTTTGCAACCATGTCAGCCACATGCTCCACAAACTCTTCTCCTATTGGACTGTTGAAAGTGATGGACCCTTCCCTGATGTCATTGTAAAGACGAAGGGCCACCTCTGGATCCCTGATGTCCAGCTGATTGTTGATATATTCAATTTTCTGCACGTCTTCCTGTGCTGCGCGATACTCATAGTAGTTGTCAAATACGAAACCACCAATGGTAAACTTGTTGTGTTCAGACATGCATGTTTCACTTCCTATTGTCCTGTAGTAATACTATTGAATTTTAACTTTATATTCGTTAGATGTCACAGCAGGAGTTGCCACCCCATTTGAATAATAGTATCCAACTACATAATAGATATACGTTCTTCCACTTGTCAAATTATTATAATTGTATTTTTCAACTCCCACAGGGAACACCCCTACACATCCATTTGTTTCATCCTTTCTTCCTTCCACATACCGCCATACTTCAACTACATTTACCCCATAGTCTTTCATGTTGAGATTAGACCAATCCATTGAAACAGAACCCTTAGCCTCTGCTTTAACTTCGATAGCTGGAGTTACAGCCTCAATTTTGCCTGTAGTAACTGTGGCGCCATCCCCTAAAGTAATATCATCGTTGTTTCCAAGGAATGGTCGCACCCTATATGTATATGTACAGCCTCCTTGTAAACCACCAATCTGCAAAGATCCATTTTTTACATATTCAGGTACTTCTGCTTCTCTGAAATACATAGGCTCCTTATCTGGCTCCAGAGATTTTCCGCTTATGTCTTTCTTGTCTATCTGTTCAATTAAATAACCATCAACACGATTCCAGTGCATACTCCAGGTAAGGTTAACCGCAGATTCTCCAGCAATCACCTTTGCCTTTAAATCACCATCGCTTACTGGATCCAACCTGATTTCAAAGGTTTTGGTAACATCACCAGCAAAATACTCAGAACTTTCTTTTGCCTTAATTTTTATTTTTGCCTCTTTGGTCGGGAAAGTATTGTTCTCGTACTCTACTGTATAATTAACTTCATCTAATTTTGTACCATTGAAGTACACCATTACAGGAGGCTCGCAGGCCTTCTTCTCATAAATCGGCTGTGGAGTGTAGCTGAATCTTAAACGTCCATCATCATTGTAGCCCAGATTCCTCTTCACAATCGTAAACTTTTTGGATGTAACCTTCTGCGTCTTTCCTGCCAAAGTAACGCTCAATTCAGCATAGTAGTCACCAATGTCACGAGGTGAAACTGCCGTACCAGGTCCGCCAACTTTATAGTAGGTCGCAACCACGCTTGTGCAGTTCACTCTTGCCCCTGACTTGGTATTTACGCTGAATTCAGGTTTAATTGCAGAGCCTGTGTACTGATACGTGTATTGTTTGTCGTCACCCTCACCTATCTCAATAGAATTAAGAGGTACAGCTGTGGCATCAGTAAGGTCTGTGTTTGCGGTAAACTTCAGCTTTCTTTCTTTTTGATAGAATGGAGATTTTCCGTAAATTGTGACCTCATATTTTTGGTTGCCCGCTTCATTAATATCAACACCATAATATGCAGGATATTCTATTACCTTCTGAACATCTTCTCCATCTATGGTTGTAGTCAGCGACAACTCTAAAACCAGGTCCTCTGGCTTAAAGGCATTGCCTGTATAGAACTGAGCAGGAAGATCTGCGCCAAAATCAACCGTCTTTTTGTTGCTCTTAACGGTAACATACTCTTTGCGAAGATCTGCATAAATGCTGAAGTCCTTTGTCAATGTACCTTTATATCTTCCATTGCCTTCAACTCTAATTGTTGCCTTGCCTGGCCAAAGCGCCTTTTCATTTTCGTCAGATGCGTCAAGATATTTTACCGTATAATCATCCGCATCAAGTTCCGTGCCATTTGCTGTGTTTCTTACCTTAACAGGCAGACTGTCGCTTGAAACATAATTTCCGCTCCATTCAACTGCATAGTCAGCAACAATTTCATAACCACCTGCAGCAATATCTCGCTGGTCAATTCCAAAATAGAGCCTGATAGGTTCACTGTAGGTCAAATTATCGTAGTTGGATGGCAACCAAACCTTAGCACATGGTTTATTATTATCAGTCCTTACTTCATTATTATTCTCGTATTCAATACGTACTATGCGCTTGTCAATTGGAACAGTTGCAGACACACTGGTATCATACACTTCAATAGCTGGTTCTACTGCACTTCCGCTGTAGATCTCACTGTACATTCCACAACTTCTGCCGTTCTTTTCATACAACGAGAATACGCCTTCATTTTCTTCACTTACAGCTGGATTAAATTTATACATCACCGCATTTGAGCCTGTTCCAACTTTAAAGTAAATATCGCTTAAGGTTACTATCTTCGCCTTAATTTCATATTCCTTATCAATCGTTCCATAGTACCAGCCCTTGCCTGTAACGCGAACAATTTTAGTGCCCTTATTTATTAAGTCTGTTCCTGTGGTTTCTCCAGTCTCCTTGCTTAAGTATTCAATGTCGTAATCCTTTTCTGGGTCAAGAGTTTTGTCTCCCACCTTAACAGTCACTGAAGGTGTATGTGTCTTGCCATCATAAGGATACTCTGACTCATCAAGGGTAACATTTTCTACTGAAAGTTTATCACCAAACTTAAAGCCAGCAAGTCTTGTGCCTTCATAATTTCCTCTACCTTCAATTTTCACAAATGGACTGTTTTCTTCATTTGCACCTGGTACAGTACCATCTCCGCCCTGTTTTGTTGATGGCAAAGCGGTAATTATGTAATCCTTGTCTTCTCCTTCTTCCAGTATTGGGTTCCCACTAAGTCCACCATCGCGAATCATAACTTCTGGACAGTGCACTACATTTGGATCAAAGTTCTCGCCATCTATACCGCCTGTGAAAATTACCGTGATGTTATCATTTGATATATCACGCCTGGTAACCTTAAAATCTTCTCTCTTTTCGCCTTTACAATTTCTGCTGTTATCTTTGGCCTTGATTACGATTTTGTAGTCGCCAATATCCTTTAAAGAATTTCCCTGGCCCTCTATACTCCACGTGTACTCAGTGTTAGGAATTTCTTTTCCTTTGTTTGTTATTGCAATTCCCAAATCAGCAATAGATATATCATTTCCTGTATATTCCACGCTTGGATTTGTAATTGTAATATCTGCACTGCTCAGGTCAAGCTTTTCAATGGTGAACTTTCTCGAGATGGTCTCCCCATCTGTTTCAAAATTCGGGTTAAGAATGGTTACTTCGACATTTCCTATATCTGTGCCAGCCTCTTTATTATTGCTATAGGATACGGTATAATCCTCACCCTCTACAAGTTGCTTTGTAGGTGAACCATACTCTATGGTTACCTTGGGCTTAACCTCTTCATCTTTTCCTATATAGGTAGCAGTTGCAACTTTGATATCATCTCCTGTTAATCTTGCCTTTTTGATCTTAAACGTTTTGGTGAGAGTTCCAGAATACTTGCCTTTTCCTGTGATGGTAATGGTTGCTACATCGGTAGTATCGGCAGGATCATGCGCATTCAGGTTTTTGTCATACGAAATTGTATAATCCTCTCCCTGAATTAAAATCTGTGAATTAGAATTTATTGTAACAACTGGTATAGGTTTTATATAATCTCCTTTGTATGTATAGTTTGGATATTGTCCATCTGTAAAGCTTATGCTGCACTTATCATTATCTAACACTACCCCATTAATTAAATAATTAGCAGTTCTTTCCCCAACACATGTGGTTCCATTTCCTTTAACATGCAGTGTTTTAACTGTTGTTCCAGGCGTTAAATCTTCAGATAGTGTTATTTTATAGAACACTTCATTAGTATCTGATATTTCAATTCTTCCTCCTTCAGGCGTTGAATTCTTCGCAAATATCGCTGTTACAACTGGACTTATTCCATCTTTGTTGTATTCATAACTATCTTTATCTAACCTAATTTCACATTCATGATTCAAATCATATGCAACATAAACCTTTTCAACTGTTGATTTCGAATCATAATACAAACTACCTTGCAAAGCTTCGATGTAACAATCATATCCGACGGACTGTACATCCTTCAATTTATTGGTTTCGGTATTCACCACTATCCTATATTCACTTGGATCAATTGTCTCATCTGTTATTGTATTCTTTACAACAACTTCAGGTGTAATCTCACTTCCCGTATATCTGTAAATATTCTTACTCTCTGGATTTGTGCTGTCCTTCTTCTGATACAGATTATCTCCTTTAAACTCAATGGAAATATAGTTTGCATCTAATTTGCCCTTAACCTTTACTCCCACATATTCAACTGTACCTTCTACATAATCTGCAGCATCTCCTTCGGCATTAAAAGTCAGTTTTCCATTTGCGGTAGGACTGTTGAGATATCTTTCATTTAAGTGAATTTGTATTTCACCAACTTTATCCGCATACGACATTGTCTCATTATTATACTTATTTGCGAAATAGCAAAGATGGAACTTTGCTTCCTCATTCTCAAGATTATATGGAGCCGAAACAACATTATTTAATGCTCCATTTGTGTCGTAAAGCAACTTTATGTATTTATTAGTATTCAGGTTTATCTTTACATAATAAGTAATCTCAAAGGTTTGACCCGGCTTCAGCTTATTTCCTTTTGTTGTGATTTCTGCACTCTTTTTTCCCGGACCTTCTTTATAATCGACAGTTCCGTTATTATCTATGTCCCAATCAACATCATAATCATTTGTTCCTAAAGCAATTGTACCGGCTGTAGTTATTTTTGGCACACCTGTTTCTGCAGCTGCATACTCAACATCTTCTATGGTAAAATTCTCTGCAGTTACATCTATTCCAACGATGTTAAAAGTCGTTTCTTTAGTTACACTGCTGTCAATATAAGTTCCCTTGCCCTTTACAGTAACTTTGGCTGTACCAATGTTCATGTTGTCTGCATAGCTCACCTCATAGTATGCAGAATCAATCACTTTTGTACCAAGTTTAACTTTAACATTTGGAGTAATTGCATGGCCAGTGTATGTTTGGTCAGGTATTGTCTCAATTTCAATCTTATTGGCATCGTTAACCGCCGTAATTGTATAGAGCTTACATCCTGTTCCAGTTGGAAATCTTCCTGTGAAGTTTCCTTTTCCCTTGGTCGGATCAGCCTTGAGATAGAGCTGATAAGTTTTCGCTTCATTTAGAGTTTTTGTCAGCAAGTTGTTTTCATTGTTATAAATTGACAGCACCTCTGGTGCATCATAAGCGGCATCGTCTGTCTTTGTGCTGACAGCAATTTCAGGATGTCCGCTGTATGACAATTTCATATCAATGGTCAGATCTTCTCCATTATAATAATATGTCTGTGAACTTTGTTCTCCATTAATTGATCTTTCTGGCGAAGTCTGATTTTCAAATTCTGACAATTCCTTGATATCTCGAGGCATGATTTTATAGGTAAGCTTCTTTTCTCCATACCACTTACCCTGTGCAGCATTTCCTTTTATTGTAACTTCTACTTCATTTTGGCCACTGTGGGAGTTGTAGATATCATCCCCATTATTTCCATAACCTTTTGTTGATTTGAATTCTACTGTGTAATCTTTGTCATTTCCTTCCATAAGCCCATCAATATACACAGTTGGTTTATTCTCACCACTGTAATATATGGTGTTGTTGGTTAATGGATTGCTTGTAAGCGGATCCTTTAAGATAACGTTTTTGCCAGCAATGGACTGACCGATATCATATGTAACTTCTATGCTTCCTGTATAATTGCTGCCTGGCTGTGCCTTTATTTCGAGCTTTTTATCCTTTCCTGCTGCATTTCCATCGGTTATGCTTATTACATAGCCCTTATCTCCATTCTGAACAAAGTTAGTATCTTGTCCTTCCTTAGGAGCGATTGTAGGCATCCAATAGCCGTTTGAAGTCCCATCTTCGTGATGAACACCTGCACCATCAACTTCTATAATCTGGTTTTTGTCTATTTCAAACATATCTGCAGTAATGGTCTTCTTGTCAATCTTGTACCACACCTGCAGAGAGTTGCTTCCTTCTGTAGCACCATAATTGTTTCTAAATTCAATTGTAAACTTGTCTGTTGGGTCCGCTGAAGCACTCGTTGTATCGTCAGCATACCTAATTACATAGTCATTCCCTTCGCCATAAACTGCTTTGTTATTTACAGTAACCTCAATATTTGATGGCCTCTGGCTATTCCCCGTGTAAGTAAGTGGAACATCCACTTCAAAGTGTCCATCATTTCGTGTTGCAACAACTGCTGGCTTGTTCTTGAAGGTCACCTTAACAGAGACCTCATTTAAATCAATGGGCCTTGCAGTAATGTTGAATTCTTTTGTTACTGTTCCCGTAAAGTTTCCGGTTCCTGTAAATATTACATAAGCCTTGTTTGTGACTGTTGATGCGTTCTTATTTCTGCCATAAATTGCAGTGTATCCCATTGACTCAGTAACGTTGTTTATGGTTATTCCGTTATAGGTAACACTGGCAATCTTTGGTTCAATCGCTTCGCCTGTATATCTGTAATTGTCTGTTACCGATCCTTGGGACTCTTGCGTCAACACAATGTCAGAGAGGTTACACTGACTTAAATCAAGCTTTTTAATCTCAAAGGTATCTGTTTTTTCCCCTGTATAATTTCCCTTTCCTTTAATTGTAAAACTTACTGTTCCTGCATTTGTTCCCTGATCTGACGCCTGTTCATAGGAGATGTCGTCTGTCGTCAGAATTCTGGTAGTTCCATTATTGTTTAAATCCTTCAAATAGAAACCTGGGACTGTTGTCTTTTGTGTTTCATATTCCTCCAATGTCTCGTAATGTTTCATTTCATGGCGAACATTGTCATATACAAAGCTTCCGCGGCTGAAAACATACTGTACCTTTGACGAATAGTTGATATTCTTTCTTGTAACCTCATATTTAACTTTGAAGTTAAAACCGGAATACTTTCCTTTACCTGTAACATTTATTTCCTTTAAGCCCGCATTGATAAGATCAGAGGGATAATCAACCTTGACATAATCATTCTCAGCCATGCTTTGTGTCGAATCAAAAATAAGCTCATCGATTCCCTCAATTGCAATCTTTAAGGATGGCTTCCATTCCTTTCCGTTATATTCCTTCCTGTAAGAAGAATTGTATACACCACTTGCATCTGGTGTTGTCAGCGTTTCACCATCCAAGTATACTGTTGCATTTCTCGATAAATCACCAATGATTTTAAAATTGCATGCCTTAACAGTTCCAGTGTAGTTACCTTTTCCTGTGATTTTTACAGTAGCATTTGTGCCAATTTCTGTGTTGTTGGCATATGAAATTGTGTAATCCGTGTCTCTTGTTAAAGTTGTACCGGCATAAGATACCGAAATCTGGCTAAGTTCTTCCGCCGTGAATTCAATCGGATTTCCAGTATATACCTTTACAATATTTGTTGGTGCCGATATGGTAAATGAACTTCCTGGAATATTTCCTGTGATAGTTCTTGGTGTGATGCTGTATGTAAAGCTTAAACTTCCACTGTAGCCCGTTACAGCAAGATTTACCGTGTGATTGGTTCCAACACTTTTTCCGTCACTTCCAGCCGCAATGCTTGATTGAATACTGTAACCTGCTGTATCACAGTAGATTTCATCTGAAGTAACCTTGTTGAAAAGGAAGATGTCCTTTTTCGTGAAAGGATTAACCTGTGTCACAGATGGATCATAGGTATAACTTAATGTGTCATATCCATTGACAGTTCTCACCTCAAATATGTCTGCCACATTGTTGTTTGTGGTAGTCTTTGTGAAGCTGATTTCGCCTGTATAGTTTCCTACACCTGTTACCTTGAGAGTGTACTCTACACCTGCTGCACTGGCGGAAGTTCTCTGACTTGTGATTGTAAAGTCTCTGTTCTGCTGCAGCTCACAGCCTGATGGTGCGTTAAAGGTGGCTGTTCCATCGCTTAAAATGCTGTAGGTTCCGTTTTCAAACATATCTTTAAGAGATTCTGAGCTTCCTATTCTTGTGTCAGTCTCAATATCTCTTGGAGCAATGCTGTAAGTCTTGCTGAAAGTTGCAACATTATCATATTTGAAAGTTACAACTGCACTGTCAGTCACCCCGATTGTTGCACCAGACCCATAAGTCCTTCCATTTGCTGTGTACGAGTAATTTGACCCCTTTCCATCTGCAACAGTTGGCGTCATGGCGGCTGAATCACCATACTTTCCTGAAGAACTTGCAAGGTTTACATCAACAATCTTAACCTTGCAGCTTGCAGAAATTGTACCTTTTGAAAAATTGAGGACCACTTCACCTGCTGCATCCGCACTGAATTTATACTTTCCATTTTCCTGCCCATTATATGTAACCAATCCGCTTGGACTTTGAGTTGGTGTTATTTTACAAGGCCTGTTTTCCGCACCTGTGTAAGCTGCACCAATTTCAATGTCTTCCCCTACCATATACAGGTAGTTTCCAGGAGAAATCTCATGACCGTCTTTTGTTGAGAAGGTGATGCCTGTTGCTCCTGATGGTGTATCACTGGAGCTGATGGAAATATCCATTGGCATTTTGTCACCATCATAATAGGCAGTGTCAATAAATGCCTCCTGGGTATATTCGGTTGCGTCTCCATACTCTTCCTTGACTCCCAGTTGACCCGAACCATCGGTCACCTTAATTGTCACCGACTCACCGCCTGTAGCCTCTGGAATCTCTGCTCCCTCCAGTGTAATTTCAAGCTTTACAATCTCTCCATTTCTATCCTTGCTAACAGTTTGCGTTGCCTGAGAAAGCGACATCGCGCCTGTTGGTCCTGTAACAGAAACTCCAACTTCCCTGCTTGAGCCGGCAGGCACATAAAGCATTAAGGTTGCTTTGTTAACCTTGTAAAACTGTTCTCCGCTAAAATTGATTGTCTGCTTTATGGTGCTAAACTCTGAATAGCCTGCAGGCAGAATTAGAGCATCCGCTATTCTGGTAACTACATAGGTCGTAAAGTGCTCTGCCTCAAAGGCAACACTTGAGCCTGTTACCTCTGTTGCACCAATCTCAGTAGCAGTGTTGTCATCTTCAATTCTGAATACATTGACATCTTCTGCTCCTGTCATATCCACATTTGAAATGGAAACAGACACAGTTTGCCCATTGTCCTCAGGCTGGAACACATTTCCTTCCTTGTCATAGATTACGATGTCAATAGCTGCAAGAACCTCAACCTTGCCTTCTGTAGACTCTTCGATGATGCTTTCAACGTTGCTTGTGTTATATATAGGAGTTGCTGTGGCGTATGCGCCCTTGGGAAGGTTTCCGGAAATAGTTACCCTGTAGCTACCTGCTACAGCCTTGATAGTCTGTTCTGTCAGCTTATTCTCGGCTTCTTTTTTCTTGTTGACCAGCTCTTCGTCAACAACTTCCTTGCAGATGTCGCAGATTCCGTCCTTGTTGTCATCAACATGCTCCATCTCTTCTTCGCAGTATTTGCACTCGCACTTGCCTTCTTTGGCAACACATTTGTGCTCAAGGATTTTGCCGCA
>JABUUE010000004.1:0-39366 GCA_021443335.1 Bacteroidaceae bacterium
TCTATCTGATAGAGGAAAGTTCTCAAAAATGCCTCAAGCTAATTTATAGAACCCACCTTAATTCTTTCGCGTGCGGCAGCGTATTCTGCAAGCATCTCTTCCATGGCTTCGTCAACAGTCTGCATCTCGCGTCCCTTGAACAAAGATGCTATCTGTCCGATTTCAAGCTCTCCGTTGTCGATGTCGCCATCAAACATACCTAACTTCGCTCTGCCCACACCGAGTATTTCGAGCAGTTGCTCGGCAGTGGCGTTGTTTGCCTCCGCCTCCTCAAGCACACCCCTGAACTTGTTGTTGATAAGTCGTGTAGGCGAAAGTTTTTTCAGAATCAGTTTTGTGTCGCCCTCATTAAGGTTCAGGCATATCTGTTTGAAAGCATCGTGGGCGGAACTCTCCTTGGTTATTGCAAAGCGTGTTCCTATCTGCACGCCCTCTGCGCCTAAAGCCTCAGCAGCAAGGATGGCATCACCGGTAGCGATACCGCCGGCAGCCACGAGAGGAAGGGATGTAGCCTTACGCACGGCAGGAATAAGACACATTGTTGTTGTCTCCTCACGACCGTTATGACCGCCAGCCTCGAAGCCTTCCGCAACCACAACATCAACTCCGGCATCCTCACATTTCTTGGCAAAGACAGATGAAGCCACCACATGCGCCACCTTCACGCCGCGCTCATGAAGCCATGAAGTCCATTTCTTTGGACTACCAGCGGAAGTAAACACCACAGGCACATTATATTTCTCCACCAATTCCATCACCTTTGGAGCCATCGGATTAGCGAGAGGAATATTCACGCCATAAGGTTTCCCGTTGACTGCATCTCTGCACTTGATGATATTCTCCTCCAAAACCTCTGCCGTCATCGAGCCTGCGCCTATCAAACCAAGTCCACCGGCATTAGTCACAGCTGCCGCTAATCTCCAGCCGCTGCACCAAGCCATACCACCAGCAATGATAGGATATTTTATGCCGAAAATGTCTGTTATTCTATTGCTCATCATGTTTGTTTATTATTCAAAACCCGTCAATAATCTGTGATAGATTAGATTTCTACGTCATTTTTCAGATGCAAAGTTAATATAATCCGTTAAAAATCATGCTACTAATAGGATTAATTTATCTGACTTTAAATTATTTTTAGTCAAAATCAATGATATTTAATAAAAAATCACTAACTTTGCGGCCTAATCATGAAAATACAGAACAAAAGAATATTAATCAGCAGCTTCTTTTTAACACTAATTATCGGCGCTATTATTGTCGGGGGAATATTCACCGACAGCGACGAATATTACGGTCCGTTCGACCTTACCCCCCGCCCCATTTCCTACGATTACAGCTTTTCCGACAACAACCGCCTTCAGCTTACTGCCGCCGACGCCATCGGACTTCCACCTATTGAAAACGACGCGCAATATCAACAGGCTGTCAGAATGGGCAAGTTAGTGCTGATTGAAGATTGCCGAAACTACTATCTTCGTAATGTGAAATTTCCACATCTCGTACCGACGGCAGCGAAACTGTTAGACGAGATTGGCAAGCGATACAGGGAGAATGTCGGTGATTTCGGTTCGCCACTCAGAATTACAAGCGCCACCAGAACAAACGATTACCAGCAGCGATTGAGCAGAGGCGGAAACGCTAACGCATCACGCAACTCATGTCACACGCGCGGAACAACAATCGACATATCCTACTCCCAGCTTAACCACAAGGAAAAGGAGGCGCTTAGCGATGTTTTGGCGGCACTGCGCGGCGAAGGCAGATGTTATGTTATTCGTGAAACGAAACAACCATGCTACCACATCACTGCCAGATGGTACATGAAGTGGGATGAAGACTATTTGAAATAGGATTTCTTCAGGTTTATTTCGCATGTAAAACTTGAACCCTAATTCATCTTAAACCCAAAAGCCTCTCTTAGACTTTTTGCTAAGAGAGGCTTCAGTATTGTCACATAAGTAAGTGGTCAAATTTTGTTCACTTACTTCAACAAATTATTTCTTGTTGAGAGCGAGGTCAACATTTACTGCACAAGCCACAGAGCAACCTACCATTGGGTTGTTACCAATGCCGAGGAAGCCCATCATCTCAACGTGTGCTGGAACAGATGAAGAACCAGCGAACTGAGCGTCAGAGTGCATGCGGCCGAGAGTATCTGTCATACCGTAAGAAGCAGGACCGGCAGCCATGTTGTCTGGGTGGAGAGTACGGCCAGTACCACCACCGGAAGCAACTGAGAAGTATGGCTTTCCTGCGCGTGTGCGCTCCTTCTTGTATGTACCTGCTGTTGGATGCTGGAAGCGTGTTGGGTTTGTTGAGTTACCAGTGATAGAAACATCAACATCCTCATGCCACATGATGGCAACACCCTCGCGAACATCGTCAGCGCCGTAGCAGTTTACGGCAGCGCGTGGACCGTTAGAGTATGGAGTCTTCTTAACAATCTTCAGCTCACCAGTGAAGTAGTCAAACTGTGTCTGAACGTAGGTGAAGCCATTGATACGAGAGATAATCATTGCAGCGTCCTTGCCGAGACCGTTGAGGATGCAACGGAGAGGCTTGTCTGCTGGTCTTGACTTGTTAGCCATCTGTGCAATCTTGATAGCACCCTCAGCGGCAGCGAAAGACTCGTGACCAGCGAGGAATGCGAAGCACTTTGTGTCCTCCTGGAGCAGGCGGGCAGCGAGCTCACCGTGGCCGATACCAACCTTACGGTCGTCAGCAACAGAACCAGGGATACAGAATGACTGCAGGCCCTCACCGATATAGTTGGCAGCCTCAACAGCATCCTTAGCACCTTCCTTAAGAGCGATAGCTGTACCTACAACGTATGCCCACTTAGCGTTCTCAAAGCAAATCATCTGAGTTTCCTCACATGTCATATATGGGTCGAGACCTGCCTTGTCGCAAATTTCGTTAGCTTCTTCGATTGACTTGATGCCGTGCTTCTCGAGACAAGCGAGAATCTGTGGCATACGACGATCCTGTGATTCGAATTTTACTTCTCTAAGCATAATCTTATTTACTATTTAATTATTTACTATTTACTATTGGCCTTTATTTAGCTATTTTTCTATTTGATTATTTTTATATTTAGCTATTTTATATTTAGCTATTAATTATAACCATTTACTATTTAGATAAATACTAACCAATATCTTTATTGAATTTAATGTTTAGGTAACTTTCTTTTACTCTTACAGCAATTTACTATTAACAAGTCTATTTATTACAGTAACTATTGAAGAAACTATTTTTTTAAGCAGCTCTATATTTTCGTTATAAAGTTCACTTAACTTTTCCTTCTTTATAATACCGCTTTCTCCAATTAACTCTACCCAACGAGATGTTTCGTCAAATTCTTCTTCAACCATTTTCAGTTTATTGAGAAAGTCTTTATCAGACTTAGCCAGACAAGCTGCACAATAATTGGCATAGGGAGAAGTTCCCGAACGAATTATTTGATTAGCAAGAGCTTTTGAAGATACTGAGTAAGGCATCGAATCTACAAGGCGAATAATTCTTAATGCAAATGCTTCAGCCTAAATTTCAGTTCTTCTTCTGTCATAATCTACCAAATAACAAATAAATCGCTGCAATAGTTAAATAGGAGAAGATAGTCAATGGTAAATTGTCCAATAGTAAATAAAATTAATCTTTTCGTGGATCAATAGACTTTACTGCGCCGTCTTCTGCCTTGGTACGGCCGTAAGTACCTGTAACACTCTTGAGAGCCTCGTCTGCTGGCACACCCTTCTTGATAGCGTCCATGAACTTGCCCATGTGAACGAACTCGTAACCGCAAACCTGGTCGTCAGCGTCGAGATACATCTTTGTGATGTAGCCCTCAGTGAGCTGGAGGTAGCGAGTTCCCTTCACCTTTGTACCGTAGAGAGTACCAGTCTGTGAGATAAGACCCTTGCCAAGGTCCTCAAGACCTGCACCAATCATCAAACCGCCCTCAGAGAAAGCAGACTGAGTACGTCCGTAAACAATCTGGAGGAAAAGTTCGCGCATTGCTGTGTTGATAGCGTCGCAAACGAGGTCTGTGTTGAGAGCCTCAAGGATTGTCTTGCCAGGAAGAATCTCAGAAGCCATAGCTGCCGAGTGAGTCATACCTGAGCAACCGATTGTTTCTACGAGACACTCTTCGATAACGCCTTCCTTCACATTGAGAGTGAGCTTACAAGCACCCTGCTGTGGAGCGCACCAGCCAATACCGTGAGTAAGACCAGAGATGTCCTTGATTTCTTTTGCCTGCACCCACTTGCCCTCTTCTGGGATTGGTGCAGGACCATGGTTCGGGCCTTTTGCCACGCAACACATGTTCTGAACTTCGTGTGAATATACCATAATTACATTAAAATTTATGATTTATGATTTGTCTGTTTTTGCAGTTATTACGCCGCAAAATTATAAAAATTTGCGGAAAAATCGTTCACAAAAGTGGATTTTTATGGTTTTTTAAGCAATATTTTTCTCAAAAACATTACTTTTGCAAAGTGAAAGTAATAAATCTAACAGTAAACAATCAGTAGATGAACGAACAAATATATATCGGAATGGCTAAAATGCAGATTGAGGCTGGCGATGTGCAGAACGCATTGACCATTCTCACATCAGCATTGAAACAATATCCCGACAGCGCACAACTGCATCTCGAACGAGGCAGAATATACCGAACTTTGGGGAACAACGAAGCAGCACTTTTCGACCTCAAGAAAGCCGCCGAGCTCAATCCGCAGCTAATCAACATCTCGACATTGGCGAAGCTGGATTAAAAAGCCTCGAAAACTCGAAATAGTAAATAGTAAATCCCAAAAATAGTAAATAGTAAATCCCAAAAATAGTAAATCCCCCGTGTTTCACCCCCTTCCATACGCCGGCTCTCTACCCGAAAAGTTCACCTACCCTTTCTGCTACCAGCCGCATCCCTCGGCAGTGATGGCGGCAGAGATTGTCCAAAAATACCTCAGCAGCAAAGAGGAATGGGCAGACGAACTAAACAATGGCAAGATGTTCGGCGTGATGGTTGTGACCGATGCCGCCAAAGAATCATCCCCCTTCTTCATCGCCGCCTATAGCGGACTTCTCGGCGGAAGAAACGACCACGAGTTTTTCGTGCCGCCAGTGTTCAACTCACAGAACAAAGACGAGCATTTCAAGACAACGGAAAGAAGGATAAGCGCACTGAGCAGAGGCGGCAGGGAGACAAGAGCCTACTCCATAAACCTGCAACGATGGCTGTTCATGCAGTACAACATGAGAAACGCGTTCGGAGAAAGCCGTAATGTGCTCGACATATTCAAGGATTACTACTCTGCGTCAAAGGCTTACGAAAGGAAAGCCAACGGAGTGCCACCGTCAGGAACCGGCGACTGCTGTGCGCCGAAGCTGCTGCAATATGCCTTTCTTCATAACCTCAAGCCCGTCTGTATGGCAGAATTTTGGTATGGCAATTCGCCGAAAGGGGAAATCAGGCACCATCTACAGTATTATCCCGCCTGTTCAGGAAAATGCAAGCCACTGCTTTCTTACATGCTGCAAGGATTAGACATAGAAGAAAACCCGCAAGAGGCAGCCATAAAGGGCAAGTTGGAAACAGTCTATGAGGACAAATGGATAGTCGTGGTGAACAAGCCGTCAGGAATGCCGTCAGTACCCGGCAAGATAGGAGTGAAATCAGTTGTCGAGCATTTGAGCCCCACGCTGTTGCCCGTACACAGGTTAGACATGGCAACAAGCGGACTGCTCATATTGGCAAAGAACGAAAAGACGCACAAAGAGATGCAGAGCATGTTCGCGGCACGACGAGTGAAAAAGGAATATGCAGCCATCGTCGAAGGGCATATCAGTCAGGAAACAACGGAAATATCCCTGCCACTATCGCCCGACATCCTCAACAGACCATACCAGAAAGTAGATTACGAGAAAGGCAAAGAGGCTGTCACCATCGTCAGGCGACAAGACGCCACGCGAGTGCTTCTATATCCGCTCACCGGCCGCACACACCAGCTGCGAGTACACTGCGCCCACTGCCAAGGACTCAACGCCCCAATCAAAGGCGACGAGCTATACGGCAAAACGGCAGACAGACTATACCTCCACTGCCAACGGTTGGAGTTCACGCACCCCGAGACACACAAGGCAATCACACTCACCTGCCCCACCCCATTTTAACCCAGCCGCAACTCACTACGAGCATCACCGCAACTTGCTACGAGTATCGCTGAAACTCGCTGCGAGTATCGCTGAAACTCATTCACTGTCTCAGGGAAACTCGTGCCGCGCGCTTTGCTTGCAAAGTTCTTTGCAAGCAAAGCGGCAAAGCTGAGTCCGAATAAGCGAGAAAAAAGCAATTATTTTTATGATTTTGCAAGTCGGAATACGCAAATGCAGTGTGGAATTTGGGTTTAATCGTAGTGTGCGCAATTATTATGTTTATGTTTGTTGATGTTGATATGTTGATGTTGATGTTAACTTAGTGATAAATTTAAAGGATGCATGCACAATTTTTTGGTATAGCATGGTTTTTACTATGCGAAACCACACCACACAATGCCTACAAATGCGCCAAAATGGAATAATTGACATACGATAAGAGATTTTTTGCATAAAAGTAGCGTATCTGAAAAAAAAAATGTAATTTTGCACACAGTAAAAACAAGATCTAAAAACCGTATATTTTGAAAGAAATGAGTTTCATAAAATCAGTCCTCGCCACAGTTGTTGGTATCATGGCTTTTTTTGCCATCATGTTATGCTTCTTTATCGGCAGCCTGGTAGGCATAGCGTTTTCCAGCAGCTCGCCGTCAATCGCCGACAACTCTGTTTTCGTGATTAATCTCGACGGCGACCTCACCGAGCGCGCATCTTCCAATCCGCTGCAGAAGATTATGGGCACTCAAAAAACATCGCTGGCACTCGACGACATGATAGCAAACATCAAGAAGGCGAAGGCTAACGACAAGATAAAGGGAATATTCCTGGACTGCGGTTCACTCGGCACATCGACAGCCTCACTGGAGGAGATTCGCCGACAGCTTCTCGACTTCAAGAAGAGCGGCAAATGGATTATCGCCTACGCCGACAACTACGACGCCGACACCTACTACCTGGCAACTGTTGCCAACAAGGTGCTCATCCACGAGCAGGGAGGACTGGACTGGCACGGCCTTGCATCCAACAACCTCCTGCTGAAAGACGCGCTGGCAAAGTTCGGCATCAAGTTTGCAGTGACCAAGGTCGGCAAATACAAGAGCGCGCCCGAAACGCTGACAGCCGACAAGATGAGCGAGCCTAACCGCGAGCAGATTACAGCCTACATGAACGGCATCTGGAACAACATCGTGAAGGGCGTCTCTGACAGCAGAAAGATATCTGCGGAAAAGCTGAACGAATACGCCGACAGCCTCATCACCTTCTCGCCAGCAAAGGATTACCTGAAATATCACTTGGTTGACCAGCTCGTAAGCGGCAACGACGAGGTGAGGGCTGTGGTAAAGAAAATGCTCGGCATCGGCAAAGACGACGACATAAAGACGGTGTCTATGGCAACGATGAGCAAGCAAGAGGATGTTGACACTGACGGCGACGAGATAGCTGTTTACTACGCCTACGGCGACATTGTTGACGACCCATCAACAGGCATCAACGCAGCTTCTGACGAGATTGTAGGCAACACGGTTTCCGACGACCTGATGAAGTTGGCAGACGACAAGGAAGTGAAGGCCGTAGTGATACGCGTAAACAGCGGCGGCGGAAGTGCTTTCGCTTCGGAGAAGATGTGGCAGGCAGTAAAATACCTGAAGGGAAAGAAGCCGGTTGTTGTATCTATGGGCGATTTGGCTGCTTCAGGCGGCTACTACATGAGCTGCCTTGCCAACTGGATTGTTGCCGAGAAAACCACTCTCACCGGCTCTATCGGAATCTTCGGAATGTTCCGCGACCTCAGCGACCTCCTGACAAACAAGCTCGGGGTGAAATACGAAACTCTCAAGACCAACGAGCACAGCGATTTCGGCAATATGTTCCGCTCGTTCAACGAGTCCGAGAAAGCCTTGCTCGAGAAATACATCACCCGCGGCTACGACCTTTTCCTCTCGCGCGTGGCTGAGGGCAGAAAGATGACTAAAGACCAGGTGAACGAGATAGCGCAAGGTCGCGTATGGCTTGGCGAAGACGCACTGAAGAACAAACTCGTTGACGAGATAGGTGGCATAGACGCTGCCTTAGCGAAGGCGGCGAAACTGGCAAGGATGGAGAAATATCACACCCAGGCATATCCTTCTGCTGAAGACTTCAACCTCAACGCCCTGCTCGACCAGCAGGAGCAGGACATTCTCAACGAAAAGCTGACCGGCGTTTTCGGCGAATACTACAGCACATTCAAGTTCATCCAAACCATCGACAAGCAAAACCACATACAAGCGCGCATTCCGTTCATCATGGAAATAAATTTATAAGCGGCTCAAGTTTTGCTTGCGAAAGTTGAGTTTATAAGCGCCTCAAGTTTCATTTGTACAAGTTAAACGCGAAGCTGAAAGCGGAGTTAAAAGAAGCTGAAAGCGGAGTTAAAAGAAGCTAAAAGCGGAGTTAAAAAGGGATGTTAAAAATACTGCTTTTCCCCATAGCCTGGATTTACGGCATGATAATAGCCATCAGGAATCATCTTTTCGACACCAATGTGTTGAAGAGGCGGAGTTATAACATTCCCGTGATTTCCGTTGGCAACATCACAATGTGCGGCACAGGCAAGACTCCACACACGGAATACATTGTCAACCTCCTGAAAAACTCGTGCAAGGTTTCCGTGCTGAGCAGAGGATACATGAGAAAGACGAAGGGTTATGTCTTGGCAAACGAAAAAACCGAAATGCAGGACATCGGCGACGAACCTTTCCAGATGCACAGAAAATTCCCGGACGCGACCATCGCCGTAAGCGAAAACCGCTGCGAGGGCATCGACAGGCTGATAGAGGAAGAGAAGGTAGAGGCAGTGATTCTCGACGACGCCTTCCAGCACCGCTATGTAGAGCCGGGACTGAGCATACTGCTTGTTGACTTCCACCGCCCCATTTCGCGCGACCACATGATACCCGTGGGACTGCTCCGCGAGCCTGCAAGCGCAAGGAAAAGGGCTGACATAATAGTGGTGACAAAATGTCCGCAAGACATCAATCCTTTGGACATACGCGTGACGACAAACGACCTGCGCATGCTCGCCTTCCAGAAACTGTTCTTCTCCACAATAGAATATTCCCCGCTAAAGCCATTGTTCTACAACGACGTTCCGGAGATGCCGCTTTTCAACCTGAAGAAGATTAATGTGCTGCTCGTGACAGCCATCGGTTCGCCGGCAAACATTGTGAAAGACCTTGAGCCTTACGGGGCGAAACTAAAGGAACTGCACTACCGCGACCACCACCAGTTTACGGAGAAAGAGGTCTATGAAATAAACGAGACTTACTCGTTTATGTCCTCGCCTAAGATAGTGATAACCACAGAGAAAGACGCCACGAGACTGCAGAACCTCAACGGCTTCTCGAACGAAATGCGCAAATCAACCTATGTCTTGCCTATCAAGGTGAAGATAATGCTTGACCAGGAAGACGAATTCAACAGGCTCATACTCGACTATGTTCACAAAGACACGACAAACATCACAAACACCGAGCCACAACAATACGAAGAGAAAGAGGTTACACTAACTAACAGCGGCAACACTGCCGACGAGGAAACCTTCTCTCCCCCACCACCAATAACCATAAACTTCAAGGAAAACGACTAAGTAATGAATTCAAGCCTTGCAAGTTTTTGACTTGCGAAACACAATCAAATGGACATTTCAAAACTCGGAGAATTTGGACTTATAGACCATCTGATGGATGGATATGAACTGAAGAATCCATCATCAGAACATGGCGCGGGCGACGATTGTGCCGTGCTCAACCATAGCAACAGGCGTGTGCTTGTAACCACCGACATGCTTATGGAGGGCGTTCATTTCGACCTCACATACATAAGTCTTGAGCTGTTAGGCTACAAGGCGGCAATGGTAAACATTTCCGACATCTTTGCAATGAACGGAAAGCCGGAACAGATGACCGTCAGTATAGCGCTCTCAAAAAAGTTCTCTGTAGAGAATTTAGAAGATTTCTACAAAGGACTGCACCGCGCCTGCGACAAATGGAACATTGACATTGTTGGCGGCGACACTTCGTCATCGCTCACAGGACTTGCCATAAGCATCACATGCATCGGCAGCGCTGACAAGGACGAAATAGTTTACCGCTCAGGAGCAAAGGAGACAGACCTTATCTGCGTCTCCGGCGACCTCGGAGCTGCTTATATGGGCTTGCAGATATTAGAACGAGAGAAGGCTGTTTTTTACCAGACGAAAACCGACAACGACTTCCAGCCTGACTTTGCCGGGAAAGAATATCTGCTGGAACGCCAGCTGAAGCCTGAAGCACGCGGCGACATCTTGGAAGCCTTGCGCTCATACGGAATACAGCCGACAGCCATGATTGACATCTCCGACGGACTGTCGTCAGAACTGCTCCACATATGCAAACAAAGCAAATGCGGCTGCCGTATCTACGAGAAGAACCTGCCAATAGACTATCAGACAGCGGTTACAGCCGAGGAGTTCTCGATGAACGTAACCACATGCGCAATGAACGGCGGCGAAGACTACGAGCTGCTCTTCACCGTGCCAATAGGCGACCTACAGAAAATCGAACAGATAGAAGGGGTGAAGATGATTGGCTACATCACAAAGCCGGAGCTCGGCGCACAACTTATAACGCGCGACAACCAGGAATTTGAAATCAAGGCACAAGGATGGCAACACGAGATATGAAGAAACTGATACTTGCATCAAACAGCCCGCGCCGCAAGGAACTGCTTGCCGGTCTCGACATTCCCTTTGAGGTGAGAGTCATTGACGGCATTGACGAGTCACACCCCGAAGGTGTTGACATCTACTCCCTGCCGGAAATTCTTGCGCAGAGAAAGGCTAACGCCTACAAAGACCACATCAGCGACGACGAGGTATTACTGACGGCTGACACCGTTGTAATCTTAGGCGAGAAGATTCTCGAGAAGCCTACTTCGCTCGAAAACGCCAAGGAGATGCTGCGACAACTGAGCGGCAAGTCGCACAGCGTAGTCACAGGTGTCTGCATAGGCACGAAAAACGACCTCAACCACAGTCACTTCTCCGTCCTTACGGAAGTGCGCTTCAAGAAACTCACAGAAGAGGAGATAAACTACTATGTGGAAACTTACAAGCCTCTCGACAAGGCTGGAGCCTACGGAATACAGGAATGGATAGGCTATGTGGGAGTGACTGGCATAGACGGAAGTTTCTACAATGTTATGGGATTACCAGTGCAAAGATTGTATCCGGAATTGATAAAAATCATAAACTTATGACGCAATGATACTTTTATTGATAAAATACTTGCAAGTTTGCTAACATAGTCGTAACTTTGCAACGTGTTTTTCATGGTATTAGATTATTAAGGTTAGAAGATTGGTTGTCGCGAGACAATCAATTTTTTTATACCCATGCTGATTACAAACAAATAATCGGCATGGGTATAAATTTTGGATTTACATTTATGAGCAAAATATCCCCCGAATAATTTATGGGCAAATAATTTATAGGCAAATAAATTATAGGCAAATAAATTATAGGCAAATAAATTATAGGGAAATAAATTATAGGGAAATAAATTATGAGAAAAAGAAAATCCCCGAAAGCCAAATAGTCTTCGGGGATTTATCGTAGGGAAAAGTGTTATTACTTAGAAAGTTTCTCGTGCATATTCATGGCAGCTCGCCTTCCGTCGCCCATGGCGAGGATAACTGTTGCTCCTCCACGAACGATATCTCCACCAGCATAGAGGTTAGGACGGGATGACTCCATTCCTTCGTTGACAACGATAGTGTTCTTGCGTCCGAGTTCAAGTCCTGCAATAGACTTTGGCACGAGAGGATTTGGAGAAACGCCAACGGCAACAACAACCTGGTCAACATCGAGAGTGACAGTCTTGCCTTCTACTGGCACTGGCGAACGACGACCGGAAGCATCTGGTTCTCCGAGCTCCATAACCTGCAATATCGCCTGGCATACACGCCCCTGCTCGTCAGCCTTGTACTCTATAGGATTGTGGAGAGTAAGGAAATTAATGCCTTCTTCCTTGGCGTGCTTAACCTCTTCCAAACGGGCAGGCATCTCCTGCTCGCTGCGGCGATACACAAGCGTAACCTCCGCACCAAGGCGTTTCGCGGTACGACAAGAGTCCATCGCCGTATTGCCACCACCAACAACGAGAACGCTCTTGCCTAGGTTTATCGGAGTGTCAGTATGAGGGTTGGCAGCATCCATAAGGTTCACACGGGTGAGATACTCGTTGGATGACATAATATTGATAGCATTCTCACCAGGAATATTCATGAAGTTTGGAAGTCCCGCACCAGAAGCAACAAAGATACCACAGAAATTCTGCGCTTCGAGTTCGTCAACAGAAATTGTCTTGCCAACAATGCAGTCTGGCATAAAATGAACTCCCATCTTACGAAGGTTGTCAATCTCAACATCAACAATCTTGTTCGGCAGACGGAACTCAGGAATTCCGTACTTCAACACTCCGCCGATTTCGTGGAGAGCCTCATATACAGTGACATCATAACCGAACTTTGCCATCTCACCGGCAAAGGTAAGTCCGGCAGGACCAGAGCCTACCACAGCAACCTTCTTGCCATTGCTTGACGCTATCTCGGGAACAGAGATGTTTCCGCTCTCGCGCTCATAGTCAGCGGCAAAGCGCTCAAGGTAACCGATAGCAACTGCCTGCTTGCCCATCTTCAGATGCATACACCTACTCTCGCACTGCTTCTCCTGCGGACAAACACGACCGCAAACTGCCGGCAGTGTGGATGTTGACTTCAGCACCTTAGCCGCAGCAAGGAACTCGCCACGTTCTATATTCTTGACGAAAGAAGGGATATTGATGCTTACAGGACAGCCCTGAACACATTCCGGATTAGCACAGTCAAGGCAACGCTTAGCCTCAACAAGTGCCTGCTCGGAAGTGAGACCTGTGTTAACTTCCTCTATGCGGGTAGTGGCGCGATAGACAGGGTCAAGTTCCGGCATGATAACACGCTCAATGGCTGCGCGCTCCTTAGCCTTCATCGACTTACGGAGTTCCTGACGCCACTCAGCGTTGCGGTCGGTGAGAGTCTCTAAAGATTCAGAGTTTGCCTTGTTGTCAGAAGTATCAGGAGCGTCAGAGATTTCTGCGTTATCTTCATTAGTCAACTGGCAAATATGCTCCTCGTAATGCTCCATCTCGTCGCGCTCAACGTTCTTGAATGTTCCCATACGTTTGAACATCTCATCCCAATCGACAAGAGCGCCGTCGAACTCAGGACCGTCAATGCAGACAAACCTGGTCTTACCACCAATGGAAAGACGGCAAGCACCGCACATTCCTGTACCGTCAACCATAATTGTGTTGAGCGACACATCTGTAGGAATGCCATATTTCTGTGTTAGCAAACAAGAGAACTTCATCATCATTGGAGGACCGATGGCAAACGCCTTGTCAATCTTTGGCTCCTGCTGGATGAACTTCTCAATACCAACAGTAACAACACCCTTTTCGCCCTTTGAGCCGTCGTCGGTCATGATAATAAGTTCGTCGGAACTTGCGCGAACCTCATCCTCAAGAATAACGAGGTCTTTATTACGACCGGCAATTACTGAAAGTACGCGGTTGCCTGCGGCCTTCAAAGCCTTGATGATAGGCAACATAGGAGCAACTCCTACTCCACCGCCGGCACAAATAACTGTTCCGAAGTTCTCTATATGAGTAGGATTTCCAAGCGGACCTACAATGTCAAGAACGAAATCGCCTTCGTTCAGATTACAAAGCTTTGTACTTGAAAGACCAACTTCCTGCACAACAAGTGTAATTGTGCCTTTCTCTATGTCAGCATCAGCTATTGTAAGCGGCATACGCTCACCCAACTTGTCAACACGAACGATGACAAAGTTACCAGCCTTACGGCTCTTCGCTATCAGCGGCGCTTCTATCTCAAAGAGAAATACCTTCTCTGAGAATTGATGTTTTCTAACTATCTTATTCATGCCTCTCTATAATGTGATGTATTCAAATCCCGTATAAGGTACCAATGCTTTCGGCATACGGATGCCCTGTTCGGTCTGGTTGTTCTCTATGATGGCAGCCACGATTCTTGGCAAAGCGAGCGCAGAGCCGTTGAGAGTGTGGCAGAGTTCTGTCTTCTTTGTTTCAGCCTTACGGTAGCGGCATTTCAGACGGTTAGCCTGATAGGTGTCGAAATTGCTGACAGAAGAAACCTCCAGCCAACGGCCTTGTGCCTCGGAATAGACCTCAAAGTCATAGCAGATGGCAGAAGTGAAACTCTGGTCGCCGCCACAAAGACGGAGTATGCGATATGGCAATTCGAGTTTCTGCAGCAAACCTTCAACATGCTCAAGCATTTCCTTATGACTTTCTGCAGAATGCTCTGGTGTGTCAATGCGCACAATCTCTATCTTTGAGAACTCGTGCAGGCGGTTCAATCCGCGAACATCCTTGCCGTAAGAACCAGCCTCGCGACGGAAACACTGTGTGTAAGCGCAGTTCTTTATCGGGAGTTGCTTCTCGTCGAGAATAACATCACGATAGATATTTGTTACAGGAACCTCGGCTGTAGGAATGAGATAAAGGTCGTCTAACTCGCAGTGATACATCTGTCCCTCCTTGTCAGGAAGCTGTCCGGTGCCATAACCAGAAGCAGCATTAACCACTGTTGGCGGCATTATCTCTGTGTAGCCTGACTTACGAGCCTCGTCCAAAAAGAAATTGATGAGAGCACGCTGAAGTCGAGCGCCTTGACCAACATAAACGGGGAAACCCGCACCTGTAATCTTAACACCAAGGTCGAAATCTATGAGATTATATTTCTTAGCCAGTTCCCAGTGCGGCTCTTTTGCCTCACTGTTGCTTGGGTTTGTGTTCCAATTGCCGACAGTATCTTGACCAACAACACATTCCTTAAGGTTAGATTTCACAACCCAGTTATCCTCTGCGCATGCTCCTTCAGGAACCTCGTCGTAAGGAATGTTAGGAATGGTGCAAAGATGCGCATTCAGTTCGTCTTCTGCCTTTTTCTTGGCAACCTCCATGTCAGCAGCTTCGGCTTTCAGCTTTGCCACCTCGGCTTTTGCTGCATCTGCCTCTTCCTTCTTGCCTTGCTTCATCAGCTGACCAATAACCGAAGCATATTTTTTACTCTCAGCAAGAATAGCATCGAGTTTTGTCTGTGAATCACGACGCTCCTTGTCGTAACTGATTGCTTTTTCAACAGCTTCCTTGGCCCCATGGAAGTGCTTCTTTTCAAGACCATTGATAACTCTTTCGGTCTCTTCTGTAATAAGTTTGAGTGTTAACATAATGTTATTTACTATTGGACTATTTACTATTGGACTATTTATTATTGGACTATTTACTATTTTCTATTGGGCTATTTTCCACAAACTTTCGCACGTTCAATTGGAATTCAATGTTTATTGAACATTTGCGAGACACGAATCTAATATTTGTTGTTCTCTTTAATTATTCCGTGACGGTAAGCATATAACAGTGTTTTGAGGTCATCTATTTGTTGTCTCAATATCTGTCCTTGGTCGGTATCGGCAACAAGCAGACGCTTTCCGGACATTTCAACAATCTGCCTCATAGATTTAATATCTGTACCTCTTGCCACAGCATCTTCTGTGGAAGTGAAAGCCTCATGCTGTACAAGTTCAAATCCGCGAGAGTGATAAACAAGCGTATAGCCTGCAATACCGGTTTCCTTGTGATAAGGCTCTGAGAATCCGCCGTCGATAACCATCAACGAACCGTCAGCCTTCACGGGGTTTTCACCCTTATTCACATGTACTGGTACATGTCCATTTATAATATGACGATGTTCGCCTGTAACACCGAAGGCGTCAAGAATATTTTGACAGACATCCTTATCGTTGCGAAGGGTAAAGTAATGTCCCTTGTCTTCTTTCCATGTATCCTTATCTTTCAGGAAATAGCGTTCAAAAGTAGCCATCTTGCTCTTGTTGAACAAAGTGGAATCCTTGCCGCTCCAAAGGTAAAGGAAATAGTCTATGGCATCTTGCTTGTTTTGCTTTGGAGTGTCATTATTAAACGCCGCACGGATGACAAGTCCTGTATGGTGAAGGAGTTCCTTGCCACTATATTTCTTCCCATTAGGCAGCAGAACCTCTTTCATTGTACCATCAGCATTCAGCGGGATGGCAGCATGATAAAGAAGGTTATTGTTGATGACGGAGTACATACATCCATGAGAGAGAAGCAAGCGAATATGCTTATGCAGTTTCTCGCTGACACGGAAAGAATGGTGCAGACGACGCATCAAATCACACTCTTCCTCCGTAAGTTCTGTTGGATTGGCAGGGTCAATCGTTGGGAAATTGAAGCTGTTCATCTCGTAATTGCAGATTTCAGAATCGCCTGAAGCTGACGGCATGCGACAAGTCTTGGTCTCAAAATCAAGACATGAGAGAAGGTCTCTGTCACTCATCTCCCACTCAGGATGCTTGGCAACTATCTGTGCCTCCACCTTAAACTGGATGATACTGATAGCCTTATGCATAAGCCCGGCAAGATGCATTGTCTTCTCGTCAAACTGCGCCTTCTTGTCGTCGTTGGTGATAGGCATAAACTCCTCGCAAGGGTCGTCGCCATAAGTTTCAAGGGCGAAAGTGGCAAGCGGCACAAGGTTTATTCCATAGCCGTCTTCGAGGGTTTGAAGGTTGGCATAACGCAGAGAAAGACGAATGACATTGCAGATGCAAGCATCGTTGCCTGCTGCCGCTCCCATCCACAGGATATCATGATTGCCCCACTGTATATCCCAACTATGATAATTTTTTAGGTAGTCAAGAATAAGATGCGCACCAGGTCCGCGGTCAAAGATGTCGCCAAGAATGTGTAACGAATCTATTGACAGACGCTGAATGACATTTGATATTGTAATGATGAAATCGCTTGCACGACCAGTGGAAATAATCGTATCGATAATCATGTTCACATAAGCCACCTTGTTGTCTTCATTGGTGCGCTCGTGCAAGAGTTCCTGTATAATGTAAGAGAAATCTTTCGGCAACGCTTTGCGAACCTTTGAGCGAGTGTATTTGCTTGACACCTCAATCAGGATTTGCACAAGCTGATGAAGTGTGACATGACACCAATCGTCAAAGTCATTCTCCTCATTGCGCACAATCTCAAGCTTCTCTTCCGGGTAATATATCAATGTGCAGAGTTCGCGCTTCTCCGCCTCTCTCAACTGATTTCCGAAAATCTCGTTAACTTTTCTCTTGATATTTCCCGAAGCATTTTTCAGCACATGCATAAAAGCCTGATGCTCACCGTGAAGGTCAGCAAGAAAATGCTCCGTACCCTTAGGCAGGTTAAGTATTGCGCTAAGATTGATAATCTCAGTGCTGGCAGCGGCAATCGTTGGAAAAGAATGAGAAAGCAGCTGCATATATCTCATGTCTTTTTCGATTATTTCTTTCATAGTTTTTAAATCACTCATCTTTGAAATCATTTCATTCCTTTATCAGGGTTTATCCCTGCACTTGCCAAAGCAGCAGTTTGTCTTTTATCTTCCGTGTTATATCATCGTCTAACGGTTCCATTGGCATGAAACCTTCTTCAAGGTTGTAATAGTCTTTCAATAACTGCATCAGTCTCGCAGTGTCTTGCAAAGCACCCATACGAAGAAGAATGACATTCAATGTGTCTTCATCATAATACGTTGTCTTCAGCGCCTTATACAGCTCTATGAGATGTCTCTGCGAAATAGAATTGTGAACAATCTCATGCTTTACGTTCAACAACAGCCTTATGATTAACAAGTCGTTTTCTGTTGCCTTTTCCTCTTTGCCATAAGCCTCCAAGTCTGATTTGCCCGAAAGCATCTTCACAGAATAAAGAGTATCCACATTCTTTTTTGTGTTATAGACATAATGCAGTGTGTTATCAGCATAGTCTTTCGCCCCGTTAGGCAGAAAAGGAAGCAAGATTTTGAGAGTACCCTCATACTGGGCATGTAGTATGATACGGCCCAATCCTGACAAAGGTGCGGCTGAGGAGGAACTGCTATCAGATGGCTCAATAGACGTATAAGACGAATGTTTATTGCCAACATGTTGTTTCTGCATCACCGCCTCTTTCAGGAGCATAACCTCTTTCTGTTTTTCCTCGTCAGTCATGAACAGATAAGGATTACTGTTTGACAGCGTCTCACATAAAGTAGCATAATCAGAACGCATCTGTTCTTCTGAGTAGCCTGGCACAAGAAGCGCATTCGGGATGTTCACCACATGCAGATTCGTCTGGATATTAGTCTCCTGGGGAGAATCCGTCAGTATGACATCTGCTTTTTCCACAATCTTTTGCTGATACAATCTGGTTTGTAGGAAGCGTTGCAGTATGTTTGAGTTATGCCATGGCATAAGCAACTTATGAGTGGAAAGAATCAGTGGCCGTTTGTAAAACTTTTCATTCCAATCCACAATGTCAGCCATAACACTTGACCAGCACGAATGTATGTTGATGATGTCTGGATTCACTTCGTCCATTACTTTACAGAAACGGCGCTTGTTTTTCCATCTCACCCATTTGAAATATGACAGATAATGCACCTGAACACCCTCAACCTCAACATCATATTCAGGTTTGGGCATCAGCAAGTGAACCTCCAGTTCCTCGTCTGCATCGTTAGCCAATAGTTCAAAATATTCTTTCGGCAAACGAATTGGGTCAAAGTCATCTATATAGTGAAGAATCTTCAACTCTGATTTAATTTAATACTTATGACTGATAAATTCCGTTTTATCAGATATCATATACTTTATCTTATATATGAAATGTTGCCACAGCAGATACAACTCAAAGTGTGTGATGAATTTCGCCTTAAGCTCTACCCTAAACCTTTTCAGCGATTTCTTTGCAAGCCATTCCCTGATGAACAAGCCAATAGGTAATGATAGAAAAGATGCGGTAGCTGCTATCCATTGTGAAGTATAAAACGCATAGACAGCCATGAGGATAGCTATCGGGAACGACAGGTGCAAAACCATCTGGTCAAGGGCCACAAGCATACGATGTTTCCACTTGCGTTGCAGATGCTTGCGAGTCTCATGGAAACAACGATGGAAAAGGTCAAATTCATGAGCCGTATATTTGTCTCTTGCACACCATGAATCGGGATGAGTCTCTACAGCCACATTATCTTGTAAAGCATAAGTGTTTACCAAAAATTCATACTCGCCAAAGGTGTATTTCAGATTACCCGAATATCCTTTGCCATTCATGAACATCGACTTTCGGAACATCAGGTTTCCTCCCGCCGTACTGTAGGCCAGCCCTTGCTCTGCCTGGCGCAGATTATACAGTTGCCACAGATGTCGCTCAAAGCGTTGGAAGTCAGCATGTCTTTGTTCTCTTGCATTCACGGCATTTTTAAAAGAGCCGACAGTGAATTTCTCTTTCGCAATAGTTGTATATCCGAGAACAATGTCTTTTCCAAAGCAGTTGCGTGCCATGACGTTCAGCCAATTGTAACTTTTTGGCTCAACATGACCGTCGGTCAGCATTATCCAATTATATCTCGCTGCCTTGACGCCAAGAGTAACAGCCAACTTCTGCAACCCCATGTAGTGAGAAGAGTCTGGCACATACGTTGTACGCAGTCTCTCTTTATTAGGCAGTTGCGACAATTGAAACTGATAACTCTCCTCATGTATCTTCTCATTATCCACAACAAGTATTACCTCATAGTCCGACTCATACTGCTGGTTCAGAAACGATGACAGTTTCATCAAAACACGTTCCGGATTATCAAACGCAGAAATAATAACACTTATCGACGGCATCTTTATGCCATCAGTGCCATTATATTCTCTAACCCTTCGTAACTTTCTGAAATAAGCGGAGCATAGCGGCAGTAATATCACTATCGCTATGCTTGCTATTATGAGGAATACACTTGTCGTAGTCAATGACATATTTTGGAATATCAGTTAATTAGAAAATCTATAATTCATCGCTTGTCCAGCCTTTCGGGAGTTGCCTGCAGTTATAGCCAGACGCCATTATCTCGCCATAAGCTCCAGCGGAACGCAAGGCTATTAGATCGCCACGCTTTGTCTTATTAACCTTGCGTGCCTTGCCAAACACATCTGTAGATTCACAGATAGGTCCGACAACATCATACACTTCCTCCGCCTCGTTGCTCATAATGTTTTCTATCTTATGATAAGCATCATAGAGCGCAGGACGAATAAGGTCCGTGAAGCCAGCATCGACGATGAGGAATTGTTTTGCCACACCCTGCTTAATATATAATGTGCGAGTGATGAGCGTTCCGCATTGAGCCACCACCGAGCGTCCAAGCTCAAAGTGAAGCGTCTGACCGTCGCGGAGTTTCAGGCCATCAGCGTAGGTCTTGAAAAAATCCTTGAAGTTTGGAACAGGGTTTGCGTCAGGGTCCTGATAATCAACACCTAAGCCGCCACCCACATTTATACTTTGCAAGGTTATTCCTTCTGCCTCGAGTTGGTCCTGAAGTTCGTTAACACGCTGGCACAACGCAGCGAAGTCATCCATCTCCAATATCTGCGAGCCTATATGGAAATGCAGACCAGTGAAGTTGACGTTTGGCATTTCATTGGCTATACGAATAGCCTTTGTCATATCACGCATCGCAATTCCAAATTTGTTTTCAGCAGTTCCTGTAGTGATGTTTGCATGAGTGTGTGCTCCTACCTCCGGATTAATACGGAAAGCCACATTTGCCTTTGTCTCAAGATTGCCGGCAAGCTCGTTGATAACCTCCAGTTCAGGAAGACTTTCCACATTGAAACATGCAATGCTGAGGTTCAGACCAAGTTCTATCTCCCAGTCAGCCTTTGCCACACCGGCGAAGACAATCTTGTTTGCAGGAAATCCCGCAGCCACAGCAGCCTCCACCTCTCCACCGCTCACACAGTCTGCTCCCATTCCGCTCTTTGCTATGATACGGAGAAGCTTCGGATTAGCGTTTGCCTTTACTGCGTAGTGAACGCAAAAGTTATCATATTTCCCTGCTTCTTCGTTGATGTTGTCAAGTGTTGTGCGCAACAAGTCGGCATCGTAGAAGTAAAAGGGAGTGTCTATATTGTTTAGTTGTTGTGTTGGAAAATTCATTGTGTTGATTTTTTGAGTTAGAGTAATCGTTGACTCTGGTTATTGGAAGAGTGTAGCACTTAGATTTTGCAACGCACGCTTCTTGTCTTCTTCCTTGATAAGGAATGAGATGTTGAAATTAGAACCGCCATAAGAAACCATACGAACAGGAATGTCTTTCATCGCATCAGTGGCAAGAGTCTCGAAACCAATATTATTCCATTCAAGGTCTCCCACAACGCAGATGATACACATGTCCCTGTCAACAGTCACTGTGCCATATTTCTTCAACTCATCGACAATCTTGTCGAGATTCTTGTTATTGTCAATGCTCATTGACACACCAACCTCACTTGTTGTAATCATGTCAATAGGAGTATTGTAACGCTCAAACGTCTCAAACACCTTACGCATAAAGCCCGATGCGAGGAGCATGCGACTGCTCTTTATCTTGATGGCAGTTATGTTGTCCTTGGCGGCAACAGCCTTTATCTTTCCACGTTGAAGCTCGTTGTTGATTATTGTGCCTGGTGCTTGCGGATCCATTGTGTTTTTCAGACGAACAGGAACACCGGCGAACTTTGCAGGCTGAACACAAGTAGGATGCAGAATCTTCGCACCGAAATAAGCCAATTCGGCAGCCTCCTCAAAGTTCAGTTGCGAAACAGCCTCAGTGTTATCCACAAAACGCGGGTCGTTATTGTGCATGCCGTCGATATCTGTCCATATCACTATCTCTTCTGCCTTTATGGCAGCACCCACAAGCGAGGCAGTATAGTCAGATCCACCACGCAGCAGATTGTCAATCTCATTGTATGCATTCATACAAATGAAACCCTGTGTGATATAAATCTGGTAGCCCTCGTTTGCTTCAAGAACGCGATGTATGTTTTCTACGATGTAGTGCATGTCAGGCTCGGCGTTCTTGTCTGTTTTCATGAAGTCAAAAGCAGAGAGAAGCACAGCCTTCACACCACACTCTTTAAGGTAATTGACAACCATATTTGTTGACAGAATCTCGCCCTGCGCAACAACTTTCTTCTCCTCGGCACTTGTGAAATGACCTTTTGTGAAAGAGCGGAGATACATGAATCTGTCATGAAGAACCTCACGAACAGTCTCTTTCATCTCCTCCGTCTTGTACAGCTCGTCAACGTGCTTTGCGTATTTTGTTTCAAGTTGTCGAATAACCTCGTTCGCTCCCTCTGGGTTGTGATGATATAGATAATTTGATATCTCTATCAGCGAGTTTGTTGTCCCTGACATTGCTGAAAGCACCACAAATGTTGGTTGTCCGCTTTCAGTGATAATCTTTGACACGCCTTGCATTCTCTCTGCAGAGCCTACACTCGTGCCGCCAAATTTCATTACTTTCATACGTACGATATATAGTTTTTGGTTGTTGTCAATCTGTTAATTGTCCAGACTTGCTATAATCTCTTTATATTTGTCTGTTACATTCTCAAGTCGGTTATCCTTACACAGATAGACCGTTCCCGGGAATGAATTTAGCAGGTTCAAATTATGTGTGGACATGATAATCGATGTTCCCATTGCAGAAATGTCGTGCATCAATGTCGCAATGCCGTTAGCAGTCTCAGGGTCAAGATTTCCTGTCGGCTCATCAGCAATTATGAGAGCAGGCTTGTTGAGTATGGCACGTGCAATAGCCGCACGCTGCTGCTCGCCACCAGAAAGCTCATGAGGCATGCGTTCTGCCTTGTCTGCCAGTCCTACCGCCTCAAGCACCTCTGAGATTCTTTGGGCGCAGTCAGCCTTCTTTGTTCCTGTTGCTCGAAGCACGAAATAAAGGTTCTTATACAGTGTGCGGTCATGGAGCAACTGGAAATCCTGGAACACTATTCCCATCTTCTTACGCAAGTCCGGAATATGACTACGTTTTAGTTTCATCAGGTTGAAGTCAAAGATGCGAGCCTCCTGTGCGCTTTCAATGTCAAGCTCACAATACAGAGATTTCAGAAGACTCGACTTACCAGTCCCCACCTTTCCTATAATATACACAAACTCACCCTCCTTGACCTCGAACGATACATTGTCAAGAATGGGGTCTTCGCCTATGTGTTGAAGAGTAACATCTTTATAGCTTATCAACATATCATTTATATTTTTACACAAGTTTTGCAAGCTCAACCTTTAACACCTATCCTTATAGAACCCACCTTTAGTGTTTATGCCAGTTCGGGTCGTGTCTCACTTGCAGTTCTTTAGCCACATCCTCTATGCGGAGACCTTTGCTTGTCAGCAAGACAATCAGGTGATAGAACATGTCAGAAGCCTCGTATATGAGGCGCTCGTTGGTTCCGTTACAAGCCTCTATCACAGCCTCAAGCGCTTCCTCACCCACCTTTTGTGCCATGCGGTTGAGTCCGTCCTTGAAAAGACTTGTGGTGTATGAACCTTCAGGCATTTCCTTATAGCGTTTCTCGATAAAATCGTTTAGGAAAGAGAGGAAGAGCAGAGGGTTCTTGTCGTTGGTCTCGCCCCAACAGGTATCTGTTCCTTTATGGCAAGTAGGACCTGCCGGAATAGCTTTCACCAATAGAGTGTCATTGTCGCAGTCTATCTTAATATCCACAAGCGTAAGGAAATTTCCACTTGTCTCTCCCTTTGTCCACAAACATTTGCGTGAACGGCTCCAGAAAGTCACTTTCTTTGTCTCAAGAGTCTTGTCGTAAGCCTCCTGATTCATGTAACCGAGCATCAGCACTGTTTTTGTCTCCGCATCCTGAACGATTGCGGGAACAAGGCCATTCATCTTTTCAAAATCTATCATATTGCATTTATTTGTTAATTCAATCCAAGGGCAAAGCCAAAGTCAAAGCCTCACATTTACCCCTTCTGCCTTTAAATATTGTTTCAGCTCAGGTATCGGAATCTCGCCGAAATGGAAAACGCTGGCTGCCAAAGCCGCGTCTGCCTTACCCTTGTCGAAGACGTCAAGAAAATCCTCTTTTCTGCCTGCGCCGCCACTGGCTATTATCGGTATTGTCAGTTCCTCCGACAGTCGGCACAAAGCCTCGTTGGCAAAACCTTGTTTCGTACCGTCGTGGTTCATTGAAGTAAAGAGTATCTCCCCTGCTCCACGGTCGGTCACCTCCTTTGCCCATTCAAGCAGTTTCCTTTCCGTCTTCAAGCGGCCGCCGTTGAGATAGCACCACCACTCGCCGTCGTCTTCAAGTCGGGCGTCGATGGCACAAACACACACTTGTGAGCCGAATTTGCCAGTTATCTCATCAATCAATTCAGGACGACGTATAGCTGCCGAATTAACGCTTATCTTGTCGGCACCAGCATAGAGCAGTCTTTCCACATCTTCAAGAGCATTGATGCCACCGCCAACAGTAAACGGGATATTTATTTCCTCTGCCACACGCGTCACCATTTCAGCAAATGTCTTACGACCTTCATGACTTGCCGTGATATCCAAGAAGACAAGCTCATCAGCACCTTGCTCGGAATATATCCTGCCTAATTCCACAGGGTCTCCCGCACTTCGCAGATTCACGAAGTTCGTGCCCTTCACTGTTTCGCCGTCTTTTACATCGAGGCATGGAATAATGCGTTTTGCTAATGACATATCTCAGACCTTTAACCTTTCTAATATTATTCTTCCCTCATAGAAGGCTTTTCCGAACACTACGGCAGGAATTCCAGCCTCGTCAAGAGCCTCTATGTCAGCATTTGAAGACACACCGCCAGAGGCTATAAGATGCAACGACGGGAAGCGAGACATAATCTCCTTATACAGTGTGATGGCAGGTCCCGCAAGCGTTCCGTCTTTGGTTATATCTGTACACAACACATTCCTCACGCCCTTTTCCATATAATAACTTATGAAAGGCATCAGGTCTTCTGCGGAGTCTTCCTTCCAGCCGTTGATACTCACTTTGCCGTTTCTAACATCAGCACCAAGCACTATCTTGTCTGCGCCGAAGCGTTCTATCGTACGACAGGTGAAGTCGCGGTCGGTAACAGCTATCGAGCCAAGCGTCACCATCTCTGCACCAGCAGCAAACGCCTTTGCAAGGTCGGCCTCCGATTTTATGCCGCCACCAAAATCCACCACAAGATTTGTCTCGGCGACGATGGCTCTCAGCACATCCTCGTTGACAATATGCTTAGCCTTTGCCCCGTCAAGGTCAACCACATGAAGGCGCTTGAACCCGATGCGTTCAAACTCCTTGGCAACTTCCACAGGGTTTTCGTTGTAAACCGTCTTCTGGTCATAGTCGCCTTTTGTCAGTCTGACGCATTTGCCGTCTATTATGTCTATCGCCGGTATGAGTTCTATCATTTCTTAACGATTACTTAACTAAACTTTCGCAAGCTCAAGTTTGAGTTAAAGGTCTAAGGTTTTAAGGTCTAAGGTTAAAGGTTTAAGGTCTAAGGCCAAAGCCAAGGCCAAAGCCAAGGTCCCTCCAACCTCCAACCTTTAACCTTAAAACCTAACGAAAGTTGAGCACTTGCGAAACTTGAATTACTTAATCTCAAGGAAGTTTCTCAATATCGTCTCGCCCACCCGCCCACTCTTCTCCGGGTGAAACTGCGTGGCGTAGAAGTTATCCTTGTGCAACGCCGCGCTGTATGGCTGTATGTAGTCTGCCGTGGCTATTGTATATTCGCATTGCGGCACATAGTAACTGTGTACGAAATAAGCGTAGTCGTCGCCATCTTTCAGCCCATCAAACAGAGGTGTCTTGAGCTCTTTCAAGGCGTTCCATCCCATTGCGGGAACCTTGTCCACGTGTCTTTGTGGCTGAAATCGCAAAACCGGAAGGTCAAATATTCCGATGCAGTCAACATCACCCTCATCAGAATGTTTGCACATCAGCTGCTGACCGACACATATTCCAAGCACTGGCTGACGCAGCGAGCGAATAACCTCATCGAGACGATGGCTCTTCAGCGACGCCATTGTAGTCCTCGCCTCACCTTGACCAGGAAACAAGACGCGGTCCGCCTTCTGCAGTATCTCGGCGTCATGCGTCAAGACAGGCTCTATGCCCAATCGTTTCAGCGCGTTGACCACGCTGTAAATGTTGCCCGCGTTGTATTCTACGATTGCTACGGTCATCTTTACCTCAAAAATCAAGTAAATATAAATGTTCTGTTGTTGTATGTAAGGATTTTGTGCTCAATATGTTTCTTCACAGCCCTCGACAGCACAATCTTCTCTAAGTCACGGCCTTTCAGCACAAGCGTGTCGGGAGTGTCGCGGTGAGTGATGCGCACCACATCCTGCTCGATGATAGGACCGGCGTCGAGTTCTGTCGTAACATAATGGCTCGTCGCTCCGATGATTTTCACGCCTCTCTGCCAAGCCTGATGATAGGGTTTTGCGCCGATAAACGCCGGAAGGAACGAGTGGTGTATGTTTATTATCCTGTGAGGATAAGCCTTTATCATCTTCTCCGTAACTATCTGCATGTAGCGTGCAAGCACTATGAAGTCAACATTCTCTTTTTTCAGCAACTCCATCTCTGCCGCTTCCACATCATCCTTGTTTGAGTGGTCCTTCTTTATCGACCAAACATAATACGGAATGTTAAACTGCTCGGCCACATAGCGCAGGTCCTCATGATTGCTTATGATACAAGGTATCTCGCACTCTAACTCACCCGAATTGTAACGCGCAAGGAGGTCATATAGACAGTGGCTCATCTTTGACACGAAGAGCGCCATGCGAGGCTTCTTGTCGCTGAAATGAAGATAATACCTCATATCATAGCGTTGAGCATACAGCGTGTTTATGTATTCCGAAATCTTCTCCTGAGGAATCAGAAAATCCGCCAATTCCCACTCTATGCGCATGAAAAACACGCCGCCTTGGTGGTCCACGTATTGGTCAAGATATACAATGTTACCCTTATTGTCAGTGATAAACTTTGTAACCTCCGAGATAATGCCCTGCTTGTCAGGACAGTGGAGCAGAAGTATCGCTGTAGGTTTATTTTCTGTCATAATATACTTATTCAAGTTTCTCGATGCGAAAGTTAAGACACTTTCTTTTAATGCGTGCAAAATTAGTAAAAAAAAGGAACAATACCCTTTGCAGGCTGCGGAAAAGTAGTAAAACAAAGAATATTTCTTAATATTGCACAATATTTCTTTTGATAAAATATAGAAAAAAAGCAGAAAACTAAGGTAATTCTTGCACAAATAATATTCTTTTTATAATTTTGCCGCATAAAATACCGCAACATTAACAAACAATGGAATTCTCAGCAAAGCAAATTGCAGAACTCATCGGAGGAAAGATTGAGGGCGACGAGAACGCCCCAGTGTCCTCCTTTGCCAAGATTGAGGAAGGACAGAAAGGAGCCATCTCCTTCTTGGCAAATCCAAAATATCTGCACTATATATACGAAACCCAGTCAAGCGTTGTGCTCATAAACGACGACACAATCCTTGACCGTCCCGTCAGTGCCACGCTCATTCGCGTGCCCAACGCGTATGAGTCTATTGCAAAGTTACTGCAATTTTACCAGTCCATGCAGCCCCGAAAGAGTGGCATAGACTCTCTCGCTTTCATAGACCCGGAGGCCACTGTTGAAGAAAACTGCTACATCGGAGCTTTCGCATACATTGGCAAGGGAGCCCATGTCGGAGAAGGAAGCCTTATCTACCCTCACGCCTACATCGGCGACGGAGCGACCATAGGCAAAAACTGCCAGCTCTTCCCAAAGGTAACTATTTACCACGGCTGCCGGCTCGGAAACAATGTCACTATTCACGCAGGAAGTGTCATCGGAGCCGACGGATTCGGCTTTGCGCCTAACCAAGAAGGCTACGACAAGATTCCGCAGATAGGAACTGTTGTCATTGAGGACAATGTTGAAATCGGAGCCAACACATGCGTCGACCGCTCAACCATGGGGCAGACAGTGCTGCGCAAAGGCGTCAAGCTCGACAATCTCGTGCAGATAGCCCACAATGTTGAGGTCGGAGAAAACACCGTCATGTCGGCGCAAGTAGGCATTGCAGGAAGCACAAAAGTCGGCAAGTGGTGCATGTTCGGCGGACAGGCAGGCATTGCCGGCCACAGCACAATAGGCGACAAGACCATGCTTGCAGCACAGGCAGGAATACCAGGCAACACCAAGGGAAACGAAACCCTCATGGGAACGCCGGTAATGGACATAAAGAAGTATTTCAAAAGCTACGCCATTTTCAAAATGCTTCCTGAAATGTACAAAGACCTCAACGAACTGAAAAAAAATTTAACAAGTAAGTTACAAGGGTAAAACCCCAAAACCATAAGAATTATGCCAAAACAAAAAACGCTGAAAGGCAGTTTTTCCCTTTGTGGAAAAGGATTGCATACAGGACTGACTCTTACAGTCACCTTCAATCCAGCACCAGAAAATACAGGATACAAAATTCAACGCATCGACATTGAAGGTCAACCCGTCATCGACGCCATCGCCGAAAATGTCGTCGACACACGACGCGGCACCGTCGTCGGAAAAGGAGATGTGAGGGTTTCAACTATCGAACACGCACTCTCAGCACTCTACGCACTCGGCATCGACAACTGTCTCATGCAAGTCAACGGGCCGGAGTTCCCCATCCTTGACGGCTCTGCCATTATCTATGTCAACAAGATTAACGAGATTGGCACAGAAGAACAGGCTGCGCCGAAAGACATCTACATCATACGCAAGAAGATTGAGGTACGCGACGAGGAGACCGGTTCCTCAATAACCATTCTTCCCGACGACGACTTCTCGATCACCGCCATGTGCTCGTTCGAAAGCAAATTCATCAACTCCCAGTTTGCCACCATTGAAAAGCCTGGCGACTACGCCAAGGAGATTGCACCCGCGCGCACATTCGTCTTCGTGCGAGACATAGAGCCGCTCCTGCAGGCAAACCTCGTGAAAGGCGGAGACATGGACAACGCCATCATCATTTACGAGCGACAGACAACACAAGAAAACCTCGACCACCTCGCCGACCTCATGAAGGTGCCACGCAGAGACGCCTCAAAACTCGGCTACATACAGCACAAGCCGCTGCAGTGGGAAAACGAGTGCACACGCCACAAACTCCTTGACATCGTTGGCGACATGGCCCTTATTGGTCGGCCTATAAAAGGAAGAATCATCGCCACACGCCCCGGACATTCCATCAACAACAAGTTTGCCCGACTGATGCGCAAGGAAATCAAGAAACACGATGTGCAGGCCCCAATGTACGACGCCAACGAAGAGCCCGTAATGGATGTCAACAAGATTCGCTCCCTGCTCCCACACCGCTATCCTATGCAGCTCGTCGACAAGATTATCGCCATCGGCCCTACCTCCATCGTCGGCGTCAAGAACATCACCTCCAACGAGCCTTTCTTCCAGGGACATTTCCCCGAAGAGCCCGTCATGCCCGGAGTGCTGCAGATTGAGGCCATGGCACAGTGCGGCGGACTCCTCGTGCTCAATTCCATCGAAGAGCCGGAACGCTGGTCAACATACTTCATGAAAATCGACAATGTGAAGTTCCGTCAGAAGGTTGTTCCCGGCGACACGCTCCTTTTCCGTGTCGAGATGATAGCACCGCTGCGCCACGGCATTAGCACCATGCGCGGATACATGTTCGTTGGCGACCACGTAGTCTCAGAAGCCACATTCACCGCGCAGATTGTTAAAAACAAATAAAATACAGGGCTATCCATGAACACCATTCACCCATTGGCAATAATACATCCCGACGCAAAACTCGGCGACAACAACGTTATAGGACCCTTCTGCGTCATTGAGGAAAACACCGTCATAGGCAACAACAACGAGCTCAAGAACAGTGTCACCATCCAGTATGGCGCGCGCATAGGCGACAACAACGAGTTCTTTCCCGGAGCAAGCATATCGACAAAGCCACAAGACCTGAAGTTCCGCGGAGAAGAAACGCTGTGCGAGATTGGCAACAACAACTCCATCCGCGAGAATGTCACCATCTCACGAGGAACAGCATCGAAGGGAACAACAAGGGTTGGCAGCGGCAACCTCCTTATGGAGAACATGCACATAGGTCACGACTGCGTCATCGGCAACAACTGCATCATCGGCAACACCACAAAGTTTGCCGGCGAGGTCGTCGTCGACGACAACGCCATTATCTCCGCCTGCGTCCTTGTCCACCAGTTCTGCCATGTCGGCGGCTACGGCATCGTGCAGGGCGGCACACGATTCTCCGTCGATGTTCCCCCATTCATCGTTGCAGGCAAGGAACCCGCCCACTATTGCGGAGTAAACGTCATCGGACTGCGCCGCCGCGGCTTCACCAACGAGACCATCAACACCATCCACGACGCTTACAGAACACTCTACGGCGCACCGACTCTCAACGAAGGGTTGGAGATACTCGAGTCAATGACCGACCGACCGAAAGAGATACAGATGATTATCGACTTCGTGAAAACATCCAGGCGCGGAGTTATGAGATAAAAAAAACGTATGGCGCAAAGCATAAAGCGGTAAGTGCTAAGTTCTAAGTACTAAGTTCTAAGTGCTAAGTATGATTACCCACTTAAAGGCATAATCGAAACCTCAGAAGCAAATCATTCTTGGCACTTACTACTTTTATTTTATACTTATAACCCTCCCCTTAGGGGGTTAAGGAGCAGACAATCGTCACAATACTCCTGCCCCGAACTACAATGTCCTTTGCGTCATCGCATTGCAGTTCCTCCATATTCTGGCTCCTGCTTGTCACAGTGGCAGACTTAACCTTCATGGCCCCTCTGCCAAAGCCCTGAACATTCAGGCATATCCTTTCATCGTCTGCACTCCGATTAAGCAGGCAAACTACAAGCGTCTTTCCGTCAGGACTTATCGCGGCAAGAACACTGTCGTCAGAAGTTTCCACAACAACATACCCCGGAGTAATATTCCTTGTTACCTGCGCGCGGACAAAATAGTTCTTATTCCTCTTGAAAGGAGGACGATAACCGTCAACATTCCCCGAACATGTTATCAGACACCACTGGTTGCCACTGTCAACATACTGCCAGTCGCACCATACGGAGGGCTGCAAATACCGCATATCGTCGAAGAGGGTCTTTGCCACGCCTAAATTTCCCATTATTCCTCTGCCGCCGCCACCGGTCTCACTCATCCACAGTGTCTTGCCTCGCGCCCGGACTTTGTTGCCGAGCGCCGTGCGACACTGACTGCGAGACTGTTCCGACTTCACGGGAGAATATCCGTAAGAATGGGTGTTCCATTGCGCAACAGATTCCAGGGCGGCGGCATCTTCCTCATACACGCTCCATGTCTCAAGGCTTTTCTTCTCATTCGTCTCATCGCTGGCAGATATTACGGTCTTCAGGCAGCTGCGTGCAAGACGAGGTGCAAGATAATCGTTGAGAAAACGCACCTGGTCGGCAGGCAGAAAACCGCAACCTTCCTGCGTTCCACCCTTGTGCCAATAGTCCGTATTCGGCTCATTGAAGGGGGCAAGGCTGTGGAACTCTATCCCTTCTGCATCACGAAAATGCTGGCAGACATCCACCAAATATTGCGCATAATCATCGTAATAGTCGGGATGGAGGTTGGTGGCTGTGGGACTGTCGGCGCCAGCACAACATCCGCTAACCGTCATCCACCAAGGGGGTGTGTTTGCAAAAGCCTCAATGATGGCTCTCTTTCCATAATGCTGGCAGCGGGAAACAATCTTCCGCAATATCCTTATCTGAGCCTCGTCGGCATTCCAATCGTAAGGGCTGTTCTCATCTTCCTTAAACCCCTTCATCGCTGCCCGCAGTCCCTTCATCCCTTTCATGTGGTCGGGCTTGCAGTTTCTGTGCTTCGGGTCATCGCCGCCAGGAATGTTATACCGAAACACGTTATAGTTAAGTCCCTCGGGCGACACCAACCAATCCACCAACTGATTTACGTCCTCCTCGGGCCATGTGCCAGCCTCTTTTGCCCACCAGCACAGACTTATTCCCCACCCCTCTACTGTCTGCAAGCGACAGTCTGTGTTTACCGTGACAACCCTCTGCGCCATGCATGGAAGACACAGAAACAAAAGAAGAAGTTCAAGCATCGTACGGTATTTTTTTGTATAGCTTTTTACCAGAGCTTGAGTCTCTTCTCCGGTGCTATCCACATTTTGTCGCCCTCTTTGACATTGAAGGCTGTGTAGAAGTTGTCGATATGTTTGAGCGCCTCATTGACACGGATGTATCCGATGGAGTGAACATCGCTCTTGGTGAGGTGGCGGATGCCCTTCTCGGTCCAGTTGCCTGCCCAAACGCCGGCATAAGAGAGGAAGAAACGCTGCATAGGTGTGAAGCCGTCAGCATCGCCGAGCTGGTTGTTCTGCATGGCGATATTGAGGGCTTCCATAGCCACCATGAGACCTCCGTGGTCGGCGAGGTTCTCTCCGTTAGTCATTTTACCGTTCATCTTCAGGTCAGGGAAGAGTCCCACGGTGTCGAAATAGCCTGCGAAATAGTCGGCTTTCTTCTGGAAGTTTTCGCGGTCCTCCTGCTTCCACCACTGGCTCATGTTGCCGTTCTTGTCGAAGAGCGAGCCTTTGTCGTCGAAGCCGTGAGTCATCTCGTGACCGATAACCACTCCGATAGCACCGTAGTTGATGGCGTCGTCTGCATCGGCGTTGAAATATGGCGGCTGGAGAATACCTGCAGGGAAGCAAATCTCGTTGGTTGTCGGGTTGTAGTATGCGTTGACGGTCTGAGGTGTCATGTGCCACTCTGTTGGGTCAACCTTCTTGCCGGCAGTGCGACGGAGGTCGTCTTTCTGCTTAAATTCACTGATGGCCTGTGTGTTCTCAAGATATGACTTCTTTGGGTCGATGGTGATTTCGGAGATGTCGTCCCACTTGTCAGGATAACCAATCTTCACGCGGAAGGTAGAGAGTTTCTGGATAGCAGCGTACTTGGTGGCTGGCGACATCCAGTCTTGTGCAATGATGCGGATACCGAGAGCTGTCTGCAGGTTGGCAACGAGGTTCTCCATGCGCTTCTTGCTGCTCTCAGGGAAATAACGCTCCACATACATCTTGCCGATGGCCTGTCCGAAAGCGCTTTCCACCTGCGCGAGACAGCGCTGCCAGCGTGGCTTCTGCTCTGTCTTGCCCTCGAGGACTTTGCCGTAGAACTCGAAGTTGGCAGCTGACACCTCGTCAGAAAGACGTGAGACTGTGCTTTGTATCAAATCCCACTCCATATAAGCCTTCAGGACTTCCACAGACATTGCAGGAACATACTTGTTAGCCCAGTCGAAATACTTGAGGTTGCTGACAATGAGCTCTTTAAGGCAGTCGTCGGTAACGCCTTTGCGTTTCACTCCTGTTGTAATATCAATATTAGGCCAGCGGTCGGAGAATTCCTTAAGCGTCATCTTGTTGTAGCGCTTCTCTACATCGCGACGCTCAACCATGGTGAGAGAGACGTCGGCAATCTGCATCTCGAGGTCGTAAACAAGCTGTGCCTTTTTCTTCGCTCCCTTGATGCCGTAGAGCTTGAACATGCGCTCGATGTGAGCCTTGAACTTCTTGCGGATGTCCTGCGCCTCTTTTGTTGTCTCGGTGTAATACTCCTTTTGACCGAGAGAGAGTCCGGCAGTAGAAGCGTAGTATATGTTCCACTCTGAGTTCTTGGCATCAGCGCCGAAGCCGCCGCCATAGAGTGTGCCTACGGAAATGAACGGATGACGATCCCAGAAGGCTTTCAGTTCCTCGACAGTCTTAGCCTGTGCTATCTCCTTGAAGAGCGGAAGAACGGGAGTGATACCCTCCTTGTTGCGGCGCACAGAATCCATAGAGAGCTTGTAGAAGTCACTGATTTTCTGCTCGTTGGTACCGAAGTCGTAGGTCTTTGTGAGCAGTTCGTTCATCAAGTCGGTGTTCTTCTTGTCGTTGTTGTCGCGAAGTACATCGAACATGGTGTAACGACTGTAAGCCGCTGGCACGGGGTTGTACTTTTTCCATTCGCCATTGGCGTACTGGTCGAAGTTGTCCTGTGGACGAACAGACTTGTCCATATTGCCGAGGGCAAGTCCTGACTGTGATTGTGCATTTGTTGTTGTCATAGCAAGAATTGCAAATGCGAAAGTTAATAATCTTTTCAGCATATTGTTATTGAACTTTGATTTTGGCTTTGGCCTTGGCTTTGGCCAGAAAGAGTTTAATTGATTTTGCTTTTCCACTCTTCGAGCACGCTTGCCTGTTCCTCCCACTGCTCCATGACCTTTGCGATTTGGTCTGACAGTTCGGTGTATTCGGTAACAAGCTTCATGTCTGATGCGTGGGCGGGGTCGAGGAGTATCTGGTCAAGTTCTTTCTGGCGTGCCTCGAGACGGGAAATCTCCTTCTCGCAGTCTGCCACAATGCGCTCATACTTGGAAATCTTCCTCTGTATCTCCTTGCGGGCTTCGTAGGACCCCCCTCTAACTCCCCCCACAAGGGGGGAGGAATGGATAGTTACCTTTTGCAATCCGCACTCAGAACTAACTTTATAGTCCTCCCCCTTCCCCCCTTGTGGGGGGACCGAGGGGGGGCCTGGAGTTAGAGGGGGGCATTGTTCCTTTTCTTTTGTGTATAAAAAATCATAGATACCTCCGAGATGTTCCTTGACCTTTCCGCCGCCGAACTCATAGACCTTGGTGACAAGTCCGTCGAGGAACTCGCGGTCGTGGCTTACGACGATTACAGTGCCGGTGAATGCCTTGATGGCTTCTTTGAGCACATCTTTCGAGTTCATGTCAAGGTGGTTTGTAGGCTCGTCGAGGATGAGCAGATTGACAGGCTCAAGCAGCAGTTTTATCATCGCCAGACGGCTGCGTTCTCCGCCCGACAGCACTTTGACCTTCTTGTCAGACGCCTCGCCTCCAAACATGAACGCGCCGAGGATGTCGCGGATTTTCAGTCGTATCTCGCCTTTTGCAACATTGTCAATGGTCTGAAACACCGTCAGTTCCTCATCGAGAAGCTGCGCCTGGTTCTGAGCGAAATAACCTATCTGGATATTATGGCCAACCTTAAGGTTTCCCGTAAAAGGAATCTCTCCCATAATACATTTGACGAGTGTTGACTTTCCCTCTCCGTTCTTACCTACAAACGCCACTTTCTCGCCGCGCTTGATGGTGAGGTTGACACGGTCGAAGACGGTGTGAGAGCCATAGTCCTTGCGCACCTCGTCGCATATCACTGGATAGTCGCCGCTGCGCTCCGCCGGTGGGAACTTGAGTCGGAGGGCTGAGGTGTCAACCTCGTCAATCTCTATCGGCACAATCTTCTCCAACTGCTTTATGCGCTGCTGCACCTGGACGGCTTTTGTAGCCTGATAACGGAAACGCTCTATGAAAGCTTTGATGTCGGCAATCTCCTTCTGCTGGTTTTCGTAGGCGCGTATCTGCTGCTCGCGGCGCTCTTTTCGCAGCACGACATACTCGTTGTACTTGACCTTATAATCTATGACATTTCCGCACGAAATCTCCAATGTGCGGTTGGTGACATTGTTGATGAAAGCGCGGTCGTGGCTAACCATGACAACAGCTTTGGCGGATGTGGAAAGGAAGTTCTCAAGCCACTGTATGCTCTCAATGTCGAGATGGTTGGTAGGCTCGTCGAGAAGCAACACATCGGGCCTCTGGAGAAGTATCTTGGCAAGCTCTATTCTCATACGCCAGCCGCCAGAGAACTCGCTCGTTGGCCGCTCGAAATCGGTGCGCTGAAAGCCAAGGCCGACAAGCGTGCGCTCAATCTCCGCCTCATAACCTTCAGCTCCAAGCATCATATAGCGCTCATGCTCACGAGTGAACTTCTCAACCAGCGCCATATAGCTCTCGCTGTCGTAGTCAGTGCGCTCGGCTATCTCGTTCTGCATACGGTCAATCCGTTCCTTGAGTTGCAGATTGCCGGCAAAAGCCTTGCGCGCCTCCTCGCGAACGGTGGTGTCATCTTGCAGCACCATCACCTGTGGCAGATAGCCTATCGTGGTATCGTTAGGCACAGACACGCTGCCGCTCGTTGGCTGCTGCTGTCCGCATATTATTTTGAGCATCGTCGATTTGCCCGCGCCGTTCTTGCCGACAAGGGCTATGCGGTCGCGGTCGTTGATGACGAAATTAGCGTTCCTGAACAAAGGCTTTACGCCAAACTCCACTGTAAGATTATCGATTGAAAGCATAACCAGCGCAAAATTACAACTATCGCTCATTATAAACAAACAAACGGCAATCATTATGAAACAAGCAGATGAAAAAAACAATTTGTGTCAATGTTTGGTTGTTGCTTCAACAGAACATCAACTTTCTTTGCACTAAAGTTTTGACATCCGCGTTATTCTGTGTAATTTTGCATTTGAAATTATCACAGCTGATTATGAAAAGCTATACTGGACTCACCGAAGCGCAAGTGGCGGAAAGCCGCAAGAAACACGGAAAAAACATTCTGACACCTCCTGCAAAAGAACCTGTCTGGAAACTGTATCTGGAGAAGTTCCACGACCCTCTGATTATCATCCTTCTCATAGCGGGAGTTCTGTCTGTGGGAATATCCTGCTACGAATATTGGGGACTGCAAAACGAGCCTGCGGTCTTCTTCGAGCCGATTGGTATTTTTGTTGCCATACTCCTCGCCACCGGTCTCGGTTTCTACTTTGAATTTGTGGCAAACAAGGAGTTTTCGGTTCTAAACCATGTGAACGACGAGGAGGCGGTGAAAGTGATACGCAACAGCAATGTCATTGAGATAGCGAGGAAAGACGTGGTTGTTGGCGACATCGTTATTCTGCACACTGGCGACGAAGTGCCGGCAGACGGAGAACTGCTCGAGGCGGTATCGCTGAACATTGACGAATCAACACTGACGGGCGAACCTGTATGCTCCAAGACTACCGACGAAGCTTGCTTTGACAACGACGCCACTTACCCGTCAAACTGCGTGTTGCGAGGCACAAAGGTGATGGAGGGACACGGCATTTTCGAGGTAAAAAGTGTGGGCGACGCCACGGAAAACGGGAAGGTATTTGTGGAAGCGCAGATTGACGACTCCGTGAAAACACCGCTCGACGAACAGTTCGACCGATTAGGAATGATGGTAACTTACATCAGCTACACCATCGCTGCGCTGATAATCGTGGGCAGACTGCTGCACTACTTCTGCTGTGAGCCGTTTGAGCTTGTAACCTTCCTCTCCCACACGCTGAGAACACTGATGATAGCCGTGACACTCATCGTTGTGGCTGTGCCCGAAGGTCTGCCAATGGCTGTAACGCTGAGCCTCGCCTACTCCATGCGCTCAATGCTGAAAACCAACAACTTGGTGCGTAAACTTCATGCGTGCGAGACGATGGGAGCGACAACCGTAATCTGCACCGACAAGACGGGCACGCTGACACAAAACAAGATGCAAGTGGAGAAATGGACTTTCAGCAAGCTCACTCCCGAATTAGCGGAAGGCATTGCCGTAAACTCCACCGCCTCGCTCGACTTCTCGGGAGACACTATAAAGCCCGTAGGAAACCCGACAGAGGGAGCGCTGCTGCTATGGATGAACAGCAACGGATACGACTACCGCAAGATAAAGACTCTAACGGCAACAATAGAAGAAGTGCCATTCTCGACGGAGCGAAAATACATGAGCACAACAGTCAATTCGGCTGTAGCGGAAAAGCCTGTGACATACACGAAAGGGGCACCAGAGATAGTCTTCTCCATGTGCAAAACATCGGACATAGACGAGGAGACGCTGAAAGCAACCCTGAAAGCTTATCAGGATGACGCCTACAGAACATTAGGCTTTGCACGCGACAACCATTTTCTTGGTGTTGTGGCAATCAGCGACCCAGTTCGCGAGGATGTGCCTACGGAGGTGAAGAAATGTATGGACGCCGGAATAAATGTGAAGATTGTTACCGGCGACACTCCGGGAACGGCAATGAAGATAGGGCGCGAGATTGGCTTATGGACAAACAGCGACAACGACGAGAACATTATCACCGGCACTGAGTTTGCGGCTCTCAGCGATGAAGAGTTGAGACAGCGCGTGAACAATCTGAAAATCATTGCGCGCGCCCGTCCGATGGACAAGAAAAGGCTTGTGGAAGCGTTGCAGGCAAACAACCATATTGTTGCCGTGACTGGCGATGGAACAAACGACGCGCCAGCCCTGAACGCTGCTCACGTGGGACTGTCTATGGGCGACGGAACTTCTGTGGCAAAGGAGGCTTCAGATATAACAATTATTGACAACTCGTTCTCTTCCATCGGTCATGCAGTGATGTGGGGGCGCTCGCTCTACAAGAACATTCAGCGCTTCCTGCTCTTCCAACTGACGGTGAATGTCTCTGCCTGTCTCATCGTTCTCGTCGGAGCATTTATGGGAACAGAGTCGCCGCTGACAGTGACGCAAATGCTGTGGGTAAACCTTATCATGGACACTTTCGGGGCAATGGCTCTCGCCTCTCTCCCACCCTCGCCAAGCGTGATGACGGAAAAACCACGCGACCGCAAAGCTTTCATCCTGACGAAATCCATGTACGCCAACATCATCGGCGTTGGAGTGGCTTTCTTCCTTCTGCTGTTCTCCATGCTTTTTATCTTCCAGCACTTTGACGTCAACTCGCTGACAGACATTCTTTGGATGTTCTTCTATCCAGATTCTATTACGACGGCCATCAGCGCAAGTGCCAGCGATATTGACGCACAGACACGGGCGGTTACTCCTTACGAGCAGACACTGCTGTTCTCAATATTTGTCTGGACACATTTCTGGTACATGTTCAACGCGCGCTCGTTTGAAACCGGCGAGAGTTTCTTCGCCGTACCAAAGAGCACTGGCTTCTGGACAATAGCCATCATAATCTTCGTCGGACAGTTCGTGATAACTGAGTTGCTTCCGCAATTCTTTGATGTTGTGCCAATGCTCCACAACAGCGCTCACCCTTACGCCTGGGCAGACTGTCTCGCAATAATCATACTCTCGTCATCAGTGTTGTGGATACGAGAGGTTTTCAGGTGGATATCTCCTAAAGTTCTAAGTACTAAGTTCTAAGTACTAAGTATGATTACCCACTTAAAGGCAGAGT
>JABUUE010000004.1:39377-43871 GCA_021443335.1 Bacteroidaceae bacterium
AAGCAAATCATACTTTGTACTTTGTACTTCGTACTTAGTACTTTAGGAGGCCAAAGCCAAAGCCTAAGCCAAGGCCAAAAACGAGATGAGTTTGTCGATGTCGGCGGTGGAGAGCGAGGCGTAACCAATGCGGATGCCAACCTCTGCAGAAGGCAGTTGGAAGACAAGAACACTGATTCCATTCTCAGCCAACTGCTTTTCCAACATCTCAACAGTAAGAGTCTTATTCTGTTCACGCGGAAAAGACACCCACACAGCCAAACCGCCAGTGGGCTTCACGAACCGAACTTTATCCCCTAATTTCCTTAACTGCGAGCAAAGATAGTTCTTTCTTTCCGCATACAACAGGGTGGCTTCTTTTATGTGCCTTCGGATAGTGCCTTGCTCAATAAGGTCAAGAATGGCAAGTTCCATAGTGTTGTCGCCCTGAACATCTATCAAGCTGCGCAACTCGCCAACCTTTTTTATGACTTTCTCTGAGCCAGCCATCATACCAATGCGGATGGCTGGAGCGAGAATCTTGCTGAACGAACCGATATAAACGGCTTTTTCCTGTGGAAGATGGCGGTAGAGAGGTGACAGTCGCACGCCACTGAAATGAAACTCACAGCCGTAATCGTCTTCTATGACATAGAAATCGTACTTGCGCACAAGTCTTGTCAACTGCTGCCGACGGTCGGACGAAAGCGTTACCGTAGTAGGAAACTGATGGCGCGGTGTCAGATAGATTGCATTGACACGGGTGTCGGCAAGTATCGCTTCTACTTTGTCAACGATTATGCCGTGATGGTCAACATCAACGGGAATGATGTTCAGTCCCGCACAGCGGAAAGTCTCGTAAGCCTTAGCGTAACCCGGATTTTCCATTATTATCGTGTCGCCAGGTTGCAACAAAGCGTGAGAAATAAGGTAGAGAGCCATCTGACTGCCACGAGTGATGCAGATGTTGTCGGACTTAACACAAAGGTTGCGGTCCTGGTTTAACATTCGCGCCACAGCACTGCGAAAACGCTCGTGACCGTAAGGCTGGGTATAACCGAGCATCTGCCACTTTGCGGCGCGGTTGAACAGTTGGCGATAGGCACGCGACAATTCTGCAAAAGGGAGAATCGTGGTGTCGGGCAAGCCGTCGTCTATAAATAAGCTGCCAGCCGAAGCCAAAGCCTGAGCCAAAGCTTTCTCCTCCTTTAGGGGGCTGGAAGGCTGATGGTTATGGGGCTGATATCCATTGGGAGCAGACTGCACAAAAGTTCCCACACGCGGCTTGTTTTTCAGCCAGCCTTTAATACAAAGATGCTCGTAAGCAGAGACAACAGTCTTTCGACTTACGTTCAGTTGTTCTGCCAAATCACGACTGCTTGGCAGAGCATCATCAGTGTGAAGAGTTCCATTCCTTATAAGCTCTAAAATGGTATTGGAAACTTGCAGATAGAGAGGAACAGAATTGTCTTCGGGATGCAACTCTATATTATATGACCACGGACGGAGCATATTTATATGGTTATGGGGTTATAGGGTTTCGAGGTTATGGGGTTTCGAGGTTATGGGGTTAAAAATCCAAAAATCACTTTTTCTTATTGCTGAATATTCTCGGATTGACATTAAGCGACACCCACGCCCAATCTTGCCAGCGGCTACAGTTTCCGCCTTTTATAGCCTCCATAGTCTTTGTCGCTCCCATTATACTGTAACCTCCCTGTAGCGTGACATACGGTATGACTTTCCAGTTTACCTGAAGGTCAAGCTCGCTTCCTAATGTGCGGTCAAAACCTTCCATCTTTACGCCGGTAGCAAAATAGTGGTATGTAGCTGAGAGGTCAACCTTAGGATGTGCAACAACTGCCGCTGTCAGATAGGTGTCGCTCAGACCGCATTTTGGCATTGTGCTGTTGTTGAAATAGTCCATCGCGCCATAGAACTTATGGTGAGTGCCGTAAAGCACATTGAAAGTCTTGTTCTTGCCGTCTGTGCCATCACTGCCACTGACGTAATCCTCACCGAGAGTAAGGCAGAAAGGTGCAACGACCTGATATTTCAAAGACGCGGCAGCAAGCCAAGCCATAACACTTGCGCCCTTATTGTCTTTTCCTGTCTGCAAATATCCCGAAGCAGAAGCGCCAAACTTGCCAGCTTTCAGGGTAAGATGTGTACCAAAAGTCTGCATGTAATAAGTCTTGCTCGTACTGTTGTCCTTTGCCTCAGCACCTTCAACGCCCTGGTTCATAGCCAAAAGAGACGCCTGAAACGGAGAATTATTGCCGCTATAATGATACCACACCATCTGCATGTTCTTATATGACGAGATGTTGTCGTAATATGTTCCGCCTATCACGCTCTCCTTGTTCTGATTGAAGGAAACAACTCCGTGAACCTGATGTGCAGGACCATTATACCCAAGTTTCAACGCATCGTGCGCACGACCGGTAACAGCCCAGTCGAGTGCGCCTAACAATCGCTCATCGTCATAAGAAAGTGCCTGACGTCCGAGCTGCACAAAACCAACTTTTGCGAATTTAAGTTTCGCCCAAGCTTCGTTGACGCTGAAACTACTTTTATTGGTTGTCTGGCTCTCGTCGCCCCACACACCAGTATGTTGCGCACTGACCTTGAGGCTCAAAATACCTTTTTCCCAGCCAACACCCAGACGTGCGCGCTCATTGATGAACAAAGCAGGTTTATCGCCTTCCGAGCGCAGCTTGCCCTGCCCGTTTCTATATTCTCCACGAGCACGCAACTGCGCGTCAACAGTAAATTCTCCATAATCTTGCGCATAAACAGCAACAGTGGCTATTAAGGCAAAAGAAGCAAAAATAAGTTTTTTCATGGCAGATTGGATTAGATTGGATTGGATTGAATTAGATTAGTTCAGATTATAGGTATGAACGCTTATGCCTTGCGCTGAAGGCAGATAGTTTATTCCCCACCAGCACATCTGCAGGCAGCAGAAGGCGATGAGAAGAATGGACAAAACCACTTGCCTATTGGCGTCTTGCTTCAAGCGCAGATGGATATAAGTCAGATAACACAGCCACGTTATCGCTGCCCAAGTCTCCTTCGGGTCCCAAGCCCAGTAATGTCCCCAAGCCTCTTTTGCCCACAGCGCGCCAAGGAGCATTCCGAAAGTCATGAAGGCAAGTCCTACTGACACGAGATTGTCGGTCAGCTGCATCTCGCGCGTGTCATCTTTTCCCTTGCGGAAGAACAGCAGATAGACAGCCATCAGAAAGGCAGCACCGAGAAGGGCGTAGCAGAACATATAGACTATGACATGAGGCGCAAACCACGGACTTTGCAGTGCCGGCATCAGTGTCTTGCTGTGAATCTCGGGCTTGAACAGATTTACACAGATAAACACTACTGCCATCAACGTGCTGAAACTCAATATCCATTTGTATTTCCAGCGGAAATAAGTTATCAGTCCGGCAAGGGGAAGGAAGAAAGAATACCACAAGCGCGTTTCGCCCATCGTGCGCAACGGAGGTCGCTCAAAACTAACCCACAGTCCGACGATGAAACTGAAAAAGACAGCAAGTCCTAAGATTGTCAAGGCATACACAATTCCCGTCTTTCTCTCACGGAAAGAAAGGTAAGCTCCCGCAGCCCAGCAAATCACAGAGACGACGGCAAAATATATGAAATGACTCCAGTTCAGCATATTTGTGACGGATTTACGTGGTCTGAGATTTGTGACGGATTGAGAGGTTTCTGCTTGCTTCCCTTGCGGTTAGAGCTGACAAACATACACGCAGCGCCGCCAAGCATCATGAAGATTCCAGCATAAACAAAGCCGAGCCAAGGGTCGCGAACAAGTTCGAAAACGCTCGTGTCGCTCCATCTTCCCATGCTCTCGTCGTAACTGAGCTGATATATTTTCCAGCCGTCAATTTCCAAAGGTTTGTTCACCTCGATAACAGCGTCTTTTACAGCACCTTCCTTCGTATAGACGGTAACGTCAGAGGCAAAGCGTTTCGGTTCACGGTCGGGCATGACAAGGCTGTATTGGTCGTTAAGTTTAAGAGCGTGATACGGGAACATGAAACTTCCGCAACTTGCCCAACCTTCCTTCACCACGCCTGTCTGCCGTTGTTTCGCTATGACATGAACGGCGGTTGTTGCTCCCATGTTCTTCCACTCCACATATTTCACCTTCGACTTTCCCTCCGTCACTTGCGCCGCCATCTCCATATAACTGTCGGCGGTAATCTCCCAGTCGAGCAGAGAGCCTTTCGCTGTGCTGTCTTCAAGAACTATCTGCTCAGGCTTGTCGGCAGGCGCTGTCTTGCCAGTGGCGTTGTCAACCAACATAAGTTTTGCGGGATATTCGTCGATGGTGAAACTGTGAAGTTCCACAGCCACCTCAAGCGATTTTATGCTGTTGTCAGTCTCGTCAACAGCCCTCCATTCCGGCTTCCCCACTCTCACCTCCATACGCAGTTTCTGCATATCGGCATTTCCGAGAGTGCCGGCAAGGAGCGCGAGAAACAGTCCGCAGTG
>JABUUE010000050.1:0-9558 GCA_021443335.1 Bacteroidaceae bacterium
GACAATGTGAAGATGTGTCTGCTCGCCGGGCGCAATGTACTTTGCGAGAAGGCATTTACAGCCAACGCACGCCAAGCTGAGGAACTGATAGCTTTGGCTCATGAGCGCAACATCTTCCTTACCGAGGCAATATGGACACGCTACCAGCCGTTCCGCAAAACCATAAGCGAACTTATAGACAGCGGCATCATCGGCAACGTGCATCAGTTAAGCGCAAATCTTTGCTATCCCAACATCGACAAGCCACGCATGTACCTGCCTGAACTGGCTGGCGGTGCGTTGCTTGACATCGGTGTTTATGCCCTGAACTTCGCTGCGATGTTCTTCGGCTCTGATTATAAAATCGTCTCATCAAGTTGTCAGTTGACAGACACAGGAGTTGATGCAACAAATACGATGACTCTTCATTGGGCAGATGGTCGTATGGGAGTGCTTTGGTCATCAAACCTTGTGCGCAGCGACCGTCAAGGCGTAATATCAGGCGATAAAGGACACATCATCATTGAGAATATCAACAACCCTCAATCTGCCACCGTGGTCGACAACGAATACAATACCATAAAGGTTGTGAAATGTCCCACACATATTACAGGCTACGAATACCAAGTCTATGAGTCCATGGAGTGCATAAGAAAAGGAGAGATAGAGTCACCATGTATGCCTCACGATGAAACCATAAGGATAATGAAGGACATGGACAGTCTTCGCCAAGCATGGGGAGTCAATTATCCTTGGGACTAAAGGCGGCTTTATGTTCTCGTTGTTTTGATGACACTTAACCCAAAAAGTTCTTTGCCTGCAAAGAACTTTTTGGGTTAAGTCAAGAAACCTGAAGTTCTGGACCAAATTATAGGTGGGTTCTATAAATTGGAAGTTATAAGAAGTTAATAGATATTGCCATATATTTGTTGCTATGGTAAGAGAGGTTTTGGTAATAGTTGATTATGTGTATTGGTTGTTTCCCAAATGGTTGATGATGTCAATGCCCATGGCGCATGCCTGGTCCATGTGTTCAAGGACGCAGTATTCGCTATTGCCGTGGCAGTTGTAATATCCAACACCGAAGTTCATGCACACAAGTCCAGTCTTGTTGCGTATGAATGTGACATCGGTGTAAGGTTCGTGCCGGAAGTTTGTTATTCCCCATTTCTCGACGGTGCTTTTGAGATGCTTATGGAAGAATGTGTCGTCGAAGAGTTCGACACCATAACAGGATTTGGATGCTCTATTCAGTTCAGGAGAATCATACCCGATGACATAACCCACATTCGAGAACCATGACATATTCATGCAACGGCTTCCCTGACACCCTATTTCCTCCTGAACGAAGAAGGCCGCTTTCAGTTTATCGAACTGCTCAAACATGCTGAGGCAAACAACAATGCCAGCCTTGTCGTCACCGCCAATGCCGAATCCTTCGCAGTATATCTCGTGTTCATTGAAATCGTTGACACGAGTCTTCACATCCAGTCGTTGATTCCTTTCTATATACGGAATCTGCGAGCACTGCACCGTATCAAGGTGGGCAGTAACGCATGGGAAGTATTCTCCGTCAGAAACGGAGCCTTTGGTCAAATAGACATTGCCCATGTAATCGCGCTCGCAGTCGATATTGTTTAACTTTGCCCAGTTGGCAATAAATTCAATGGCTTTCTTCTCTTTTTCCGAGTAGGTTGGTATAGACATGAAGTCATACACGAAGTCGGATGATAGTTTTTTTAATCTAATATCGTTCATATACACACACTGTTTCGTAGGATGAGAATTGCTTGAAGAGCATTTGGAATTCTGCATTTGCAATATTTTGCACACTTCATTATACGCAGTCTGGGCTCGTATCCCCAATATTAGCACACGTTTTTCTTGACACATTACACCAAACAATCACTTTTGTTTAAATAAATCATGGAAAAGGGGGAATATTTACCATATTTGCACTCGTACGAAGAACATTATTGATTAACATCAACGCAAAAGCAGAAAGTTTCGATATTTTTCAGTAATGTGGCGACTTTCTTATACTTTTGCGCTCCTTTTCTATGCAAAATCTATACAAAAAACTTTTCAAAACTACATCAAGAACGCCATTTACTGTGCGTACCAACCGAGCTGTCGAGCCACGGTGGTTCACTCTTTCCACGCTGGAAAGAGTAGATGTGGGAATTAAGTTAATTTCTAATTTCAAAATTTCACGAACTATGATTAACTCTTTTTCAGCAGCAGCATCTGCACAAGTTACGAACCAACTGCTAAGGGCCAAATAGGTCGTTAGCTGCATGCTTGTCTATGCTCGTTCATAGACATGGCGGACTGTCTCCAGACGGTTCGTGCAGCCCCCTTTGCCCCTTTTCGTTCACTAATTTTCGTAACTTAAAAAATCACAACCATGACTACAATGTGCTGCAACTTCATTAACTCTTCTAAGTCTTTGTCTTCCTTCATGTCTGCTAAGGAAGCGGAACTCCTTATCGGTAAGGCGATTAGCGATATCGAAAGACACAGTAAGTATAAACTCGACATTCATCGCGACGAGATGCTCAAGATGGGAGTTATAGGCTTAGTAAAGGCTGCTACTGACTACGATGCGAGCAAAAGCTGCAAGTTCTCCACCTTCGCTTACCCTTGTATCCGCAACACTATCATCAATGAAGGCAAGAAGCTTAGGAAAAAGGAAATTCCAATTGCTTCGTTGAAAGGCAGAAAGTCTGACGATGAGGAAGATGAAGATAAAATCCATTTTTTTGACACCATTGCCTCTGACTCTGTGTCTGACAGAGAGGTGTTTCTTGAGGATTTGCACAATGACCTCTATCGTGTACTCCATGCTGTTCTTCGCAACAAGCGAAACGCTGACATTGTATTTCAACGTGTAGGCGAAGATGTCAGCTGCAAGGAGCTTGCTGCCAAGTATGGTGTGTGTGCTGAGACCATTCGCCAAACTGTAGAACGGTGTATGCGCAAGCTTCAGGAGAGTTATGAGGCGAAACAGTTGCTTTGTAAGTACGCAGCATAATAAAGTTCCGCAAGTTAGAAACTCGACATTAACCTATAGGAATTAATCTGAAAATCAAACGAATTATGAAGAACAACTATCTTACAGACCAGGAATTCAGTGAGTTAATCTACAGCCACCTTGAGCAGCAGCGTCGTAACAGTCTTAATTTTCTTGAAGTGCTCTTCGGGAAGAAGTCGGCAGACGAAGTGCTGGAGACAGCTAAGCCAGCAGCATAACATCAATGGTGAATATGAGCATTTTATTCGCACTATACTCTTGCAATACTTGGATTTTATTCGCACTATACTCTTGCAATAATTGGAATTTATTCGCACTAAAAGTCATAAGATTTAGGATTTTATTCGCACTAAATCCGCAATTCTTCATTAAAAAGCTTGTATCATTCCTGGAAAATCAGTAAATTTGCACCCAAATCCAGATGTTATGAAACCAGAAACAATTGATACGGTATTGCTGGAGCAGCAGGATGAACTTGAAGTCTTACGTAAAAGTTCATTGGTACACAGAAGCGAGGAAAAGCTTATCAACCTAAAAAGTAAACTTGCTCAGGTGGTTGTTGGTGTTAGACGAAGCGGTAAATCTACGCTTTGTTTCAACGCTCTTGAGGCAGCGAAGGTAAAATATGCCTATGCGAACTTTGACGACGAGCGTTTCTTCAACCTAAAGTCAGAAGATCTTGATGCTTTACTGGCTACTCTTTACCGTATCTATGGTGAGTTTGACTATCTGTTCCTTGATGAAATACAGAATATTGAAGTCTGGCCATTATTTGTAAACCGTCTGCTTCGCCAAGGTCTGCGCATCTTATTGACAGGTAGCAATGCAAAGCTGCTAAGTTCAGAACTTGCAACGCATCTGACTGGTCGCCATCATAAAATAGAACTCTTCCCATTCTCTTTCGTAGATTGGTGCAGAATACATGAGGTTGAATATACACGATTAACCACCAAGAATCGTGGGATCCTTGCCAGAGCCTATGATGACTATATGCGCAAAGGTGGATTTCCCGAGTTAATCTATGAGGAGGATTCCAAGGAGTATATAAATGCTTTGGTCAACAATATCATCCGACAGGATATACAGAAGCGTTTCAAAGTCCGAAATATTGACGAGCTTATCACTATGGCAAACCATTTGCTCAATGAAGCACCAGCTTTCATCGTCAAGGAAGTTCTGGAGCAGACCTGCGACATAAAGAGTGATCATACGGTAGTCAAATACCTCTCATATCTCACACAGACATACCTTATCTCTACCATCAGCAAATATTCTACTCGAAGCAGAGAACGTGTTCGCAACGAAAAATACTACGCAATAGACGTAGCTTTTATGGACAAACGTCAGAATGCCCTTGCACAAGATAATTATGGTTGGCGACTTGAAACTATCGTCTATCTTGAACTTCGTCGCAGATACAGTGGTTCTGGTTACGACATATATTATTACAAGGATAAGACAGCAGAAGCAGATTTCGTCGTGTGCAACAACAGCAAAGCCTTAGCGGTTTATCAGGTCAGCTATGATATCTCTGCCGAAAAGACTCGCAAAAGGGAAATCAAAGGTTGTATCGAAGGTGCAAAAGCTACCAAATGTAACAACCTTTTCCTGATAACCGATCACGAAAAAGAAGACATAGAAGAAAAAGGATATAAGATAGCAGTACGACCAGCATACGAATGGTTGACTCAAGAATAAACCCAAGAAGTTCTTTGCTTGCAAAGAACTTCTTGGCATCTTTTGCGTATATCTGTTGGATTTTAATACGCTATCAGGCCGCCATCGACGATGTAGTGCGAGCCGGTGCAGAAAGCGGCTTGGTCGGAGGCAAGGAAGAAGACGAGGTTTGCCACTTCGTGCGGCTGTCCCATTCTGCCGCGAGCATAGCGGGAGTTCTCGAGACTTACCATCTCCTCCAAGGTAGTGTTGTTGATGTCGGCAAAGCGCTGCATGGCACCTTCTATCAGCGGCGTGTAGATTGAGCCCGGACAAACGGCATTCACGCGAACATTGAACTTGCCGAGGTCGATGCTCAGACTGCGTGTTATCTGTCCTAACGCTCCCTTTGTCATACCGTAAGCGAAGCTGTCGGGCTTGCCGATGAACCACTGGTCAGAGCAGTTTATCACTACGCTGCCACCACCCGCGCGGATAATCTCCGGCACAACAGTCTGCAAGGTATGGATTGTTCCGAAGACATTGATGTCCATAATCTTATGCAAGTCCTCGTCGCTGATGTTCAGCAGCGTGTTGTTCTGGTGGATACCGGCGTTGCAGAACACTGAGTTGATGCTGCCGAAGCGTGCCACAGCCTGCTCCACAGCCGCCTTAATGTTCTCCCGGCAGCGTGTGTCGCCTTCCACAAACAGCAGTCTGTCGCCGCAGTCTGTCTCATCAATCACCACCTGAGCCTCAACGGGATTAATGTCCATAAAAGCCACATTCCATCCCTCAGCAATAAATTTCTTCACTGTAGCGCGGCCAATGCCTGTTGCGCCACCTGTTATAAATACTGTATTCATATTATTAATATTCTATATTTCGTTCTTTCGATTTAAAGGCAAAAAGGGGCGGCACATACAATGCCGTCCCTTATTATATGCTCTTTATCTTATCGTTACATCATAGTTGGAGATTTACTTTTGCTTAGTTAAAGAAACTACTATCTGCGAGCCGATAGACTGAGAACCTGACGCATAACCTCTGTACAACTCGCCTTCTGCAATAGGAACATTGTCATTAAGTTTTCCCTTATACACTGAACCATCCTTAAGTGTAACTTTGAAGTTAAGGCTCACATTACCTGGGAACAATGCCATGTAGAAGTCAATGTTTGGATACACATAGATAGGAGATGATTCCGTTGCAAGATCTTTACCATAACGCGAGTAAGACATCTCCTTGGATTGACCATTGCCTGAGTGTAGATTCTTTACATAGACAGTCCTATATACACCATTACCATAAACAGCTATTTTATCTATCTGAGCCCCTGTTGGAAGATCTCCCATTCTGAAATGCGCAAATGAGAAAATCTTTTTCATACAAACTTTTTGATCATAGTTCAGTATAAAATTATCACCTTCTCTTTTAAACACATTATCTGAAGCTTTGAGAACCTTGTCAGCACAACTATGACCGAACAAACCAAGTGCTTCGCTATTATTCACTGCAGTTTGGTCCCCAAGGTTGATTGTTGCAAACGGATAATCCAAACTCTTATATGCATAACCCTTCGTGCTGCCCTTGATGGTGACCCATTCCATGTTTTTTTCATAGGATGGTAAATACCATAACCCCACAATAGCACTGCCATTTCCAAGATGTGCAATTTGTGAAACATAAGCCTCTCCCTTGAACTTCGCATACTCTCTATTCACAGTGGTTCCCTCAGTACTATAATCATCGAGTTCAAGAGCATCAAAATTCACATTATAGAAATCATTATTTCCGTTGTGAGAAGAAATAATTACTGCAAGTTTATCTTTACCCTTCTCCCACCAGAAAAAAGATTTTTCCCCATCTGTTTCCTTAAACAGTGAGCGTGATCCCAAATCTTCGCTCTTGCTGGTTGCGCCGAAAGTAACCTTCAAAGGAATCAATTTTGAAGACTCCTCTTCTTCCGGCACAATGGCACCATTCCCTCCGTCTGATGAACAAGCCATCAAACCAAAAGAAGAAACGATAGCTGCAAATAAGATTGCGAACTTAGCATTTAACACTTTCATAATATATCTGCTTTAAAATTAACAATTTTATAATTCAAAAACCTATACGGGCGATTACCATATACTATCTCCCCATATTGTTTGCTCGTACTCAGGCTCCTCCGGCTTAGCCGCTGCCCGAGAACGCACCCCATTAGCTCCAGAACCAGGACCTGGATATGTTCCACCGCCAAATCCGCTTCCATCATTATTGCCCACTTCGCAGTCATGAACATTTCCCATAGTTCCAGGAAGACTGAAATCCATCAGATGACATTCCAATCTGACGTTGTATATGATGACATATGGAGTAACATATTCTTTTCTCATAAGCTAACTGTTTGTTTAAGGAGTTTATTGTTTCTTCAACCTAATTTAACTTATGCAAAAATAGGAAAGTATAATGAATGCTCAAAGGTTTCGCTTATTTTTTTTCCGCGAAGCGGAGCCTATCGCAATATTCTTGACCGTTATCAAGTAAACGGGGGTTTAACTTTTTGTCTATGATAAACGATGTGAGTGTCTATGACAGTCGAATCGTGTTGCTATGATACTCGGATCGTCTGCCTTAGGGAATAAATCTCTAATGCACTATTAGGGTTGAATGATTGAGTGAGTGGATGGATGAATGAATGTATGTTTTTTCAAATTACATCTTACGATTAATGATGGAACAGGCGGATGCCAGTGAATGCCATGGCGATGCCGTACTTGTCGCAGGTGTCGATGACGTTGTCGTCGCGTACCGAGCCTCCGGCTTGCGCTATGACTGTCACACCACTCTTGTGGGCGCGCTCTATGTTGTCGCCGAATGGGAAGAAGGCGTCGGAGCCAAGTGCCACATCAGTGTTCTTTGCTATCCATGCTTTTTTCTCCTCACGGGTGAGCGGCTCTGGTTTCTCTGTGAAGAACATCTGCCATGCGCCATCCTGAAGCACATCGTCGTAGTCGTCGGAGATGTAGATGTCGATGGTGTTGTCGCGGTCGGCGCGGCGTATCTTCTCCACCCATGGCAAGTTCATCACCTTCGGATGCTGACGAAGCCACCAGATGTCAGCCTTGTTACCTGCAAGGCGTGTGCAGTGGATGCGGCTCTGCTGTCCCGCTCCGATGCCGATGGCCTGTCCGTCCTTCACGTAGCATACGGAGTTAGACTGTGTATATTTCAGCGTGATAAGAGCTATCATAAGGTCGCGCTTCGCCTCTGAGGAGAACGTCTTGTTCTGCGTAGGGATGTTCTCGAAGAGTGTTGGAGAAGAGAGGTCTATCTCGTTGCGTCCCTGCTCGAAGGTGATGCCGAAACACTGTTTTGTCTCTACAGGGTTTGGCTTGTAGTCGGGGTTTATCTTGATGACGTTGTATGTGCCTTTGCGCTTCTCTCGCAGAATCTGGAGAGCTTCTTCCGTATATTCAGGGGCGATGACGCCATCGGAAACCTCACGCTTGATGAGCAATGCTGTCGCCTTGTCGCAGGTGTCGGAGAGGGCGATGAAGTCGCCGTAGCTTGACATACGGTCGGCACCGCGAGCGCGAGCGTAGGCACAAGCAATAGGGCTGTCGTCGATGTCGATGCCTTCAACGAAGTAAATCTGCTTGAGCGTGTCGCTGAGTGGCAGTCCTACGGCTGCTCCTGCCGGTGATACGTGCTTGAAGCTTGCAGCTGACGGCATGCCTGTCGCTGCCTTGAGTTCTTTCACGAGCTGCCAGCTGTTGAACGCGTCAAGGAAGTTGATATATCCTGGACGGCCGTTTAACACTTCTATCGGCAATTCGCCCTCAGTCATGAAGATGCGTGAGGGCTTTTGGTTTGGATTGCATCCGTACTTTAATTCGAGTTCGGTCATTGTATATTTTTGTTTTAGAGTTGACTAAAGGAGTTCAAGGAGTTGCAAGGAGTTGCAAGGAGTTCAAGACATTAGCTTTCAAGTTAAGGAGTTCATGGAGTTACAAGGAGTTCATGGAGTCCAAGACAATAGTTTTGTTAAGTAGTAAGTTAGAAGTACTAAGTACGTCATGACAGGTAATGTCTTGAACTTCTTGAACTTCTTGAACTTATTGAACTTCACGGACTCCTTGGACTCCTTGATTATTCATCTATTTTCCCTGCATCAGATGTTTGAATCTCATGCCTTCGGCTATCTGGGCGGAGGTCTGCTCGTCGGTCATAAGGCTGAGGAGTTCGTAGGCAAAGGGGAATGCTGCTGCTGGACCTTCGCCTGTGGTGATGTTTCCGTCGGTGACGTAGAGTTCGCCGGTGTATGTTGCTCCGTCGAGAATGCCTTCAAAGCCGGGATAGCAAGTGGCGTTCTTGCCGCTCAGAAGTCCGAGCTTGCCAAGGATGTATGGCGCTGCACATATTGCCGCGATGCGTCCGCCAGACTTCGCCTGCTTCATAAGCTGCTCCTTGAGAGGCTCGTGACTGTCGAGGTTGTCGGCTCCTGGCAGTCCGCCCGGGAGGAAGAGCAACTCGGCATTGTCATAGTCGTTGTCCTCATAGAGAGAGTCAGCCATGATGGTTACGCCATGGGCTGACACCACTTCTTTTGTCTCGTTGATGCTAACAGTTGTTACATCTTTACCACCGCGACGCCAAATGTCGAGCGGAATAAGTGCTTCGACATCCTCGAAGCCGTTTGCAAGGAAAATATAAATCATAGTTGTAGGGTTAAAAGCCTCACCCCCAAACCCTCTTCGTTAGGAAAGGGGAGTGATATGTTTTGAGGGGTCGGGATTCGGGATTACGGGATTACGGGGCGGGGGCTTTGGCCTCCTAAAGTACTAAGTACGAAGTACAAAGTAGTAAGTACGAAGTACAAAGTAGTAAGTACGAAGTACAAA
>JABUUE010000050.1:9853-19573 GCA_021443335.1 Bacteroidaceae bacterium
TTAAGTGGGTAATCATACTTAGTACTTAGAACTTAGTACTTACTACTTAATACTTTGGCCTTGGCTTTGGCCTTGGCTTTGGCCTTGGCTTTGGCTTTGGCTTTGGCTTTGGCTTTGGCTCAGGTAATCATCCCCCTCTCCTGATGGAGAGGGGTTAGGGGTGAGGCTTTTGTTAGCTTCTCTGGTCGTGTCCCCAAAGCATCTTGTCACGCAGTACGTTGAAGTATTTTCTGGAGTGGCGCTTTACAATCATTGCTTTGTGTGAAGCTTTTTGGATTGTCAGCCGCACCTCGTCGTTGAGCGATTCGGACCGCCCGTCGATGGCAACGAGATAGTTGTGTGTGCGGCTCTCTATAGCCAACTCGATGACGGAGGTGTCGTTGACCACGATGGGGCGAGTGTTCAGGGAGTGAGGTGCGACAGGCGTCAGGCACAAGACGTTGGTGGTAGGCACGACGATAGGTCCGCCGTTAGACAGCGAGTATGCCGTGGAGCCTGTTGGCGTTGATATGACGAGTCCGTCCGCCTGATATGTCATGAGATACTCTCCATCGATGGAACAGCGAATGGAAATCATTGACGCTGTGTCTCTCTTTAACACCGCTATATCGTTGAGGGCATAGGGAGATGAGAGCGGAGAAGGAGTGTTGACCTTAATCACAGCATGCTCCTCCACGGCATATTTGCCAGCGTAAAGGTCGTCAACGACCGTCTCTATCTCTGCTGGTGACACGTCAGCAAGGAAGCCTAATCGTCCGAAATTAACGCCGACAATAGGCGTCTGGTTTGCGCCGACCATCTCTGCCACACGCAATAGCGTGCCGTCGCCTCCGAGAGAGAAGGCGAAATCGGCATCAAAGTCATTGCCGTTGAATGTGCGATTGACCTTGATGTCTATTTTCTGTCCTTGTGTGAGGAAGTTGTAGAACGACTCCTCCATTTCTATTTCTGCATCGTAGTGCTGCAAGCAAGCAAGCAGCTTCTGAATGCTCACTGACTTTTTAGCCTGATGCACATTGCCGAAAATGGCGAAACGCTTTTTTATGATTTCCATTTGAGGTGGGATCTATAAACCTTGAGCGAAATTATTCTTTGCAAAGTTATGAAAAAAGATGACAATGGTGGAGCATATTCTTTGCAAAAGGAGGGGAAAATGTTGAAACAACGTTTATTTTTCATTTTTTCCTTAAAACATTTTGAATTGTTCTGTAAAAGATGTAACTTTGCCGCCGAATTTGCAATCTGCGAAATCTTTTAGGAGAGTTGCTCGAGTGGCTGAAGAGGCACGCCTGGAAAGCGTGTATGCGGCGAAACTGCATCGCGAGTTCGAATCTCGCACTCTCCGCAAGATTGATAACGGAAACAACCAATGGCAGTCCGCGAAATAATCCAGAATTGTTTCGGACTGTTTTTTGTTTATGCAGTTGGACGGAAATCAGAAGTTGGAGAAAAGGTTGTTCTCGCGGCTCAACAAGGCTATGCGCGACTACGACCTGATAGCTGATGGGGACAAGATTCTCATCGGTCTTTCGGGCGGAAAGGATTCGCTGGCTTTGGTGCGGTTACTGGGACAAAGGGCGAAGATATCGCGTCCGCAGTTTTCCGTGGCGGCACTTCATGTAAGGATGAAGGAGGTGGAGTATGAAAGTAACACCGGCTATCTTGCAGAGTTCTGCCGAGAGAACGGGGTGGAACTATATACCGAGGAGGTTTCAATAAGCTCGGACAGTGATAATGCCGAGGACAGAGACAGCAGAAAGCAGAAAACTCCCTGTTTCCTTTGTTCTTGGAACAGGCGCAAGGCTCTGTTCACAAAGGCGCAAGCTTTGGGCTGCAACAAGATAGCGTTAGGACATCATCGCGACGACATAGTACACACAACCCTTCTCAACCTGTTCTTTCAAGGGCAGTTTTCCACGATGCCTGCAAAACTGAGGATGAGGAAGATGCCTTTGACGGTTATTCGCCCGCTGTGTCTCATTGACGAGTCTGACTTAAAGCTATACGCTGAGAGCAACTGTTTCCAGAAACAGACGAAACGATGTCCGCACGAACACGAAAGCAATCGCACAGCGATGGCTGATCTTTTCAAGCAGATAGAGAAAATCAATCCTGAAGCAAGGTATTGCGTGATGCGGGCTTTGGAGAATGAAGGTAAGTTGACTGAGGAATGATTATGAGAAAATTGAAATGGGGATTTATAGGCTGCGGCGACGTTACAGAAACGAAATCCGGTCCGGCTTTTTCAATGGTCAAGGACTCGGAGGTTGTAGCTGTGATGAGCAGAACGGCAGAGAGAGCCAGAGACTATGCCCAGCGGCATAACATACCACGCTGGTACACTGATGCTCAAGAGCTGATAGACGATGTTGACGTGAATGCTGTTTACATCGCCACTCCGCCGTCTTCGCACGCCACTTTTGCTGTCATGGCGATGCAGGCCGGCAAACCTTGCTATATAGAGAAGCCACTTGCCGCCAATTACGATGAGTGCGTGAGGATAAACCGTGTCAGTGAGCGCACTGGAGTGCCTTGCTTTGTAGCATATTACAGGCGAGAACTGCCTTACTTCATTCGTGTCAGACAGCTTATAGAGGAAGGTGCGATAGGAAAGGTCCTCAACGTTCAGATACGCTTTGCCTGTCCTCCTAACGAGATGGACTATAACGCTCCCGACCAGTTGCCTTGGCGATTGCAGCCGGACATTGCCGGTGGCGGTTATTTCTATGACCTTGCCGCCCACCAGCTTGACTTCCTACAGCAGGTTTTTGGAGTAATAACAGAGGCGAAAGGCATGCACGCCAACCGCGGTGGAATATATAGCGTAGAGGATTCCGTGAGTGCTTGTTTCCGCTTTGAAAATGGCTTGCCGGCATCCGGATCTTGGTGTTTTGTCAGTCATCCTTCAGCAAAGGAAGACCGCATATACGTCATCGGCGACAAGGGAACGCTCAAATTCTCCACTTTCACCTATGAACCTATAACCCTTTTAACCACAGAGGGCAAGAGGGACATTGAGATAGCTCCGCCACCAGTAGTGCAGTTGCCTCTGATAACAAAGGTTGCAAACACGCTGCTCGAGCGCGACACTTGCGACTGCAACAGCATTTCCGCCACACCGACAAACTGGGTAATGGACAGAATATTGGATAAGTTCTGAAAAGATTTCATTGAGTAAGTTTCACGCACATATAATAACCCTACTTTTCCTACTGTTTCCTTTGGCTGTGTTGGCAGAGGAGAGAATTGCCGTAGATTCAGTTGTTCAGGAAGTTGTGGTGGATTCTGTTATTCAGGAAGTTGCTGTAGATACTGTTATCCCGGAAGTTGCGACAGACACCGTTGCTGCGAAACCCAAAAGGAGTTTCTTCAGGAAGGTGTATGATTTGGGAAAGACTGTTATTGATTTCATTAGCGAGGTAGATACAGTTTATGTCCGCGAGCAGGAATACAACTGGTCTGTGATGATGCAATCGACGACCGTTCTCGAGGCTTACAAGTTAGTCACTAAGTCGGGGCAGTCGCTGACGTTTGTTCCAGAGAACAGCGTGAGGATAGGACCTTACGGCGGCTGGCGATGGATATTTCTTGGCAAGACGCTCGATCTGAAAACCTTCAGTCTCTTTGGCGGTCGTGTGGATTGGAACTTGAGTTTCTACACTCCTGTGTTCACAATAGACTTTATCTGGCGCGAATCGGGAGACTACAAGATAAGCAGGGCAATACTGCAAAACGATATCGCAAAAGAGGAATTTGACAATATTCCCATTCCGGGAATGGAATCTTTCATGCACGTCATCAACCTGAACTATGTCTTTAACCACAAGAAATTCTCGTACCCAGCGGCTTTTGCACAGAGCGGTATCCAGAAAATCAGCGCTGGTTCTCCAGTAGTAGGCATCGGTTACAATCATCAGAAACTCACCCTTGACTACAATGAACTTGTCAGCGTTTTGGATGAGCGCATAGAAGAGCGTTTCCCCGGACAGCATTACACTGTGACTGTTGACAGCACGTTGCGCTTCAACAACTTAGAGCACAAGTCGCTTGTATTCTCTGGAGGTTATGCCTACAACTTTGTGTTAACGAGGAACTTCTTCTTGTCAACATCGTTGACGTTGGGATTGGCTTTCAGGAAATCTATTGGCGAAATGGAGGACAGAGGCTACACTCAGCGCAATTTCAACATCAGGAATGTCAACTTTGACGGATGCGGACGCGTGGCGTTAGTCTATAACAATATGAGATGGTATGTTGGTGCGAATGCCGTCGCCCACTATTATTCAAACAACAAAACCCAGTTCCGCTCCTCTAACTGGCTTGGAACGATAAACCTTTATGTCGGTGTAAATTTCGGAAAAAAGAAAAAGTAACAAATGCTTCCACTTGCAGAACGTCTTCGCCCGAAGACACTTGATGATTATATCGGACAGCAACACCTTGTAGGTCCAGGATGTATGTTGCGCTCAATGATAGAGCAGCAGCACATTCCCTCTATGATACTGTGGGGACCTCCCGGTGTGGGCAAAACAACGCTTGCCGAGATTATCGCCAACACAGTGAAAGTTCCGTTCTACACTCTTTCCGCCGTTACAAGTGGTGTAAAGGATGTTCGCGAGGTCATAGAGCGCGCTAAGCAGTCGTCACTCTTTAATCAGGGCAACCGACCAATCTTGTTCATCGACGAGATTCACCGCTTCTCCAAGTCGCAGCAAGACAGTCTGCTTGGGGCTGTGGAACGGGGTGTCTTCACTCTTATTGGCGCAACGACAGAGAATCCTTCGTTTGAGGTTATCCGTCCGTTATTGTCTCGTTGTCAGGTCTATGTGCTGAAACAGTTTGAGAAGGACGACCTGTTGCAACTGCTTGAAAGGGCTGTGAAAAAGGACATCCTGCTTTCCAAGTTGCAGATAGACATTCAGCAAACAGGAGCTTTGCTCAGATTCAGTGGCGGTGATGCCCGCCGTCTGCTTGGAATACTTGAACTGCTGCAAGAGGCGGCTGTTGACGGTAAACTCGTGATTGACGACGCTCTCGTGGAGAAACAACTTGAAGCCACGCCGCTTGCATACGACAAATTGGGAGATATGCACTATGATGTTATCTCCGCCTTCATAAAAAGTATTCGTGGCAGCGACCCACAGGCAGCCTTGTATTACCTTGCCCGTATGATGGAAGGCGGTGAAGACCCAGTCTTTATTGCCCGCAGACTGATTATCAGTAGTTCAGAAGACATAGGCTTGGCTAACCCTAATGCCTTGCTCCTTGCCAATGCCGCTTTCGACGCAGTGAGCAAGATTGGCTGGCCCGAGGCGCGCATACCTTTAGCGGAAGCCACAACATATTTAGCCCTGTCTCCGAAAAGCAACTCCGCGTACATGGGAATAAACTCAGCCGTTGAAGCGGTTAAGCGCACAGGAAATCTGCCAGTGCCGATGCACATTCGCAACGCTCCTACAAACCTCATGGCGGAACTCGGTTACAGCGATGGATATAAATATCCACACGATTATCCCGGCAATTATGTCGCTCAGGAATATCTGCCAGAGCAGTTGAAAGACGCCCAGTTCTATGTGCCGCAATCATCGTCGGCTACAGAAGCGCGGCTTGCCGCTACATGGCGGGAGAGGACAAAGGGTAATGATAATGATTAATGATAAGTGATTAATGATAAGTGATTAATGATAAGTGATTAATGATAAGTGATTAACGATAAGTGATTAACGATAAGTGATTAATGATTAATGATAAGTGATTAATGATTAAAAGCCAAAGCCAAAGCCAAAGCCAAAGCCAAAGCCAAAGTTATGAAACAAATAATATATATATTTTCCTTGTTGATGTGTCTTGCAACGGCAAGTGCAGCAACCTCAGGAGCAGGAACTATGCTTGACGATTCGGCAGTCCTGACATTATCCACCGGCAACAAAACGGATGGAAGGATTGCTGTACGCTTCAACAACCTTTACAACAAAGGCTACGATAGCGAAAAATATCTCATGACTAATGAGTTTTCCGCGTTACCGAAACTTAGTGAGTTGGTGAAGTCAGAGATAAAAGCGTCGCTCCTTTTCGACAGATACCTTTTTACACTTAACGCCGACTATCTCCAGAACGAAGCTTTGCCATACATGATAAAGGCGGCTGACGATTTGGAGGCGACATTAAACGAGAAGGACGACTTCGGTTTTTATATCTTGTCTAATAACGACCCGACAATTGAGGTTGCCGCCGCCAACTTCCTGCTGCACGACCTTGTTGCGACTTGCAACATACTCCAGATGTACCAAGAACGCGTTCCCCGTTGGATGGAAATTCTGTCTGCGCTACCTCCTTATAGAATTGATGTCAACGATGAGTTCCGGCGCAATCTATTCGGAGAAACGGCGAACGACAAGAAGTCCATCGATGTGCCGCAACTATTAGGACTGTTCTACCGCAATGACCCTATCATAACGCGCAACCTTGATTTGCGTGAGGCTTGCAGGACATCAATAACCAACTGCGTGGATTACCGCAAGTCCATCGGACATAACACCTTCGACGAAGGCTTTATCCAACTTGCGCTGTCATCCGCAGCCATAGGCGACGGCGAGACCGCTTACAAACTTCTCTTGGATTCAGAGCAGCATTGGCGTAACAAGGACTACGCGGCATTGCTTCCAATAATAAGAAAAATGCTTGTGCAGTCGTCTTATTCCCCAGAAACAGACAAATGTTATCTTAATCTGCTGCCTGCCGCGCCAAGCGTATGGACAAAGGGCGGACTGAGATACTCCGAAATAAGGGGAGGCATCGTAATGTCAGACTTCTCGTGGGACAACGAAAAGGAGGTGAGTACAATACTGATGTCAAGGATGGACATAACTGTTGACATTTATATCCGTGGGCGTTTCCTCAAGTCTATAGACCTTAAAGCAGGAGCGCCGCATAGAATCATCGCAAGGCACAGGCCCGCACGCAATGAACCCGAAAACAATACAGAGGAATGAGAAAAGGAACAGAATTAAAGAAAATACTTTTTGTCTGCCTCGGAAATATCTGCCGCTCGCCAATGGCAGAAGAGGTTTTTCGCCAGTATATTAAGGACTGCGGAGAGGAAGACAAATGGATTATTGACTCCGCAGGCATTGGTTCGTGGCATGTAGGGCAGTTGCCTGACCGCCGAATGCGCAATGCAGCGAAGGAACATGGATACAACCTTACGATGCGCGCCCGTCAGGTTTGCACTGAAGATTTTGACGAGTTTGACTTTATCATCGCGATGGACGAAGGAAATGTGAAAGACTTGCGCCGCATCACTCGCTGCAGAGACGATGCTAACAAGATAATGCGCATGGCAGATTTCCTCACAGACCATCCCGACCAATCAACAATCCCTGACCCTTATTACGGCTCAACCGAGGATTTCCACAAGGTCATCGAACTTCTGGAAGATGCCGTCAAAGGGCTTTATGAGAGGGTAAATGAGTAATGACTGATGACTAATGAGTAATGAGTAACAAGAATGACTGCTGACTTTTAATCCCTAAAAAGTCAGCAGTCATTACTTATTCGTCATTAAGATTTATTTCAGCATCTCCAAAGAGCGTTTTATGAAGTTGTCGAGTTGTGCGCCTTTGAGAAGATTGTTCTGCAGAAGGGCGAGGTCTATCGCCTGTGAGAGTTTCTGCTCATTGGCAGTTGGCTCGGCGTTGTCTTTGTCTGCATTTTCCTGTGCTTCCGCCATCCAACCTTTCATCAGAGTGCTCTCTGTGTTGACAACTACGGTATATGCGTCAGGCATTTGTCCGTAGAATCCCATACCGCTCTGGAACTTGCTCATGTCCTTCATACGACGCATGAACTCGTTGCGCGTGATGATAAGAGGTGCGCTCTCGTCGCTCATTGGCTGAAACTCTACGCCGAATTCCACCTTGTCCATTGCTGGCAGCAGTCGCTTCATTGCCTCAGTGAGCGTCTTTGTCTGCTCGTCTGTCAGGTCCGCCTTCTTAGTGTCTTCTTTCGGAATCAAGCGGTCAGCGACATCAGAGTCAACGCGTACAAAGCGCGTCTTTTCATTTTTCTGCTCAAGCATAGAGGCTGTTGGCACATCAAGTTGTCCGTCCATGTTCAGCACGCTGTAGCCCTTTGCCTTTGCAGCCTCAATGTACGAATATTGCTCCTCCTTGTTGTCGGTGTAGAGATATATGAGATTGCCGTCTTTGTCGGTCTGCTCGTCTTTGATAAGAGTCTGGTACTCTTCAAGTGTGAAGAACTTTCCTTCAACATCTTTGAGCAGAGTGAAGTCTTTTGCTCGGGTGTAGAAGTCTTCCTGTGAGAGCATTCCGTAGTTGATGAACAGTTTGAGGTCATCCCATTTCTCCTCAAAATCCTTACGATTATCCTTGAAAAGTTGGTTCAGACGGTCGGCAACTTTCTTTGTGATATAAGTTGAAATTTTCTTCACGTCGCGGTCGCTCTGCAGATATGAGCGGCTTACATTCAGAGGAATGTCTGGTGAGTCGATGACGCCGTGGAGCAATGTCAGGAACTCAGGTACAATGCCGTCCACCTGGTCTGTAACGAACACCTGATTGCAGTAGAGCTGAATCTTGCCCTTTTGCAGGTCGATGCTTGAGTTTACTCTTGGGAAATAGAGAATTCCTGTAAGGTTGAACGGATAGTCAACATTAAGGTGAATCCAGAAGAGTGGGTCATCCTGCATTGGATAAAGCAGATGATAGAACTTCTTGTAGTCCTCGTCGGTGAGTGATGAAGGTGTTTTTGTCCACATCGGCTCGTTGCCGTTAATGACATTATCCTCTTCAGTCTCAACCATCTTGCCCTCTTTCCACTCTGTTTTCTTACCGAAAACGATGTTTACCGGCATAAACAGACAGTATTTTCTCAGCAGACTTTCAATCTTGTCTTTCTCAAGAAACTCCTTGCAGTCTTCCGCAATGTGCAGCACGATGTCTGTGCCGCGGTCAGCCTTGTCAGCCTCTGTGAGCTCGAATTCAGGAGAGCCGTCGCAAGTCCATTTCACAGCCTTTGCCCCTTCCTGATAACTCTTTGTTACGATTTCCACCTTGTCACTTACCATAAACGCGCTGTAAAAGCCCAGTCCGAAGTGACCGATGATGGCGTTAGCAGTGTCTTTATATTTCTCAAGGAAGTCTGTCACGCCAGAGAAAGCTATCTGGTTGATGTACTTGTCAATCGCCTGCTCGGTCATTCCGATACCGCGGTCAGAGATGGTGATTGTACCAGCATCCTTGTTAAGTGAGATACGCACAGCGAGGTCATCGTCTTTCAGAGCCTCGTTTCCGAGTATTGTCTTTAGTTTCTGTGTTGCGTCAACAGCATTTGACACCATTTCACGAAGAAAAATCTCGTGGTCAGAATACAAGAATTTTTTGATTACCGGGAAAATGTTCTCGGTGGTTACTCCAATATTTCCTTTCATATAGTGTTAATTAATGATTTTTTTTAATATTACAATTGGTATGCCAAAACAAAACATTTATGTTTTTCAGCGTCGCTTAACCATTGCTTAGTAATGCTAAAAAAATAACTTCCTACGTTTTTATTTTTTTAGCATTACTTAAATCAAAAAATCATAAATCCAAAATCAATAAATGTTTATTGTATCGTTCTATTTCACTTTATTTTGTATATTTGCACCTGATTAAGGTGGGTTCTATAAATTCCCACCGTAATAATCACAATATAATGAAG
>JABUUE010000050.1:19666-35634 GCA_021443335.1 Bacteroidaceae bacterium
CTTCGTTTATGAAGTTCATGCGATTCAACTTCGCACCTTCTCCGTTAGTTCAGAAACGATGTAAAACAACGCAACTAAAAACTTAGTGAAGGCAAACAAATAGATACTGAACCCAAAATATTCCAAATATTCACCATCGGGAAACTATTGGGAACAATATAGAACAAGACATTTAAACTAACATTAAAAATCAGCAAGTTACTTACGATTTGGATGTTATGCACAACAATAATCAAAACTATAGCTTATGAAAAAACTTTTACTCTCTCTCGTCGCAATGGTTTTTGCGATTGGCGTGAATGCAACGGAAGTTGTATTTGACTTATCATCTGCATCTGCCTATGGATATGCAAATCCAGAAAAAGGCAGTTTTACTCAAATAGGTAATGGAGAATCAATCTCTAAAGATGGTGTTTCTATAAAGGCTGCGTTTACATCTGGCAATGGACTTAGATTCTATTCTAATGGAACCACTGGTGTCATAAATCTCCGTGCTTATAAGGGTTCTTCTTTTGAAATATGCGCGCCATCAGGTTCGAAAGTAACATCCATTAACATCAGTGGTACTAATCTTGGAAGCGCATACGTCACTGGTACTAACTATAACAATGGTAAATGGACAGGTTCTGCAGAGTCTGTTAAACTTGATGTTATACAGTCAACTGCTCAAATGAACACGATAACTGTTGTACTTGATGGAGATGAACCACAGCCTATTGACCCAGAAGGAACAGGAGAAGGCACAGTAGGTTCTCCTTACGACGTAAAGCGCGCACTGAGCATTATCAAACTTGGAATATACACAGAGAACAAGGTATATGTCAAGGGCAAGATTTCAAAGATTGAAAGCATTGATACTGGCGAATATGGAAATGCGACTTATTTCATCTCTGACGACGGCACAGAAAGCGCACAACTTGAAATCTTCAGAGGCTACTATTACAACGGCAATCGCTTCACTACAGGAAATGAAATCAAGGTTGGCGACGAGGTAGTTGTTTGCGGCGCACTTACTCTTTATGGAACAACATCAGAGATGACATCAGGCAGCAGCATCTACACAATCAATGGTAAACCTTACGAGAAGCCTGAATACAAACCTGTTGGCGATGGTTCAATAGAGAACCCCTACACTGTTGAAGACATTGTTGGAATGGAAATCAAAACTTCAGACGGCAACAAGTATTGGGTAAAGGGTTATATCATTGGCTGCGCAAGCAGTAAGGACAAATTAGCAGAAGGCGACAACATAGGAGATACCAATATTGCACTTGGTGCCACTGCTACCGCTACATCATTTATTCCTGTTGCCCTCCCAACAAACGATGTACGTAAAACTCTCGGAATAAAGACAAACCCTGGTAATGTAGGCAAAGAAGTCATGGTTTACGGAACTCTTGAAGCATATTTCACTACAGCAGGAGTAAAGAACGTAAGCGAATATGTTATCATAGACCCTGCAAGCATCAATAACATCAAGGCTAACGCCATCAACACCCCAATAATCAACCTTAACGGTCAGATTGTGTCTAAAGACTACAAGGGTGTGATTATCAAGAATGGAAAGAAGTTCATAAGTAAGTAAACAAAAATATTGATTATGAAAAAGATATTATTATTCTTCTCAATACTTTTCGCAGCCCAAACAGCCTTTGCACAAGACTGGAAATTCAGCGAGTATGAGGTAGGCACGCAGTACTACATATATAACAAAGGTACAGATGCCTTCCTAAACGACGACGGTACACTCACCCCGTATGCAAGCACAATATGGACAATCAATGAGGACAAGAGCATAAAATCAACAAACGGGAACTACATCAGTGTAACATCACAAAGAAAACTGACACAATACAGTTTCACTGCATCAGCATCCTCAACTGACTCCATTGCTCTTTCCAATATTGACGCATTGCCAGAAGGAAATCCGGAATACTACCTATTGGGCAACAACGTACTGGACAAATACAAAATAATCGGTCAGGATGAATCACATGTTCACTACCTCACAGTTACAGAGGAGGGAGGGCTGTGTGCTGACTCAACAAGTGTAAACACTGGATGCGGACAATGGTTATTTGTGAAAAAGAGTGACTACGAATCAGGCTCAGCGGCAAAAAAGCTTGCTTTGGAAAAACTCCAAAAAACAATCGACGACGCACAAAACACATACGACAATGAGGAAATACCAGGAACTGTAAAGGCCGAACTGTGGACAAGACTTACAGAAGCCAAAGCTTTATATAAACTGGCGACAGGCATATTGGGCGGAACCGTAAAATACAGCACGATTGTTGAGATGAGTGAAACCCTGCAAGAAAAGAATGACCTTGCGCTAAGCCTGTCAGACTACTACGTGGCAGCGAAGCAAAGCGTAGAAAACATCGAGAATATCAGCAGCGATTTAGCACTGAGAGCAGCAACAACAACTGCAAAGGCAGCGTTAGAGGCAGGAGTAACAATACCTGTGATGCAAGCAGCAATGACTGTTCTTCGTGGTGCGTTAATCGTTTATCTTCGAGCAGCTACAGTCTCTGCCAACACTGACCTTACCGGTATGATAACCAATCCATCGTTTGACACTGGTGACATGACAGGATGGAGCAACAGCACTGGCGACATCGGTGATAGAGCTTTCCCTAAACCCGTCAGCCAAGAAGAAGGTATTGAAGGAGCAGCTGGTCGTTACTTCCTGAACAGCGAACCATTAGCACAAATGATACTGCAACCTGTCATCGGACTGCCGGCAGGCGAATACACTGCAAAAGTAAACATCGGATGCGACAAAGGTCTGCTTACCAGCCCTTCAGGACACATTACCGCAGTTACCATTCCAAGTTCAATCTTTGAAGGCGTTGACAGCATCACGCCAGCAATGGTAATCTCAAAGATTGGCGATATCCTGCGCGATGGCTCAGTGAAAGATGGCAGCGTGAAGGGAGAAAAAATTAACATCTTGAAAGAAGCTTCTGTCAGCTTTACCCTGAACGAAAACGACATCCTTATCTTAGGAATGACAGCAGGTCTGACATCTCTCGTCTCAACGACAGACTTCTATGCAGACGATGTGCGACTGATATACGACAACCAGTCAACACCAACCTGCATTAAAGAGGCTAATACGCTGATAGGTGACTGCGCTCCTGCATACAATATCCAAGGTCTGCCCGTGAACGAGAATTATAAAGGTCTTATAATCAAGAACGGAAAGAAGTTTATTAGGAAATGAGAAAGACCATCATCGGCCTTATGGCATTAGCGTTAGTGGGTTGCACAAATACCAAGCAACCCACTAACGAGACAAATAATACTGTTGAGGAGGTTGAAAGCACTAACGCTGCGACCGACACAACGGGAACCGACACAACAGAAGAAGGAACGATGGCGGCAGGAACAACGGCGCCCGATTTCAGCTTGCCGACAATCGACGGCAAACAGCTTGCGCTCTCCGACCTCCGCGGCAAATATGTCATCATTGACTTCTGGGGCTCGTGGTGCGGATGGTGCATCAAGGGAATGCCAGAGATGAAGAAGTACTACGAAAAATACGGCAGTAAACTCGAAATCCTTGGCGTTGATTGTGGCGACACAGAAGAAGCATGGAAAGAGGCTGTCAACACCCACCAGCTCACATGGAAGCACGTGCGCAACGGAGAGGGCGTCAACGACATCACTGGCATCTACGAGGTGCAAGGCTTCCCTACAAAAGTGCTTGTTGACCCCGAAGGCAAAATTGTCAAGTACATCGTGGGCGAAGACCCTGCATTCTACACAACACTTGATGAGGTGCTAAAGAATTAATATCATGCCTCGCAAACTAAAGACTATAGAGATAGAACGCATCAGCGTGGAAGATTACCAGCGTGCAAAGAAAACTCCACTAATCGTTGTGCTCGACAACGTGCGCTCCACGTACAATATCGGCAGTGTTTTTCGCACTGCCGATGCTTTCCGTTTGGAGGAAGTGGTGCTTTGCGGAATCACCGCCACACCGCCCAGCAACGAGATACACAAGACTGCTCTCGGAGCAGAGGAAAGCGTCAGCTGGACACACTTCAAAGAGACCACTGATGCCGTCGAGTATCTAACAAACAAAGGTTATACGCTGTGCGCCATTGAGCAGTGCGAAGGCTCAACAATGCTCGGCGACTTCAAGAAAGACCCCGACAAAAAATATGCCGTTATCCTCGGCAACGAGGTAAAGGGCGTGCAACAGAAAGTCATAGACCTCTGCGACCACTGCATAGAGATACCACAATATGGCACCAAACACTCTATGAACGTCAGTGTAACAGCGGGCATAATAATCTGGTCCTTATCAAGAAAATAAAACACAAATCCCCATTAGCATATCACTCTCCTTTTTTTATTGATTAATTATTAATGATTAATTCGGAGAAAAAACGCAACCACGCATTAACAAATAATCATTAAATAATTTACAAAGTGGGGGTTGGGGGTAAGGCTTATGAAATATACAGAAGAATCACACATCACCACACTGAAAGAGGTTGAGGCATTTGCAAAACACCTTGTTCATGACCTCCACGTACCTATTCATCCCGACGACCGTTTCGAGGACTATGTAAACCTCGATAATGGCGAGCGACAGTTCACACAAGAAGAGGCCGCCATAGGCAATCGACTTATGGCAGAGTGTTTCGATGTCTGCGAAAAAGCAGGCACTGATATCTACGACCTCATGTTCCCTATCATCGAGAAAGGAATAATGGACGGCATAGACTTGAATTATTAACCCCAAAAGTCCATTAGGTAATGGACTTTTAGGGTTTAACTCTTTCGTCAACGTTCTCCTTCGGAGATACCCTTGAAATAGATATCGAGAAGTTCTGTCGCAGCGACGAAACTTGTCTTTCTTCTTGACAATACCTCTTGCTCCTCTTTAGCGATAATATCCTTTATTTGCGGCATATTATAGAAAGAGAAGCGCAGTTGCTCGTTGATAGTTTCATACATTCTGAACTTGCTCTGCTCGGAACGTCGCTTGTAGAAATATCCGTTCTTCTTTACGAAATCAACATATTCGTAAATCATATCCCACACTTCCTTTATGCCGTTGCCATAGAAACCACTATAGGTGAGCACCTTTGGTGTCCATCCGCTCTCTGATGGTGGAAAGAAATGGAGGGCGTTGCGGAAATGTGCTGCCGCCATATTGCAAGCGTCAACATTATCACCGTCGCATTTGTTGACAACGATGCCGTCGGCAATCTCCATGATGCCGCGCTTAATGCCCTGCAATTCATCGCCTGTGCCTGCCACCTGAATGAGCAAGAAGAAATCGACCATGGAATGGCACGCTGTCTCACTCTGCCCGACGCCGACGGTCTCAACGAAGATAGTGTCGAAGCCAGCAGCCTCACACAGCACGATTGTCTCACGCGTCTTACGCGCCACTCCTCCGAGAGAGCCTGCCGATGGTGAAGGACGGATGAAGGAGTTGTCGCGGACAGCAAGTTTCTCCATACGTGTCTTGTCGCCAAGGATACTTCCCTTTGTGCGCTCTGAGCTGGGGTCTATTGCAAGAACGGCAAGTTTGCCGCCTGTACGGTCAAGCACATGACAGCCGAACTCATCGATGGAGGTGCTCTTGCCGGCACCCGGAACTCCGCTGATGCCTATCCTGACAGATTTGCCTGCATAAGGCAAACATTTGGCGATGACCTCTTGCGCCTTCGCCTGATGCTCGGGCAGCAACGACTCGACAAGGGTTACAGCCTGCGAGAGCACAGTCACATTGCCCTTGAGTATTCCTTCAACCATCTCGTCAACAGAAAGGTCATGATGGCGCTTGTGAATCTTACGGAAATAGGGATTCACGATAGAGGGCTGTTCAACACCTGCGTTGACCACAAGCCCTTTGTATTCATTGTCGTTTTCTGGGTGGATCATAAGCCTCACCCCCAACCCCTCTTTGCAGATTGTTTAATGATTAATGATTATTTATTAATGCGGAGCGAAAGATTGATTATTTATTAATGCGGTGTTTTGTTTACTCCGAATTAATCATTTATCATTAATAATTAATCATTCAAAAGAGGGGAGTGATATGCTTTATGGGGGTATATCACATTTATGGTTAATGATTAGTGATTAGTGATTAATGATTAATGATTAATGATTGATATAGGAAAGGCCAAGGCCAAAGCCAAGGCCAAAGCCAAGGCCAAAGCCATTACTCGTGCATTCTAACATTTATAACCGTCTTCTGCCGCTCGGGGTCATTACTTATGATGAGTATTCGGAGCGGAGTTTTAAGGTTTTTCAGATATTTCTTAGAGCCCTTGACTTTGAGAAGCGTTGACTCAAATGGGTCAAGGAGTGTGTCGCCAAGCGTGATAGTGAGTCCCGGCGTGAACGACTGTATGGCAGAAATCTCCAATGGCGACTTTCCTTTATTTATAAGAATAATGTCACCCTTCAGTGATTTGCTGAGGACTATCTGTGTGTCTGACATTGACAGTACCGGCACGGCATGTCTCTGTGTCTCAGAGAGGTTAAGGCTTGGCAGTTTGATGGCAGAAACCAACATCTCCCTATCCTTTGATATGTTGTCGCCCGGGGACGAAACGATATAAACAGTAGATTGCGTCAGTCCGTATCGTGGCAGCATATTGGCGTTCAAGGTAAAGGTTATCACACCCTGCCTGCCTGGCTGTATGACATTGGGGGTTATCTGAGCCGTCATATATTGCGGAACATGAACCACCTGCGGATTTATCGGCTGACTGTCAAGGTTGGTTATCGTGATTTTCTCGTGCAGGAGGTCACCTTGGTAAGCATCGGCAAACTCCACATTATCACGCGACAGGCGCATCTTTCCCATTGACACCGAGGCCTCCGAAGCAGACGCGTTGTCGTTCAACTTACGAGCCACCACATTTCCCTTTACCGTGAGATAGTATGGTTGCTCGAACTGGTCGCTCAAAATAGCCACATCCTTCTGAAAATGTCCCAACTGTTCTGCATCGTAAGTTATATTTACCGTGAACTTCTCACCCTTGCCTATATTCTTCTTTGGGAACGCAACTCTGGTACATCCACAGAAAGGCTTCACCGCCTTCAGGAAGAACTCTGAGCCACGGTTCTTTAGTCTGAAAGTTGCGGAAGCAGGTTGCCTGAAAGTTATGTCACCCATATCTATAACATCAAACTCCGCATCAATGTTTTGTGCCGATGCAGAGCCTCCAAATCCCATAAACGCGGCAATAAAGACAAGGAGCAAGCCCCCCACCCCCCTAAAGGAGGAGGTTAAGAATAAAGTACGAAGTATGAAGTACGAAGTGTAATTACCTTTTATCATTATCAGTTGTCAATTGTCATTAGTCATTACTCATCAGTCATTACTCGTCGAAGCTGATTGTCATTTCCCACCTGTTCTTCCATAGTATTCTGGTGAGTAGGCGCACTGTACGGTACAGGTGCCGCTATGATAGTCGCCCTTGCGGTCAACATAATATTCCGTTTCGATAGTATGTTTGCCTTTCCTCATCACATCTAAATAATAGCATGTGCGAGAATCTTGCGGTGCCTCGTAATATCCGCTACCGTTAGACCTGCAGTAGCGCGACACCTGGCTCACTGGCTCAAGACAGGCTGCACGCTTGTCAACAACCTGGACAAAGTCGTAGTCGCGGTCGGCAACAATAGTTATCACAACCTTAGCCTTATTGCCAGTAACCTTTACCTCGCGAGATATTGACAAACCCTGCGAGTAGTCGGCTACGGCAGACGACTTCTGCTTGAACTGCGCATAGACAGCACCCCACGAAACATTGTCGTCATTCTTCTCGAAAACGTATTGCGGTTTAATATTGCCATCGTTGTAAGTGGTCTTTGAATAGCCTTTTGAGTTAGTCAGATTCATATCTGTCAGCGGCAATGTCTCATTTTCGGACTTGCATGCAGAGGTAGCAAAAGCATAAATGTTATTCACAGTGTTGATAGGAGTGTCCCACATCTGCGTACGCTTCTGCATCAGCAACCAGCGCTGCATTTCAACAACAGTCTGCTTGTCGTCAGGCGTAACCATCTTCAATGCCTCAATAGTCATTGTCTGCGTAGGCTGCTTGTAATCTTGCCAAGAATATTCTGCGCGGCGGGTATCGAAATAACGTCCTTCCAGTTCCTTATAGACAGAATACTCCTTTATGCTCTTCACATACTCTTTTGCCAGTTTCTTCTCACCCATATAATAAAGGACAATGGCAAGTTTCGCCTTCATATACAAAGAGTTCTTGCGCTCTTGCTTCTTCAAATAACTGATGAGGAAGTCGGCATCGCTACGTTCCGATTTTGTGAGAGTCTTGCCCGACAAAGCCTTCAGATAAACATATTGTAGAGCGTAACAGTCATAAATATAAATCGGTCGGCCTGCCCGCTCATCTTTCTTCATCTCGAGAATTTCCTCATGAGCCTTCTTCTGCAAGCAGTTCATCGCCTTCTCGAGCATTGCACTGTGAGCGTCCTGCTTGCCTATCATGTTATCCAGGCGAACCAGCAACTCACATATTTGTGAGGTGATATGGTAAGACACGCTCATTCCCGGGCACCAGCTCCAGCCACCGTTATGACACTGTTCCTTTTTCAGTTTGTCGATAAGTTGCGTCTGGTTATACTGGAGTTTGTTTTCATCATAGAAATTCTTCAGCAGTCTGATGCGCTCGGTCTCGCCAGAAGCATCCACTGCCCACGGCGTTTCACGAAGCAACAAAGTCTTCAGTTCCTCGTTCTTCTCAAGAGCAGAAACCTCCATCTTGCTTGCCTCTTGCAAAATGTTGGACACAGAGGATGGCAAAGATTTAATCATGAAACAACCTAAGGAGTTTGCATAATATGCAGCTGCCTGTGAGAAGATATTTGTCATGTCTTGACTCTGCATGTAAGGCAGTGTCTCAAGCATCAGCCAAACAGGGTTTTCCGTCCATTCCACAGTCAGCTTCTTTTCTTTTGCATCAGCAGGGAACAATTCGTTGGTGTTAACAATCTCTTTTCCTGGCTTGACCATAGTGATTACTTTCGTTGTCATCACTGGCTCTTCGTTGTCAAGAAGAGCGAGATAATGCTGTTCGCCATCGGAATAATCGTCAGCCTCCACATAAACCTTAACAATCAAGAAGTTCAGATTGGCTGATTGCAAGTCGGCAGCAGTGTCAAAATCAAAGTCAACAGCGGCAGTCTTACCAGCATCAACACTAACCTCTTTTGATTTCTCAAGCAATACTTTCTCTGTCTGTGGATTGAGAAGTTGTAGTGTTGCCTTTGCATCAAGGTTCTTATCCGACAGATTGCTTATCACAGAGGCGAGCACAGCCTTGTCACCCTGCCTCAGGAAACGCGGCATATTCGGATTTATCATCAGCTGTTTCTGCGCCACTATTTCGTCTGTCAAGATTCCGTTATTCATTTCTCGGTCATGGGCAAGAGCACGGAAGTTCCATGTTGTTGTGCTTTCGGGGAGAGTGAACTTCACTGTTACCTCGCCATTCTCGTCAGCGACGAGTTGCGGATAGAAGAACGCTGTTTCCGAGAAATTACTGCGCATCTGCACGGTTTTTGCCTCAACATCACCGGCGCCACTATCTGCCGCGTTATTGGCTATTCCTCTAATCCTCATCTGTTTTGCCGAAGCAGTTTTTGGCATTTCCGAACTGAGTTCCATATCTGCCGACTCTTCCACACAGTCATAAGCAGCCGCAGGAGCCATGCCATAAGCCATGGAACTAAGAGAGTACACACGCGTGTCAGTAAAGCGTGAGTTGTACTTAAATGGCCAAATGTTGAACTCACTGAGATTCAATGATGGTTCTTTTCCCTTGACAAAGGCGTACCCGATGTGTAAGGACAAGTCATCTGCTTTATTATATCCCCAGCCCGCCGTGATATTGCCTGTTGTCATACCAAGATTCATGTACCACTCTCTTGACGCGATTGCATCGAGACTCTTATCATAAAGACAGGCAAGGACTTGCGCTTTTGCAGCCTCTTGCTCTCTCGGATTCTTAACACACAACATCCATTCCTCTTTCTGTCCGGGCAACAACTTATTGCGAAAAGTTTTCCAAGTAACATCTAACTTCTTCTGTGGCAACGGTCGTGCAATAGAGAAGGATTTCTTGTAAAGCACATCATCCTTCATCCACATTAGGGTGACGAGGACATTTTCAACATTATACTTGAAGTCCTTTCTTATCAATGAGTTAGAGCAACGAAGCATAGAAGACTCCTTGTGACTTTTTCCTTCAAAGACATCATAGAACACTTCAACATCTTTCAAAGAAGAGCCGAACTGCAAGGAAACAACATCTTTCTCATCCTTGAACTGCGAAGCTGTTATGTAAGTCCACATATTTGTTTTCTCCACAGGAGTCTTATCGTCAAGGGAGAATATCACGAAGGTGGCGGTGTCAGTAACCTCTTCATCAGCCTTCAATAACGGGTTATCTTTCAGGGTTGCTATTATCGAGTGTTTGCCTGATGCGAGTTTCGCCATTCCTGCTTTAGCGGCATCAGCATCGCTGTATTCTTTACCGTCAATCTTCAACTGTACTTTCACGCCCTTCAGTTCAACGCCAGAAGAGTTTATAACTTTCACAGCAAGCCCTGAATCCGTGCCTTTCTGGAACTTATCGTTTATCGTTACATTGAGAAGTACAGATTTGTTTGAGGCGTATATGCTATACTCGCCCTCATGACTTTCTTCTGCAAGGTTTGTCACTGTAGCTTTGATGGAATAGCGGTATCCTACGATGTAACTGTGCATATTTTTCTTGTCCAACTCGCTAACCACTAACGGCATAGTTACGACAAACTCTCCATTCTCGTCAGTAACCACGGAATCCTCCACAACACTGTCATCGGAAACATCATTGTTTCTCCACCATCCCCACCACGGCAGACAACGATTAACGGTGTATGCCACTTTTGCGTTAGCTACTGGCACTCCCGAATAAGTCTTCGCATAGCCTGTAACCTTTATGGTGTCGCCCAACTTGTATTCGCCATCGTATTGCTTGAAGCCTACCTCGAATGTGGGACGCTTATACTCTTCAACTCTGAAAAAGACACTATTGTTTTCGCCCTGTATGTGCCACCTTCCTGTCAGCATTCCCTGTGGTATCTGAAATTCAGCTGCCACCGTTCCGAAGTCATCCGTAACAACAGTCTTACTTGCCACCGACTTATAGTTGGCGTCATAAAGCGTCAGTGTCATTTGCTTGTTGGCTACGACTTCTGTTTTTGTTCCTTTAACAACCTTGTGTAAAATGCCTGCCACGCTGATTGTCTGTCCAGGACGATATATTGGGCGATCAGTGAATAAGTTACAAATCTCGTCACAGTCGGCTGGTTCATAATGATAGTAGCCGGTCCATGGTTCTGTACGATATGGCAAGGCATTGTCAGTCTTCGTGTAAGCGCGAATCCAGCGGCCATTATTTTTCCTTTCAATTTTCGCATCCTTCAGTTCGTGGCCTGTTATGGCATCTACGACAACAGTCTTGCAGTTCTCCTTGTTAGCATCATTATCGTTCGAAAGTTTAAGCGACAAGATGCGGAGGTTGCTTACACACATTAGACCTTGACTGGCGAGCGCAGTTAGATTGTTATTCAGTTTATAGCCGTTGCCTTCGGTGTCTTTGTAGTCGGTGGAAATCTTTACATAATAAACGCCAGAAGATAGCGCGGGGATTTCCAATGAATCTTTCGTTTCCGTGTAGCTCTTTTTTATTTCCAAGTCCTTCTCTATGACTATCTCTCCTTTATACCCACTGCCACTTTTCTTAGCATACTTCCCTAAAATATCTTGATATTGTTTCTTGCCTAATGTTCCGTAGTTGTATGGCACATCGCCGCCACTGACAGTCAGCGGAACGATGACCATCTTAACTTTGCTGATGTTTCTCGTAGAAATCTCAATTGTTGTCTTTCTGTTTATAGGCACTAATTCCGGAAAATCATTGACGATGAGAGAACCGCTCATATTTTCTTTCTGGATATTCTCGAAAAGTTCAGCCTGCGGTGTTCCCGACCATTGTTTTCTATACTCTTGCAGCAGGGCGTATGTTTCATCGTCAAAACGATAAAAGCCGTGTGTTTTATCGTCCAAATACTCCTTGGCAAGATAAGCACCTTCGGGAAGGTCCTTGTATTCCTCGACCAAGTCTGCAGAAAAAATATTCTGACCTATCAGTGCGCAAGCCCTACGGTTTCCCTTAGACTTGTAATAGTCATATAGCATCTGGTACTGCTGCACCGCATATCCCATCAGCGAAAGCATATCGCCGCCGAAAACCTCCGAGCCACTCTTCACACTGATAATCTCCTTCCAATTTTCAGCTTTTGTTGCAGCGAGAATGTCTTTGTCTGCGAAAGCCTTGTCAAGATAAGGCTTTGCGTCAGCAATGTCAAAAGCACGCGCACCTTCGTACAGAGCCAAATTCAGCACAGCCGCAGCAACCTTGTCTGTGGTTTCAAGCATTGTTGCCCTGTCCATAAGTTCGGACTTCAGTGTCTCTATTGAGTCTGGAGCAAGGTTTTGGGTTATTTCCACTGTTTGAAGTTCTGCCTTCAACAGTTGTGGATAAGCCTTTTCCTTCTCAGCCTTGGCAGCAATCTTGCCTAACACTTGTAGGCAAGTCTGCGGCAAATCCTTCTTCTCTGCCGTCGAATACTCCTTCCATAAGTCGTCGAACGACTGCGCGTTAACAAACACAGGAATCATGGACATAAAAACAACAATTAATCTCTTTATCATACAGTGGAGTATATAAAATGGAAGGTCTATAAGTTAAATGACAGATTTAGAGCAAGTGCATTTGAACTGACATGATATTTTGACCACGCCACATTAACCTTAAAGCGGTCGAGGAGCAAGCCCGCACCAAGACTCAAGCCTGCGGCGTGACTGCTCGACGTATTGTCCGACGACATAACCTTCATCTCGTATGCGCGGCGGAAGTTATATCCTCCGCTGACATATATTGACTTACCTATGAGAATATCAACGCCGACAACGAAGTGGTTTATGAAACTGTAACTCCAGTCGGTCAGTCCAACCATAGTGGCGTTCAGACGGAAAGGAATCTTTGAAAACCCCTTAGACACACCTATCTGCACATCCATCGGCATTCTGTTATAAGTATTCTCATACGCTGTCAACTGTCCGCCCAAGTTTTTTGCTACCGCCGACAGGCTTAAATCATATTTCGGATTGTAATAGTTCAAGCCGAGGTCAACGCCTACCGCCATTGAGTTGTAAGGCCCGATAAAAGATGCTATGTACTTCGCCGTGATACCACCGACGAGTTTCTCTGTCAAAGTGTATGAAAACACGCCCTCCAAGGCAACATCATTGGCCGAGAAATCGCCGATGATGGTGTTATCGGCTGTCGTCTGCTTCATCTTTCCGTAGTTCACGTACTGCGCCATCAGTCCCCATGAAGCTTTCTCGTTAACAACCTTCGTGAACGACGCCCCACCAATGATTGCGCCTTGCATATAAGTCATAAAGTTCAGCCCAATGGTTTTGTCGCTCACCGATGACAACAATGCCGGATTGTTGAAGACAAAACCGGGGTCGTCCTCAATGGTGGTTATGTTTTCGCCTCCTAATGCCGTGGCGTGTGCCGAGACTGGTACCCGCAGGAAATTGAATGCGGTCTGGCTCTCTTGTGCCATAATACTGCTCGTCAACAGTAGCAGAAAGTATAATAAAGTTACTCGTAAACAGTTCATTCTTTCGAACATTTATTGAGCAAAAATAAAGTTTTTATTGAAGCAACACCTAATAAATAATGTGAAAAAATTAAAAAAACGCCGTAAAAAAACATATTTTTAGCGCTACACATAACATTTCTACATTATTTATGTAACTTTGCGCAATAAATTGCGCGAAATTCTTTGCGGGAAGAAACTTTGCACAATTAAAATATGCGAACTTCTTTGCGAGCAAAGCGGCAGAGCCGAGTTCTCATGTAACTCTGCATAAAAATGGAACTGAAGAAATCAAAAAAATATGACCTCGAACGCTCACGACCACAACGATTCCTGTTATCATTGCTATCGGTGATTACCATCATGATGATTATCTCGGCCTTGCCATTCGCACTATTTAAAATAGTTGAATTGCAAGATTCATACGACGAGGATTTCATCGAAGAAATGAACATTGATTTCGAGGAAGAGGAGAAAATGGTCGCCGCCACACAAACGGAGGTGCAGGAGGAGGTGACGGAAATAATAAAGCCAGTAGAAACCGTTACCGAAACCATTGACCCAAAAGAGATAACTGTCAACCAAGAATCGGTGAAAGAGCAAATTACTCAGGCCGAGACACCAGAGGAGAAGCAGGAAGATACAGAAGAAACAATGCCTGCGCAGGAGGAACAGGAAGCCAAGCCCATCGCCCGACCAGACCAAGAGGATTTGGAGATTGCGGAACAACTACCCGAATATCCCGGAGGAATGTCGGAACTTGTAACTTGGCTCACAAAGACAATAAAATACCCACAATCCGCCATCGACAGGAAAATAAAAGGCGAAGTGCTGGTGTCGTTTATCATTGAGAAAGACGGCTCGCTGTCACACATCGAGATATACAAGTCGGCACACCCCTTAATTGACTACGAGGCTCTCCGAGTGGCAAGGATGATGCCAAAGTGGAAGCCCGGAAAAAGAAAAGGCAAAGTATGCCGCACTTTCTTCGTCATCCCTATCGTCTTTGATCCCATAAAACGCTAATCAACCTATGCTTACTCTTTTCAACAAATATCTTGAATCGTCAGAAATTCACAAAGCCCCACAAGGCATCTACGACCCCATAAATTATGTCCTATCCATGGGGGGCAAGCGCATTCGCCCGGTACTCATGCTTATGGCTTACTCCATGTACAAGGCAGACCCCGAAAGTATATTACCTGCTGCTCTTGCCATCGAGACATACCACAACTACACGCTTCTCCACGACGATGTTATGGACAAGGCGGAAGTGAGACGTGGAAAGCCGACTGTACATATAAAATGGAACGAGAACACGGCTATCCTATCCGGCGACTCAATGCTTGTGCTTGCCTACCAGAGAATGATGCAAGTGAACAACAAGCGGCTGCGCGAAGCGCTCGATCTCTTCACGCAGACAGCGCTTGAAATAGGCGAGGGGCAGCAATACGACCTTGAGTTTGAAAGCCGTATGGATGTGACGGAAGAGGAATATATCGAGATGATTCGCCTGAAAACATCCGTTCTACTTGCTTGCGCGCTCAAAATTGGTGCCATACTTGCTGACGCGCCAAAGGAAGACTGCGAGCGGCTCTATGACTTCGGAATATACATGGGACTTGCCTTCCAACTGCAAGATGACTACCTTGATGTTTACGGCGATTTCCAAACCTTCGGCAAGGCTATCGGCGGCGACATACTTTGCGACAAGAAGACATTCATGCTTATCAACGCCATCAACAAGGCGACAGACTTTGACTTCTCTCGCGCCTACCCTACCCCACAGGAAAAGATTAACACAATTACAAATCTTTACAACACCCTTGGCATCGACCGCTTGGCACTGACAAAGATTGAACATTACTACTCTCTTGCCCGCAAATCGCTCGACGAAGTTAACCTGCCCGCAGACACGAAGGAACCGCTGTACGACTATCTCAACAATATGCTTAAACGAGAAAAATAAATCATGAAATATAACGAGGCACTACAAGAACTGCAACTAATCGTTGCGGAACTGGAAAACAATCCTAACGACATCGAAACGCTTTCAGAGAAGTTGAAACGAGCACAGGAACTCATCAAAATATGCAAGGACAAACTTACAAAAACCGATGAGGACATTAAAAATCTACTTAAGGCGGAAACGAATTCATAGAACTTTCCTCTATTAGATAGATAATGATGTCACTGACTGAAAGGAGGGACTCGGCTCTGCCGCTTTGCTTGCA
>JABUUE010000051.1:0-9533 GCA_021443335.1 Bacteroidaceae bacterium
TTTCCTATGATTTTTGACTCGTTTCTCTATGATTTTTGATATGTTTCACGGGGACTTTTTAATCGTATTCCTTAGGAATTCTTTTCATGTCTCGCTGATTTAGAAAATAAAATCGGGTTTTTGCTTGCTATTGTCCGAGCTAATTTGTAATTTTGCAACAGAAAGTAGTGAGGTTACATTTATAGAACCCACTTTATACCTATAACCTTAAAACCTAATGAAATAACTAATACAAGTAGAATTATGATGAAAAAGACGGTTTTATCAATTTTCTTGGGAGGACTATTATGTTCATCGTTGAGCGTTATGGCTCAAAGTCCAAAGGAGAATGTTCCAGTGAAGGGCGGTAGCTATGAACCTTCATGGGAGAGTTTGGCGCAATGGGAGTGTCCCGAATGGTTCAAGGATGCCAAGTTTGGCATCTGGGCGCACTGGGGGCCGCAGTGTCTTGCTGAGGACGGCGACTGGTATGCGCGCTTCATGTATTTCTCAGGCACCGGACAGTACAACTATCATGTTGCAAACTACGGCAACCCTGCCACCTACGGTCTGAAAGAGATGTGCCGCGACTGGAAGGCAGAGCAGTGGGATCCAGAGGCGTTGGTCAAGCTGTATCATGAAGCCGGCGCACGCTATTTCTTCACCCTCGGTCAGCACCACGACAATTTCGACCTTTGGCAATCGCCTTATCAGGAGTGGAACTCCGTGAACATGGGCCCTAAGAAGGATATCGTGAAGGGATGGAGCGATGCCTGCAAGAAGTACGGTCTGCCTGTCGGTGTGTCAATGCATGGCAGTCATGCGTGGACATGGCTTGAAGGTTCGCAGTCGTTCGACGGCAACCTGAAGAAAGAGGATGGCGTAGGCAAATGGTGGGAAGGCTACGACCCACAGGAACTCTATGCGCAGAACCACCCACACAGCACAGGTTGGGACAATACTGGCACTATCCACAGCCAATGGGCATGGGGCAACGGTGCTGCATTGCCAACAGCGGAGTATAAGCAGAAGTTCCAGAACCGTGTGCTGCAGTGCATCAACGACTATCAGCCCGACATGCTCTACTTTGACGACACTGTGCTTCCTTTCCACGGATGCGACGAGACCATAGGACTTAATATCCTTTCCCACTATTACAACACCAACCCGAGTGTGGTAGTTATGGGCAAGATACTTGAGGCGCAGCATAAGAAGGCCATGCTTTGGGATGTGGAACGCGGTGTGCCCGACCGTATTCAGGCCGACTATTGGCAGACCTGCACATGTCTCGGACAGTGGCATTACGACAAGAACGTGTATAACAACAACGGCTACAAATCGGCGCAGCAGGTTATTGATATGCTCGTTGATATTGTATCAAAGAACGGCAACCTCTTGCTCAGTGTTCCGGTGAAGGGCAACGGCTCTATAGACGACAAGGAGAAGAACATCATCAGCGGCATAAAGGCATGGATGGACCAGAACAGCCGCAGCATTTACGGCACCCGTATATGGAAAACCTTCGGCGAAGGACCTTTGGCAGACAGCAGCAACCCTCTCAGCGAGCAGGGCTTCAACGAGGGCATTAACTATTCGGCACAGGATGTGCGCTATGTCGTAAAGTATGCAAAGACATCCGCCGACAAGGACACTCTCTTCGCCACCATCATGCGTTGGCCTGCAAAGCGAGAGTTCAAGTTTGAGCTGTTGGGTCGTGCAAGCCAGTATTTTCCGGGGGAGGTAGAGACAATAGAACTTCTCGGCCACGGAGCTGTGGAGAGCAGTCTTGGCGTGGAAGGTCTGACAGTCACTCTGCCAGAGACCAACTGCAACAGCATAGCTCCTGTTTTTGCCATCACTTTCAAGGCAGGAACCGACACGCCAATGTCGCTCGCCGAGACTCTCGCATACTACGAGCAGAGCCTTACCACCATGGATTACGGCTTCAACACAGGACATATAGGCCGCAACGCTGTCGAGGACTTCAAGATTTCTATGCAGGAGGCAAAGGCAGCCATCGGCAGTGGCGAGGAGAAAGAGTTTGCTTCGCTCGACGTGCTTCGCAAGGCGTGGAAGACCTTGAAGAGCGACGGCATGGTGCAGCCGGGTGCGCCTTCAACATCTGAGGCTAACACCGACATCACTGTTGAGCAGCTAATAGAGAAGAGCGACTTCACGCGTACGGCAGCCACTAAGGGAACCACACGCTTCGGAGCTCCTGAATACTGGACCGTTGAGAACTTCAACATCCCTCTTGGTGGCAACGACGGCACAAAAGCTGGTCTTGACGCTTACAAGGCCACCGACGCTTACTCCTACAGCGGAAAGAACTGCCTTATGTTAGGCTTATGGAACGACCGCGACAAGGCTACGGCAGGCTGCGACCTCGCCAATGCGCGCATATATCGCAAGGTACATCTCACCGAGGGACGCTACTATTTCGGCTCTATCTTCAACCAGTCGTACAACCTTTCAGAGGATGCTTATATGTTCGCTTCATCAGAGATTTCAAAGACAAATGAGATTCCTGAGAAAGCCATTGCCTTCGGACGTCTGAACAAGGCTCCAAAGGACGGCGCGACATATTGGGGAATAACATTCGTGCTCGACAAGGAACAGGACATTTATCTTGGCTTTGCCGCCGACCTTACGGGAAATAACACTCAGGAGTTCCGCGCTTGCGACCTTAAACTTCTGCGTTACGAGGTGAAGGAGCCTGCTATACAGAGCGACCAGACACTGCGTCTGCTCCATGAGAGCAAGAACTTCGCGCGTGCCGACGAGACTGTTACCACTCGCTTCGCCGCACCTAAATACTGGACAGTCGAGAACTTCAACATCCCTAATGGTGGCGACGGTACCAAGCACGGCTTGGATAAATATCCGGGTTATGACTGCCTTATGCTTGGACTATGGAACGACCGCGGCAACAACACAGAGGGCGATTTGACCAATGCGCGTATCTATCAGAAGGTGCGTCTGACACCTGGTATTTGGAACTTTGAAGCTATCTTCCAGACCAAGTACAGCATAAGCAACAGCGCTTATATCTTCGCATCGCCAGAGCTTGTCTCCACAGACCAGTTGCCTTCCGTGGCTTATGCCACTTATTCTATAGCCAATGCTGGTGAGAACGATGGTGTTTGGCATGGTGTGGAGTTCAGAATAAACGAGGGCAAGGACATGTATCTCGGCTTCCAGGCTAACCTGAACACGGGAAGTGGCACGCAGGAGTTCCGCGTGAAGGAGGTGCGACTCACCAAGACCGCATTGCCTGATGAACCAGAGGCTATACATAACGCTAACATCAATGTGGTTAATGACGGCAAGATTTACGACTTGCAGGGACGACCAGTGGCAAAGCCTACACAGAAAGGCATATATATCTACAACGGAAAGAAGGTGGTAAGGTAAATAATACAAGTTCCGCTCAAGTTGAGTAAAATAATCTATACTATGGCAAGTTATCAGTTATTAAAGACTATCGAGGACGATGGCATGCGCGTGAGGACTGCAGAGCGGCTTCTTGCGCTTAGAGAACAGCTGAATAGCGAGATACCGGCGAAGACAGCCACGGAGACACTTCTTCTCGCCACCTGGAACATCCGCGACTTTGGCGACGGCAGGACGTTGGAGAGCTGTCATTATATCGCGGAGATTATTGACCACTTCGATATTGTCGTTGTGCAGGAAATAAGCGCGTACCACTTGGGCGGCTTCCAGACAGTGATGTCTATCCTTGGCGACAACTGGTCGTACATTATGTCTGACGGTGTTGCCGGCGGCACCGGTGGCAATGAGGCTATGGCTTTTGTGTTCAATGTAAACAAGGTGAAGCCTACGGGCATGGTCGGCGAGGTTGTGCTGCCGCCAGAGGAACTTATCAACGGTCTGCAGTTTGCACGCACTCCATACATGGCGTCGTTCCGTGCCGGATGGTTTGACTTCAAGTTGTGTACGGTGCATATCTACTATGGCGACGAGTCGAAGGAGAAGAACGAGGAGGGCGTGGTGACGCGCCGCATCAACGAGATAGGTGCCATAGCGTCCAATCTTCTCGCGCGCCAGAAGAAGGAGGATATTTCCTACATCCTTCTTGGCGACTTCAACATCCCGGACATCAACGGCAAGTACTTCAATGCCTTGGCGAGCGACCCGAAGAAGGGCTTCTTCGTTCCAAAGGAAATACAGAAGCATCCTACCGACCTCGGTCAGGTGAGCCATTACGATCAGATAGCGTTCAAGCTGAAATTATCGCAGTCGATGGTGCTCTTCAAGGATGGCGAGCAGAAGGCGGGAGCGTTCAACTTCACGAAATCGGTCTATCGCCACTCCGACGAGGTTAGCGACTGGGAGGTTTACCGCTATCTGTTTGACCCGAAAAACGAGAAGACAGAGAAGCAGGCGATAGCAAGCTACAAGAAGAAAAGGACTTGGCAGATGTCAGACCACTTGCCGTTGTGGGTGGAACTGAAGATTGACTTCAGCGACCAGTACCTAAAGAATCAGATAAAGTAGGGAGCGGCTTCGGCATGCCGGGTAATATTTATGATTTTTATCGTAAAAAGTGTGGCAGAAGAAATAAATACTCAGTATCTTTGCTGAAATTCATTTATTTTCCTTAATTTTGCCACGCTTTAATGCTTTTTACGCAATTCATGCATTCAACCAAAAGAATAATTAAAGATGGATACAGCTTACCTTAAAATCAATCCAATTGACAAGGTTGTGGTAGCGCTGCGCCCTATGAAGGCTGGCGAACCAATAACCGTTGGCAACGAAGTGGTGGAGCTTCTTCAGGATGTTCCCCAAGGACACAAGATTCTTCTTCAGGACGTGAAGGAGGGCGAAGACATTATCAAGTATGGTTATCCTATAGGCCATGCCACAAAGGCTCTCAAGGCTGGCGAGTGGGTTAACGAGAACAATCTCAAGACCAACCTCTCAGGCACTCTCGAATACGAGTACAAGCCTGTTGACGAGAAACTAAGCATCGCCAAGAGCGACAAGACCTTCAACGGCTACAAGCGCGCCAACGGTGAGGTGGGCATCCGCAACGAGGTGTGGATAGTGCCTACTGTGGGCTGTGTCAACGGTATTGCCGAAGAGTTGGCAAAGCGTTTGGAGGCGGAGACAAAGCTTGAAGGCATCGACGCTGTTCACGCTTGGCATCACAACTACGGCTGCTCACAGCTCAGCGAGGACCACGAGAACACTCGCAAGGTGCTTCGTGACATCGTGCTTCATCCAAATGCAGGTGCGGTGCTTGTGGTAAGCCTCGGTTGCGAGAACAACCAGCCGGAGGACTTCATGGCCATGCTTGGCGACTACGACAAGAGCCGTATCCGTCTGATGGTCACCCAGCGTGTGCAGGGCGACGAGGTGGAAGAAGGTATGAATATACTGCGTGAACTCTACGCGATAGCTAAGCAGGACAAGCGCGAGGTATGTCCGTTGAACGAACTGCGTGTAGGCTTGAAGTGCGGAGGCTCCGACGGCTTCTCAGGCATCACCGCAAACCCATTGGTGGGCGAATTCTCTGACTTCCTCGTTGCACAGGGCGGCACAAGCATCCTGACAGAGGTTCCTGAGATGTTCGGCGCAGAGACAATACTGATGAACCGCTGCGAGACAAAGGAACTCTTCGACCAGACAGTGAAGTTGGTGAACGATTTCAAGGAGTATTTCCTCAGCCACGGTGAGCCTGTGGGCGAGAATCCTTCTCCAGGCAATAAGGCTGGCGGCATATCTACCCTCGAAGACAAGGCCCTCGGATGCACACAGAAGTGCGGTCGCGCACCTGTCAGCGGTGTGCTCAGCTATGGCGAGCGCCTGAAGGTTAAGGGATTGAACCTCCTTTCAGCTCCGGGCAACGACCTTGTGGCTTCTACAGCCCTCGCTGCTTCCGGCTGCCAGATAGTGCTTTTCACCACTGGTCGCGGCACTCCTTTCGGCACTTTCATCCCAACAATGAAGGTGGCTACCAACTCACAGCTTGCGGCAAACAAGCCAAACTGGATAGACTTCAATGCCGGCCAGCTTGTTGACGGTGTTGATATGCCTACCGTTCTCGATAAGTTCATCGACAAGATAATAGCTGTTGCTAACGGTGAGCCTGCTCAGAACGAGAAGAACGGCTACCGCGAGATATCAATCTTCAAGAACGGAGTAACATTGTAATTTATTATTGTTTAATCCAAAAAGTAACTTTTTGGGTTTAATGATTAATGCAGGGGCAATGTGCTGAAAGCACATCTCTATCTATAACCCCATAATTCATTATGGGGTGTAGGAAATCACAGAGATAGAGACGTGCGCCTGGGCGCACGACTCCATCAGCATCACATAGTTTCCCCATAATGAATTATGGGGTTATTGATGGAAAAGTGGCTTCGCCACTATTTGTACTCCGAATGAATCATTAATCAATAATAATTAGTAAGTAGAAATATTAGGATGCAAGTAGAACTCTCCAACTTTCTCACTCTTCTTTCCACAGGCGCTTTTGACACGGCGCCTGATGTGCAGCCTATGTCGCGCTTCAAGTGGCAGCGGCTGATGCAGTATGCGAAGAAGGAGGGAGTTGGAGAGTTTCTTGTTTACGGCATACAGCGAAGCATCTATGGTCAGGATGTGCTGCAAAAAGAGCAGATGAAGTCCTTGGAGGAGATGTACGAATATAAGCGTGGCATATATTCAGGCTTCAGGAACAACCCGAAGCCCGTAACACGTTTCTCCAACCAACGATTGCGACGCAGGATGAGAAAAGTCTTCACCGATGAGGTACACAAGTATGACGCGCAGATGCCGAAGCTTGCGCTCATAGACCTTATGGGCCATTTCCTGAAAGAGGCTTTCTACGGAAGGTTCTCGTTCCTCGATGTGATAAGGATGGGACTCTATCTGAGGCAGGAGGGCGACCGTGTGGATTTTAACGGTGTAGATGATGACATATCAGCTTTAGGGCTGACAAAGACTGCGAACCTCGTGGGCACGATACTTGTCAACATGTTCGGTTTCTCGCAAGACGAGATACAGTTTCTTAAGAGTATTGATAGCGACTACATTGATGTGGTCAAACATTATTTCGACATATCGCTCTCTGAGATGTCTGCCGTAAGACATAGGGAGCGCACTGGAAGTCTGAGAGTGATGGGAGCGCACGACCACTCCCGAATATCCGCGCGCCGCGGCCTGTATTACTTTAGGTATCACAGATGCGAGGCGATATCGAGTTACTTCGCAAATATCGGAAGAAGTATCACGATGATTGAGGAGTAAAAGGTTTAATAATTATTGATAAATAATTATTGATAATTAATCAATCAAACGGTGATTTTGAAAAAGATATTCTTATTATATATTATATTAATGTGTAGCATAGTTGTCAGAGCGCAGGAAGAACTGTGCGAGGACACTTGCATGCACGTCCACGGAATAGATATCAGCCACTATCAAGGAGGAGTGTTCTGGCAGGCTATCGGCGACAACTCTAAGATGGCCTATGTATATATAAAATGTACTGAGGGCGGCGACAACCAGGACCCTCAATATCTTAACAATATAGCCCTCGCACGCAGCTATGGCTTGAAGGTGGGCAGTTACCATTTCTATCGCCCAAAGACTGACCAGCAGGTGCAGGTGAGGAACTTCCTCGCGCAGTGTCGTCCGGAACAGCAAGACCTTCTGCCGATGATAGACATTGAGACGGCTGGAGGTTATGGCGCCGACCGCTTCTGCGACTCGCTGTTTAAGTTCATTGCTCTTGTAGAGGAGGCCATTCAGCAGAAGCCGTTGCTCTACACGTACAAGAACTTCTACGAGACATACCTTATGGGTAAGATTGACGGTTATCCGCTGATGATTGCTTGCTATACCGATGAGCCGCCGGTGCTTGCCGACGAGAAGGACTATGCCATGTGGCAATATACTGCTAAAGGACATATCAACGGCATAAGGGGGCATGTGGATAAATCGCGTTTCATGGGGCAGCATTCCATGCGTGAAATAAAATATGTACACCATCGTCGCAGAGACTAATAGAATTATGCTTGAAATTAAGATACCATCATTGGACAAGATAAACGAGGCGGCGCGCGAGTTCCTGCAGCAAATAGGCGACAACCGGGTGATAGCCTTGTACGGTGAGATGGGCGCTGGCAAGACCACCTTCGTAAAGGCCATCTGCGATGAACTGAAGGTGGAAGACCAGGTGACCTCGCCCACATTCGCCATAGTCAACGAATACACCTCGAGCATCACGCAGGAGCCAATCTATCATTTTGACTTTTACAGAATAAAGAAGATAGAGGAGGTTTACGACATAGGCTATGAGGAATATATCGACAGTGGCTGCCTCTGCCTTATGGAATGGCCCGAACTGATAGAAGACCTTCTCCCCGAAGATTGTCTGAAAGTAAAAATAAGCCACTGATGAGATGAAGAATTTCAGGGAACTTTATGAACTTCTAAATAATGATAATGAGATATTGCAAATTTTGTGGCAGGGAACTTCCTTCCGATGCCCGTTTCTGTCCCTTCTGCGGCAGAGAGGTAGCAGAGCGTCCTGTTATACCGACCAATAAGAGCGGAGATAAATCAGATTGTCCGGTTATTGGTGATATGGCACCGCAGTATGGTGTTTATGGCAATAATGACAATGAACCGAAGAAAGGCAAGAAGAAAAATGCACTTTGGGGCTGTACCATCGTCACGCTTATAGTGGCGATAGTGGCTGCCGGTGCCCTATATACCTACAACGCTTTCTTCGCGAAGGCTACTAACGCACTCATCCCGGAAGATGAGGATAGCGTGGCTGTTGCTCCCAATGTGGATACTTTAGATATCAAGATAGAAGAGGAGAAAGACATTGCCAGAGAGCTGACACAGGAAGACCGCGAGGCTATGTTGCGCAGACGGGTGCAGAAGATTTACGAAGATGTGCTGCGTATGGACACGCGCGCAAGCTATGTCGGTCGTTATTGCACCACGCGTTTCCAGGAATATTATTCTATGGCAAACGCTACAGGCGAGCATTGGATAGGAGTGAACTTCTGGATTTTCGCCCAGGATTACAACCGTCCTGTGCTTGAGCAGATAAGGGTGGCCACATACACCGATGAAGACGCGACGGTGAAGGTTGCGGTGCGACCGTTTGCCAACGGGCAGGTGGTGAATGTGCTGACACTGAAGATGCAGAAGTCTGACGGCGCATGGCTTATCGACGACTTTATGATGGAAGGCAGAAGTGTGCGCACCATGGCACGTATGGCCATAGAAGAAGCGCAGATACGCAACGAGATAATGGCGGACACTTTGCCGGAATAATTGCGGTTTGCGAGCAGAAGGTAAAAAGAAGCAGATAAGTTGTTTTTAATCAATCCAAGGCTTTTCTAAGTTGATGATTATTAAGAAAATTGCTTGAAGACTGAAATATTTTGCTTTTACAGAGCGGAATTTGCGGATTTTCATTACCTTTGCACCGCAAAACCAAGCAATGCTGGATTCGTCTAGTGGTCCAGGACGCCTGCCTCTCACGCAGGAGATCACGGGTT
>JABUUE010000051.1:9748-25343 GCA_021443335.1 Bacteroidaceae bacterium
TAGTAAGAATGTCCAATAAATAAAACCCATATACGTTCTAATGAACTTTTTGGGTTAAATATAATGGATAAAATAAAGAAACATAAGCTTTTTATCTTTTATAATGGATAAAATAAAGAAACATAAGCTTTTTATCTTTTATAATGGATAAAAATGGTAACTTTGCAGAAAGTAACTGTCAAAAAAACATAGTTACCGCAGTGGTTTCGCACATTTTACTTGCATATTTCAAATATTTTATGGCAAAGAGTGAAGATTTTATAGTAACTTTCCCCATGAAGCCAATGTAACCTATGGTTGTTTTTAGGTGTAGATAGCCATATTTGGGTTAAATAAGTATTAGTTTTGGGTAATAGAGAAAGAAAACAGTAAAAAAGTTTTTCTGGTAAAGGTAAAAAGTGTACTTTTGTCGGTTTAAACTAATGTGAACACCTTAATGGAACAACTTTTGCACTACACCTGGAAACACAAGATGTTTCCACTCGGAGAAATGAGAACCACCGATGGTAAGTCGGTGGAGGTGATAGATGTGGGACTGCACAATTACGACCAAGGCCCTGACTTCTTCAATGCGAAGGTGAGGATTGATGGGGAGCTGTGGGCCGGCAATGTGGAGATTCACGACAAGGCATCTGACTGGTATCTGCACCGTCACGACAAGGACGAGAGGTACAACAATGTCATACTGCATATAGTGGGCGTCTGCGACACTGAGGTGCGGACAGAGGCTGGACAGTATATCCACCAGATGCAGCTGCAGGTGCCTGAGAAGATTCAGCAGAACTACAAGGCTCTGCTCGAAACGGAACGCTATCCGCCATGCTACAAGATAATCCCAAGTCTTACGAAACTGATGCTTCACAGTTTCCTTACTAAGTTGCAGACAGAGCGTCTTGAGCAGAAGACGCTGAGCATTCTCGACAGGGTAAGGAGGAGCAACGGCTCATGGGAGGCGGGCTACTTCATCACCCTTGCACGCAATTACGGCTTTGGCGTCAACGGCGATGCTTTCGAAGAGTGGGCATCGACAATACCTTTGGAGAAGGTGGCGCACCATCGTGACGACCTTTTCCAGATAGAGGCGATATTCCTTGGACAGGCTGGGCTGATAGACCGCATCAAGGACGATGATTACAGGCAGCGTTTGCAGAGGGAATACCAGTATATGCAGTATAAGTTCGGTCTGCAGCCGATAAATCCGCGACGGTGGAAATATCTGCGCATGAGGCCAGCCAATTTCCCCCATGCCAGAATATTGCTCTTAGCAAAGGCTTACTACGAGCGTCGTACGGAACTGTCAAGGATTGTGGAATGTGAGACGGTAAAGGATGTTCATACGCTTCTAAACACTGCCGACAAGAACCTCTCCGCAGCATCACTCGACCTGATAGTAATAAATACTGTTGTGCCCATACTATTCGCTTATGGCAAGACGATGGGAAAGGAGGTCCTACAGGAGAGGCCTTTCGCCTTCCTTGAAGAATTGAAGGCTGAAGATAACAACATCACGCGCACATGGAAGGACTGCGGGCTTGAAGTAGATTGTGCGGGCGATTCGCAAGCCTTGATACAATTGAAAAAGGAGTATTGCGACAAAAAGAAATGCCTGCATTGCAGAATTGGATACGAATATCTGAAGGTATGAGATATGCAAACATATAAATTCACAACAGAGATTGCTGTTCGCGATTACGAATGCGACATACAGGGCATAGTGAACAATGCCAACTACCAGCACTACACCGAACACACTCGCCACCTGTTCCTTAAGGAGAAGAACCTGAGTTTTGCGCAACTCCACGAGCAGGGGATAGAGATTGTGGTTGCAAGGATGGAGATGAAATTCAAGATTCCACTGCGCCCTGACGACATCATCGTCTCTTGCCTTAACTTTGAGCGCAAGGGAATAAAATATGTATTCACGCACCGTCTGTATCGCAAGAGCGATATGCGTCTGTGTCATCAGAGTAATGTAGAGTGCGTGTGCGTAATAAACGGAAAACTCACAACAAGCGACATTATAGACAATGCCTTATTATAACGACGAAATATTCCATACGCTCGCGCTGACGCGCCTCGGCTTCTTCCATATCGCTGAGATGCGACTGCTGTTAGACAAGGCAGGCTCCGCTAAGGCGCTGTTTGACTTTCGGGCGGACATACGGCAGATTCTGCCGGAATGCAACATGAACATTGTCAATGCATTCCGTAATTGCGATGAGGCTCTAAGACGCGCCGAGGTGGAACTGCAGTTTATAGAGAAGCACAGGATAAAATGTTTCACTATCAACGATGCCGATTATCCTCAAAGGCTCGCGGAATGTGACGACGCGCCCCTCGTGCTGTTCTATTTAGGCAGTGCTGACCTTAACAAGAGGCATACGGTAAGCGTTGTGGGCACTCGCCGCTGTTCTGTCTATGGGAAAGATGTTACGGAACGCTTCATAGGTGAACTTAAAGAACTGTGCCCAGACACCTTGGTCGTCAGTGGACTGGCATACGGCATTGATGGGGCGGCGCACAAGAAAGCGTTGCAAGAGGGATTAGAAACCGTGGGCGTGCTGGCGCATGGGCTTGATACCCTATATCCTGCCGCCCACAGGAATATGGCAAAGAAGATGGTGGGGCAGGGCGGATTGCTGACAGAATATTTCCAGCAGACGCGCGCTGACAGGATGAACTTCTTGCGCCGTAACCGCATCGTGGCAGGACTGACTGACGCGACGGTAATCATCGAGAGCGCATATAAGGGTGGAAGTCTTTCCACTGCCCGCATAGCCAACGAGTATAACCGTGATGTCTTTGCTGTGCCGGGCAGAATAGGCGACCAGTATTCTGAAGGCTGCAACACGCTTATAGCCAAGAACAAGGCGCAGATATTCATCAATGCCCTGGACTTTGTGCAGGCTATGGGATGGAACAGCGAGCAGACTCTCCAAAAGGCGCGCAACGAAGGAATACAAACATCTCTCTTCCCCTCCTTGTCGCCTGAGGAGCAGCGCATAGTTAATGTTCTTAAATCTAATAACGACCTTCAGATAAACACGCTCTCTGTACAGTCGCAGACACCTATCGCGCAACTGTCGTCGCTGCTTTTCGACCTTGAAATGGAGGGCATAGTAAAAGCCCTACCCGGCGGCATTTACCACCTTGTAGGGCTTTAGGTTGGCCCCCAACCCCCTAAAGGGGGAGCGAACTCAGAGTCAATGTCTGAGTCAGAGTCATCCTTCTAACGAACGGTATCTTATGCGTTTAGGCTCTTCGCCGCCCATTCGCATTTTCTTGTTTTCCTCGTATTCTGAATAGCTGCCTTGGAAGAAGAACACTTCACTGTTGCCTTCAAAGGCGAGAATGTGGGTGCAGATACGGTCGAGGAACCAGCGGTCGTGAGAGATAACCACGGCGCATCCGGCGAATGCCTCCAAACCTTCCTCCAAAGCGCGGAGAGTATTCACATCAATATCGTTTGTCGGCTCGTCGAGAAGAAGAACGTTACCCTCTTCTTTCAGTGCGAGAGCCAATTGCAGACGGTTTCGCTCACCACCGGAAAGCACCTTACATTTCTTCTCTTGGTCGGCACCAGAGAAATTGAACTTGCTGAGATAAGCGCGGGCGTTAACATCCCTGCCGCCAAGGCGCATCAGTTCGTTGCCGCCACTAATCACCTCATAGACACTCTTATCTGGGTCGATGCTCTTATGTTGCTGGTCAACATAGGCAAGTTTCACTGTTGAGCCTACCTCAAACGAGCCTCCGTCGGCAGTCTCCAAGCCCATAATCAGTCGGAAGAGTGTTGTCTTTCCTGCACCGTTAGGACCGATAACGCCCACAATGCCGTTTGGCGGCAGCATGAAGTTCAGCTTGTCATAAAGCAGTTTGTTGCCATAAGCCTTCTTCACATCGATGGCCTCGATGACCTTATTGCCCAAGCGTGGACCGTTAGGGATGAATATTTCGAGCTTCTCCTCTTTCTGCTTCACATCCTCGTTGAGGAGTGCTTCGTAAGAGTTCAGACGAGCTTTACCCTTTGCCTGACGAGCCTTAGGTGCCATTCTCACCCATTCCAACTCTCGTTCAAGAGTCTTGCGGCGCTTGCTTGCCACCTTCTCTTCCATTGCCATTCGCTTGGTCTTCTGGTCAAGCCAAGAGGAGTAGTTGCCCTCCCAAGGTATTCCCTCGCCGCGGTCGAGCTCGAGAATCCATCCTGCCACGTTGTCAAGGAAGTAGCGGTCGTGGGTAACAGCGATCACCGTGCCTTGATATTGGCGCAGATGTTGCTCCAGCCAGTCGATGCTTTCCGCATCAAGGTGGTTGGTAGGCTCGTCGAGAAGTAGCACATCAGGCTTTTGGAGAAGCAGACGGCAGAGAGCCACGCGGCGGCGTTCACCACCAGACAGGTACTTCACCTGAGCATCCTCTGGCGGACAGCGCAGGGCGTCCATCGCGCGTTCAAGGCGTGAGTCAAGGTTCCATGCGTCGGTGGAGTCGATGATGTCTTGCAGTTCACCCTGTCGAGCGAACAACTGGTCCATCTTGTCCTGGTCCTCATAATACTCAGGCAGTCCAAACTTCTGGTTTATCTCCTCATATTCCTTCAATGCATCGGCTATATATTGCACGCCTTCCATCACGACCTCCTTAACAGTCTTGTCATCATTGATAAGAGGGTCCTGTTCCAAATAGCCTACGCTATAGCCGGGAGCAAACACCACCTCGCCCTGATAGTCCTTGTCGATGCCGGCAATAACCTTCATCAGCGTTGATTTACCAGCGCCGTTAAGACCAATGATACCTATCTTCGCTCCGTAGAAGAATGAGAGATAGATGTTTTTCAATACTTGCTTGTTGTTCTGGCGGATGGTCTTTGATACACCGACCATCGAGAATATTATCTTTTTATCGTCTGCCATAAGTGTTTTTTCTATTTAATTTAAAGATATTCCGGGAGTTTGAAAAGTTTCTGTGAGTTAGAGCCTTTAATAAGGATTAGCTTGTCGGCTAACGGCTCTTTCTCAAGATGTGCAATCACCTCGTCAACATTCTTGAAGGTGCAGTCGCCCCACAGCTCCCCCACGAGCCACACTGTCTTCACGCCCACAGCCTCAATCTTCTCGCGTATCTTCTGATGCTCTTCTGCGGATGTCGGTCCAAGCTCGCCCATGCCGCCGAGTATAACCATCTTCTCTTGTGTGGCGTTGATGGCCTTGAAGTTGTCGAGTGCTGCCGCCATAGATGTGGGGTTGGCATTGTAAGCGTCAACGATGAGCGTGTTCTTGCTTGTCTTCATCAGTTGCGAACGGTTGTTCGTTGGCGAATAACTTGCAAGGGCTGCGGAGATGTCCTCGTCTGACACACCGAAATAACGTCCCACTGTGGCTGCCGCAAGGAGATTGACGATGTTGTAATCACCTATGAGGTTGGTTTGGCAAGTAACATCTTCGTGACTGCCAGAGAAAGAGAATTTTACGTAAGGATTGCATTCCTCCACCTTTCCTTCAATATAAGGTATGGTCTCAATGTCCTTTGCTATTGGCACAAGATGCTCATTGCTTGTGTTGAGGAACACTTTCCCACCGTGTTCGCGCAGGAAGTCGTACAATTCGCCCTTTGTCTTTATCACGCCCTCAAAGCCTCCAAAGCCTTCAAGATGCGCTCTGCCGACAGAGGTGATGAGTCCATATTGCGGCTCCACGATATTCACTAAGTCCTTAATCTCGCCTGGATGGTTTGCGCCCATCTCAATAACTGCTATATCGTGCTCAGGGCGGAGGCGCAGCAATGTCAGCGGCACGCCAAGATGATTGTTGAAATTGCCGAGGGTGTAAAGCACGTTGTACTTCTTCTGCAATACCGTTGAGACGAGTTCCTTCGTTGTCGTCTTGCCGTTGGTGCCTGTGATGCCTATCACCTTTAGTCCCTTTGCCTTCAGTTGGCGGATATGGTAGTTAGCTAACTTTTGCAGTGTTTCAAGGGAGTTCTCTGTTATCGCAAGTGTTGCGCCGTTCTCTATTGCCTTGTCGCCGTAGAGTGTGCCGTCGAAATGCTCTCCCTTTATTCCGAAGAATATGGAATGTTTGGGGCAGTTGCGACTGTCGGTCGTGATGTTTGGATTGTCAAGATAAATCTTGTATAGTTCTTCTATTGTCATATTTCACATATATTTATCGTCCCTCGGCAAGTTATTGTCCTATTCCAAACTCCATTTGCTGCTTGTTGACCTCCTCAAGCATCTTCTGGCGTTCGGCTTCTGATATTTTGTTTGCTTGCTTAAGCGCGGTCTGCTTGCTTGAGCGTTGTTTTACAGATGGAACATCCTTATAAACAGCGGTTATCTCTGGCATGACGCTTTCTATTGTTATTGTGTCTGGAGCCAAGGCGTATGTGGCATCATCTTTCCATGATTTCGCGATGATGGTTATCTTGCCAGGAGTGTTTGTCGCTTGCAGCAGTATAGGTGCGCTGCCCCATTCCACGCGACGAGGGTTAGCACCAATCTCGTCCTGTTCGCCGATGATACGTCCTTCGCCTGTAACCTCGAAACGGATATCGTCCATCGCCAAGCGGCGCACATTGCCATTATCGTCGGTAACCTCTGCCACCACTACCACAAAGTCTGAACCGTCAGCCTCAAGAGGCTTGCCCATATCGTCAACATAGAGGCGCAGCTTTGTAGAACGGCGAGAAGGCATCTTCTTTTGTGAGCAGGCTATCTTGCCGTCCTTGAAACCTTCGGCAAGAAGCGAGACGCGCTGCCAGTTCTTTTTGTTGTAACTATATTGGCGTGCTTGCCAGAAATTCCAGAAGTTGTGGAACACGAACAGTCCTTTCTTTCCCTCATAAGTCTTGGAGAAAGCCACGCTGTGTCCCTTGCTCTGTCCTTGCGAGATGGTCTCTACCTTGTCGCCTTCGAAAGCTGTCAGGCGCACGGAGTCGCAGTTGGAGAACACGATGACATCATCGTCAGAGAATGGCGACAGCTCGTGTGCGATGAAAACATTTGGCGCTTGCGTATCGTCCATGGCAGCAAACATAGGTTGCGCATATTTCTTCTGCCGGAAAGCATCGTATATACCGCCGTAGTAAGTGTCGGGATGGTATCCGCGCTGGTGGTCGAACGGATGCCACTGGCAACCGCCAATGAACTGACCGCCCATGAACATCTCGTTGTAAGTGTCGTTCAGACTTATCGCGGTGGTAAGCATTGGCTTCTCTCCCCAAGCGCGTGCCGCACGGTTAAGATTGTTGTGGGCATACCAGTCGTCAACCATTTCGCCAAACTCGCGTGTGAAGATACATTTGTCTGTAGGCACGCCCTCTTTGCCTATGTCGGTTGTCCAGCCGTAGAGCACCTCGTAATTTTCCTTCACACCTGCCGAATGCATATCAGCAGCAGCTATCGGGCGGTAAGGATAAGGGTACTCATCTTTTGTTATTTGCAGCGCCTGAAGAGAGAAATCCTCAGGATAGCGAGTCTCGTTAAGGATAGGCTCCCACATCAGTACGCAAGGGTGGTTGCGGTCGCGACGGATAATCTCGCGAGTGTTCTGATGAACAAGTTCGCCAAACTTAGGGTCTTTGTTCCAGTATTGCCAGCCGGGTGTAGCCACAATAACAAATATGCCGAGTTCATCGCAGGCGTCCATGAATGAAGGGTCTTGCGGATAGTGAGCCACGCGGATAATGTTCATGCCTGATTCCTTCAAGCGTTTTGCGTCGCGCCACTGCTGTGAGTTGCTCATGGCGTTGCCCACATAAGCAAAGTCCTGATGACGGTTGGCGCCTATCAGTTGGCGGTAAGGCTTGCCGTTGAGCCAGAAGCCTTCTTGTCCCTTGAATGCGAAAGAGCGGATACCAGTCCTTACCGTGCCGCCGTCAATGCTCTTGCCGCTTTGCAGAATGGTTATATCCACATTATAAAGATACGGGTTTTCTGGCGTCCATAGCTGCGGGTTCTTAATCTTTGTGGAAAGATGTGCTGTTGCGAAATCCTTGACACCAATCTTCTGCTTCATCGTGCTTACGACCACACCATCGGTATTTGTTACCTTCGCCTGCACTGTGACGGTTTCTTGTTTGCTGTTGTTTCCTTGCGAGCCTTTGCCTACTTCCACATCCACGAACATCTCCGCAGATTTTTCGCTTATATTATTATAATGTATAAAGACACCGCCGCCAGCAGTCTGGTTGCGTTCCGTGGCATCGGTTATAGCCACCTGACTCTTTACAATGAGCCACACATCGCGGTATATGCCGCCGTGATAGCAGAAGTCCAGTTGCGACTGCTTCTTGCCTGGAGGGAAATTCTTGTCATCGCTGTTGTCAGCCATCACCGCAACGATAGCCTCCTCACCAGCTTTCACGCCACAGGCGGTAAGGTTCACCTGCACAGGCAGATAGCCGCCAAGATGTTCTTTCGCTAATTTTCCGTTCACATACACCTTCTGCTTGCCCATGATGGCCTCGAAGTGCAGTATAACATCTTTCCCCTTTGCGCTCTCGGGCATGGTGAAATGCTTGCGATACCATACCACTCCCTGGTAGTTTCTTCCACCGCTACCCTCCACAGGAGTAAGCAATGGAGAGTGCGGAGTGCATACAACATCCCATTGCGAATCGTCGAAATTAGCATTCTCTGCTCCTTTCGCATCTCCGAGGAAGAAGCGCCAGCCTTGGTTGAAGTTATAGACAACTCTGCCAGAACCTGCCAGCTGATATAGTCCAGCTACGGAATATTTCTCAGCGGCAAGCGCGGGACTTGCGGCAGACAAAACAAATAAGGTAATAAGGGTTAAAAAGTTTTTCATTGTAGGTGGGTTCTATAAATTAGCTTGAGGCATTTTTGAGAGTTTTTATTGAGTAGATTAACTTTCATTTTGTAACGATAGATAACATCTTTCATTACAAAATGGAAGGTAAGATGCCAATAAAAAACTCAAAATGACCAAGCCAGATATAAACTCATTAAGTTAAAACACGTGGGAACTAATTTATAGAACCCACCTGTAGGTAGTAAATATTCCCTCTTAGTACATCGTTTAGGGGGAGGTAGGTCAGAATGTCTTTGTAGGCACACCTTCGTCAAACTTCTGGCGCACGCGGTATGTCTCGCGGAATTGTGATGGTGAGCATCCTTTGTTGCGCTTGAAGAGGCGGTTGAAATGGCTCATGTTGTTGAAGCCAGAGTCGAAACATATATCGGAAATACTGTCAGTGCTCTCGATAAGTCTGCTTGTGGCGTAACTGAGTCTGAGATAGATGATGTATTCCGAGAGTGTGCGTCCGGTCTGCTGTTTGAAGAATCTTCCAAAACTGCTTATGCTCATGCCCGACATCTTTGAAATCTCTGGCAGTGTTATCTCTTCGCGGTAGTGGCAGTGGATGTAGTCCTTTATCTTCTCTATCTTCTCGTTGTCCTCGCAAACAATGTCGTTGAGATAGTCTTTTGATGCGAGAATTCTTGCTTCGCATTTTGACAGTTCGTAGAGGATGGTCAGGAGGTTTGTCAGCGAATAGAAGCCGTCGGAGATATTGCCGATGGTGTCAAGCAGATGATAGACCTTTATTATTGACTCGCGTGAAAACGCCAGTCCGCGACGCGCCCTGAGCATCATCTCGCGGATGGAGCGGAAAGGACTGGCAACGAATATGCTGTCGTCCTCAAAATGTATGTCGAACTGTATGGTCACTTCACGGGCATTATGTCCTTTGTATTCACTCTTTTCCCATATATGTTCAAGGTCGGGATTGTTGATGAGCACAAGGTCCATGTCGTCGATTACCTCCTCGCTGTCGCCGACGATGCGCTTTGCACCGGAAGCGCGCTCTATAAAGTTCAGTTCGCACACCTCATGGGTATGGATTGGAAAATCAAAAACCTTCTGTTTACGGTCAACGATATAGACAATATTAGACTCCATTATAGGAGTAATCTCATGTAGAATACCAGAACGATTGCGAATACCAGGATTGTTATGTGCCATTAGGTTGTAGTTAAAAAGTGTAGTTTCGTTTGCAAAACTAATACTTTTTGGGCAAACATACAACTTTTCAAACATTTTTATGATAATTTTGGCAAAATTAATACAAAGTATTTCTAAATTTGCACTTAAATTAACCTATTTTTCTCTCTAAAATGAAAAAACTATCAGTACTTCTTTTCGCTTTTATGGCGGCGGTATTGTCGCTCCAGGCGAAGGATTTCATCGTCTCAACAAACAACACTTCGTTGCTGCTAACAGCCAAGGAGGGGGAGGCCCTGAAGGTGCGTTACTATGGCGACAAGGTTACTATGGCTGATTTCGACGGCTCCCCGAAATGGTTTTGGGATGCATATCCTGTGTTTGGCACATCGTTCAACTACCCTTCATGCCTGCAACTGCAGCATGCCGACGGCAACCAAACGCTTGCGCTCGAGTACAAGAGCATGAGCGAGGAGGCGGTAAACGACGGCAAGGTGTATCGCATACTTATGAAGGATAAGATATATCCGCTGGAGGTTACAGTGTGTTATCAGACGCACAACTCGACAGATGTCATAGAAACATGGACGGAGATAACCAACAATGAGAAGAAAACAATACTGCTCAACCACTATGATTCAGGTTTTCTTCCCATCCATCGCGGCGATGTGTGGACCTCACACCTTCACGGCACATGGGCTAACGAGACACGTATCACAACAGAGAAGGTGGAGGAGGGTGGTATGTACATAGCAAACACTGACGGCACGCGCAACGCCCACACCACTCATCCAGAGATAATGATATCGCTCGATGGCAAACCACAGGAGAATAGCGGACGCTGTATTGGTGCCGTATTGTGCTGGAACGGAAACTATAAACTCCGCATGGAGACAACCGACCTCGACTATCATCTGTTCTTCGCTGGCATTGATGACTACGCTTCCCAGTATCATCTCGACGCAGGCAAGACATTCACCACTCCAAAACTTGCGCTAACCTACTCCGATAAAGGTCTTGGAGGCGTGTCGCGCAATATCCATAAGTGGGCGCGAAACGGTATGATTGCCCATGGCAACCGCGTGCGAGACATCCTGCTGAACTCATGGGAAGGAGTCTATCTTGATATCAAGGAGAAGGAGATGGCGGCAATGATGGACGATATTGCTGCTCTCGGCGGTGAACTGTTCGTGATGGACGACGGATGGTTTGGCGACAAATACCCTCGTAATGTGGATAACTCATCGCTCGGCGACTGGGTTGTTGACACTCGCAAACTGCCTAATGGCATTGAAGGACTGCTCGCGCAGGCGAAGAAATCGGGCGTGAAGTTCGGAATATGGATTGAGCCGGAAATGTCTAACACCGTTTCTGAACTCTACGAGAAGCATCCCGATTGGGCGTTGACAGCCGGCGGACGTCCGCTGCAGTTGGGGCGTGGCGGTACGCAGTTCGTGCTTGACATGACAAATCCAAAGGTGCAGGACTTTGTGGTGAAGGTGGTTGACGACCTTTTCGGCAAGTTCCCTGAGCTGTATTACATCAAATGGGATGCAAACTGTCCGATAGCCAACTATGGTTCGCCCTATCTGCCAAAGGACCGCCAAAGCAACCTTTATGTCGATTATGTGCTTGGTCTTGACAAGACTTTGAAGCGTATCCGTGAGAAATATCCTGACAAGGTTATCCAAGCTTGCGGTTCGGGAGGCGGCAGAACAAACTACGGCGCTATGCCTTACTTCGATGAGTTCTGGGTTTCAGACAATACCGATGCGCTGCAACGCGTCTATTTGCAGTGGGGCACAAGCTATTTCTACCCTGCGATATCAATGGCGCAGCATGTAAGCACATCGCCTAACCACAACACCCAGCGAAATATTCCGATAAAGTTCCGCTTTGATGTGGCTTCCAGCGGTCGTCTCGGCATGGAGATGCAACCTAAGGAGATGAACGAGCAGGAGTTTGCATTTAGCAAGAAAGCCATTGCGGAATACAAGAGAATCCGTGAGACAGTGCAGTTTGGCGACCAGTATCGCCTAATCTCTCCTTACGACAACCCAGACATTGCCTCACTGATGTATGTGTCGGAGTCAAAGGATAAGGCGGTGTTCTTCGCCTATAAGCTACGCCACTATAAGTACACACGCTACCCTCTTGTTCGTATGGCAGGACTTGATCCAAACGCAACCTATAAGATTCGTGAGATTAATGTTGCTGACGAGAAGCGCCGCTCGCCTCTTGATGGCAAGTCAGTGTCAGGTCGTGTGCTGATGAATTCAGGTATTGATGTTACGTTTGATATGAACGATGAGTTCGCGTCAAGAGTGTTTGAGTTGGTAAAAGTTTAACGATTACTAAAATGTGATATAACCCCATGAAAAGAATATTTCTCCTACTCTTTGCCGCCCTTCTTGCTACCGGCGGCTTTGCGGCTAAAAAGAAGAAGGTCGCTCCTGCTCCGCTTACTCCTGCTGAATATGAGGCGCGAGGCAGACAGATTGTGAAAGACGCCATTTCAAAACTTACTCTCGAAGAGAAGTTGGCACAGTTGCAGTCGGGCTCTATCTACATAATAGAGCAGGCTTCTGACGAGGAAGGCAATCTAAGCATCGACTCGCTGAGGAAGTATTACCCTCATGGCGTAGGACTGATGAACATAGACTTCGCCAATAGCAAGACGCAAGAGCGCTATTGCCGACAGCTGAACTCGCTGAAGAAGTACAACGCATCACTGCCGCACGCTGTGCCAATACTGTTCATCGGTGAAGGTTTGCACGGACTTATGGGCAATGGCGCGACAGTGTTTCCACAAGCCATTTCCTTGGGATGCTCTTTTGATACGGCAATGGTGCGCAAGGTTTACGATGCCACCGCCCTCGAAGCTCATTCTCGCGGCATAAGGATGTTCTTCTCGCCTATCCTTGACCTTGCCCGCGAGCCGCGTTTCGGCCGTATAGAGGAGATGTATTCCGAAGACCCTTACCTCTGTGGTATGCTTGGCTCGCAGGCTGTGCGTTCTTTCCAGAAGATGGGCAGCAATGGTGAACTGTATATGGCAGCAACACTGAAACACTATATGGGTCACGGTCAGGTGGAAGGCGGAAGAAATGTTGCGGCTTATCCTGGCAACTATAACGACCTGCTCAACAATCATGCTCTGCCTTTCGAGATGGCTATAAAGGCTGGAACTGCCTGCGTAATGCCTGCATACAACGATGTGTGCGACATACCAGTTACGGTAAACAAGTTCCTTCTTCAGGATGTGCTTCGCGGTAAGCTTGGCTTCAAGGGCGCAATAATATCCGACCAGAACGCTGTGGATGTTGTAAATACCGTGAACCATATCGCGCCCGACCTTCGCGCAGCCGCTGAGTTGGCTATTGCGGCAGGCATTGATGTTGATATCATCGGTGCGGAGGGAACTTACCAGATGCTCAAAGAGTCTGTTGAAGAGGGTAGGGTATCAGAGAGCCTCCTTGACCGCTCTTTGGAGAATGTCTTTTGGGTGAAATACCGTCTTGGACTGTTTGACGAGGACAATCCTGCCGATATCAAGTTTATGCAAAAGGTGAACAACAGTGCGGAGCATAAGCAGGTGGCTCGCGAGGCGGCACAAAAGACGATGGTACTTCTTGAGAACGATGGCATACTGCCTCTCGATGGCAACAAGAAACTTACCATTGCCGTGATGGGACAGAACGCCACCGAACTGCCTTACGGCGGCTATACTGCAGAACCTAAATACCCAGGCGTGAGCATTCTCGATGGTATCAAGAACTATGCGCAGGGCAAGAACATAGAGGTGCTGTATGCTCTTGGATGCCAGTACAGCGTAACACCCGGACAGTGGTGGGGCAATAACAACAATGAATTACAGACAAAGGAGGTGAACGACCGATTGCTGCAGGAGGCTGTTGAGGTGGCAAAGAAGGCCGATGTGGTTGTTCTTTGCGTTGGCGAGAACGAGAGTTTCTGTCGTGAGGCGTGGGGCGAGATATTCCATGTCGGCGACCGCGACGACCTTCACATGCTCGGCTATCAGGATGAGTTTATTGAAGCAATCAAGAAGGTTGGCAAGCCGGTGGTAACAATGGTTACTGGTGGCCGTCCGCTGCTCCTTAACAAGGCGAAGGAAAATTCCAATGCCCTTGTGCAGTGCTTCTATATCGGTCAGGAGGGTGGCAATGCCGCTGCCGACCTGCTCTTCGGCGAGAAGAACTTTGAGGGCAAGCTCTCTGTAAGTATGCCGCGCTCTACAGGCTCTCTCCCTTGCTATTATAACCGCAAGCCTAACCGCTTCCGCTCATATATCTTTGAGCCGACAGATGTTGACGAGCATTGCCTCTATCCTTTCGGTTATGGCAAGAGTTACTCCACATTTGAGGTATCAGCGCCTGTGGCAAGTAAGAAGACTTATTCGCAGAATGAGGAGGTAAAGGTGTCTTGTACTGTCAAGAACACATCTGCCGTTGATGGTGCGGAGGTTGTGCAGCTCTATATCCACGATGAACTATCTACCTGTGTGCGTCCTGTAAAGGAGATGCGAGGCTTCCAAAAGGTACAGCTGAAGGCTGGAGAAGAGAAGACGATAGACTTCACACTCAGCAAGAACGACCTGATGTATTACGATTCAACACTCAACAAGGTCTTTGAGCCGGGAGAGTTCAAGATAATGGTTGGCAATAGCAGTGTGAACCTCAAAGACTGCATTATAATAATGGAATAAGGAACATTTGGCGGAAGAAACAGTGTTTACCAGGAGTCAAAGAGAAAAAAACAGACAAATACTTTGCTGATTGATAAAAACTTATTACTTTTGCAGTCGGAAAAAACTAACAACCCCAAATTCATATTATGAGCAATAAGAATAAAAGAGCTGTTTATCGCGAGCGTCGCGAGAAGCAGATGGAGCAACAGGGCAGAAGTGTTATACGCTGGATATCAGTAATTCTGCTTATACTTTTCGTCATTATATTTGTTTCTACATACTTAGTGATGCAATAGTTTCCTGAAGGGAGCGTAACGGTAAATGACAGGACACGAAATAGAACGCAAGTTTCTTGTTGACACTAACAATGATGACTACAAGAAACTTGCGGTTAAAGCCTATCGTATTTGCCAGGGGTATATATGCAGAGCCTCTGGCAAGACTGTTCGCGTGCGCATACGCGATAATGAGGGCTTCCTCACCATCAAAGGTCCGTCGGCTGACGGAATTGGGCGAATGGAGTTTGAAACACCTATATCGCTTGACGATGCCAACGCCCTGATGGCGCTATGCGATGGCGGTGTGATAGACAAGACACGCTACCTCGTGCCCTCGCCCGACGGAAAGCATACCTTTGAGGTCGATGAGTTCTATGGCGATAATGAAGGGTTGGTGATGGCGGAAGTGGAGTTAGGTTCTGCCGATGAGCCATACAAGAAACCTTCGTTCATAGCCTTTGAGGTTACGGGCGACATGAGGTTCTATAACTCCTATCTGATAAATAATCCGTTTAAGAAGTGGAGATGAAGTGAAAGTATAAAGTGCGAAGTAGTAAGTACAAAGTATGATTACTCTTATAAACTTCGCATTTAACCCAAAAAGTTACTTCCTTACAGTCAGTGACATCATTGTCTATCTGATAGAGGAA
>JABUUE010000051.1:25608-34214 GCA_021443335.1 Bacteroidaceae bacterium
CTTAGTACTTACTACTTAGTACTTACTACTTAGTACTTACTACTTAGTACTTACTACTTGGTACTTACTACTTAAAGAAAATGGAATATAATTTTAGAGAAATTGAACAGCGCTGGCAGAAGGCTTGGGCTGAACAGAAGACTTACAAGGTGAGCGAAGACAGTTCACGCGAGAAATATTATGTACTCAATATGTTCCCTTATCCATCGGGAGCAGGACTGCATGTAGGCCATCCGTTGGGCTACATCGCTTCAGACATCTTTGCGCGCCACAAGCGTCTGCAGGGTTACAATGTACTGAATCCGATGGGTTACGACGCTTACGGTCTGCCTGCCGAGCAGTATGCCATTCAGACAGGTCAGCACCCGGAGGTGACAACAGATGCCAATATCAACCGCTATCGTGAGCAGTTGGACAAGATAGGCTTCTGCTTCGATTGGGATAGAGAGGTGCGCACCTGCGACCCAAAATACTACCATTGGACTCAATGGGCGTTCCAAAAGATGTTTAACTCATGGTTCTGCAACGACTGCAAGAAGGCGCAGCCTATAGAAAGCCTTATCGCCCATTTTGAGGAAAAGGGAACAGAAGGCGTGAACGCCGCTTGTTCAGAGGAGATGCAGTTTACTTCCGAGGAATGGAAGGCTATGGACGAGAGCCAGAAGAGCGACACACTGATGAACTACCGCATAGCCTTTATGGGCGAGACTATGGTAAACTGGTGTGCCGGTCTTGGCACCGTGCTTGCCAACGACGAGGTTGTTGATGGCTTGTCCGTACGCGGAGGCTTCCCTGTGGAGCAGAAGAAGATGCGGCAGTGGTGCTTGCGTGTGTCGGCTTATTCACAGCGTCTGCTCGACGGTCTGCAGGACATTCAGTGGAGCGACTCCATAAAAGAGACGCAGAAGAACTGGATTGGTCGTTCAGAAGGTACGGAGGCGGAATTCAAAGTTGCCGACAGCGATAAGTCTTTCACTATCTTCACCACTCGCGCCGACACTATGTTTGGCGTAACATTCATGGTGCTTGCTCCTGAGAGCGAACTCGTCGCTGAGCTCACAACGCCTGAACAGAAGGCAGAGGTTGAGGCTTATGTGAAATATGTTGCAGGGCGCACAGAGCGTGAACGCCAGATAGACCATAAGGTTACGGGTGTGTTCTCCGGCTCTTATGCCATAAACCCATTCACGGGCGAGAAGAACCCTATCTGGATTTCCGAGTATGTCCTCGCTGGTTATGGCACAGGCGCAATCATGGCTGTTCCTGCTCATGACTCGCGCGACTATGCTTTCGCCAAGCATTTCAACCTGCCAATCGTTCCGCTCATTGAGGGTGCCGATGTGTCAGAGGAGAGCTATGATGCAAAGGAAGGTATCGTAAGCAACTCGCCTGCTGCTGGCAAGACGTCTGTTGAGTACGACGGAGAGTCGCTGAACCTCAATGGACTTACCGTGAAGGAGGCCATCGCCGCTACAAAGACTTTCGTAAAGAAGCACAATATCGGTCGTGTCAAGGTGAACTATCGTCTGCGCGACGCCATCTTCTCTCGTCAGCGTTATTGGGGCGAGCCATTCCCTGTTTACTACAAGAAGGGCATCCCAACAATGATTCCAGAGGAGTGTCTGCCTATCGAACTGCCTGCTGTTGACAAGTTCCTGCCAACAGAGACTGGCGAGCCACCACTCGGAAACGCTAAGGTTTGGGCGTGGGACGAGGCAAACAAGAAGATTGTTGACAACGGTCTCATAGACGATAAGACAGTGTTCCCAATCGAACTCTATACAATGCCTGGCTTTGCTGGCTCATCTGCTTACTATCTCCGCTATATGGACCCACATAATGGCAAGGCCCTTTTGAGCGATGCCGCGGCTGAATACTGGCAGAATGTTGACCTCTATGTGGGCGGTTCAGAGCACGCTACCGGTCACCTTATCTACTCTCGCTTCTGGAACAAGTTCCTCTTCGACCTCGGCGTGTCAAAGAATGAGGAGCCTTTCAAGAAACTTGTCAACCAGGGAATGATACAAGGTCGCTCAAACTTCGTCTATCGCATAGAGGAAGGCGACGACAAGGGCAAGTTTGTCTCTTGCGGACTGAAGAAGGATTACAAGACAACTCCTATCCATGTCGATGTGAACATCGTAAGCAATGATGTGCTCGACATAGAGGCTTTCAAGGCTTGGCGTCCTGAATACAACGATGCTGAGTTCATCTTTGAAGACGGCAAATATATCTGCGGATGGGCTGTGGAGAAGATGTCAAAGTCTATGTTCAATGTTGTCAACCCTGATATGATTGTCGAGAGATACGGTGCCGACACCCTTCGTCTGTACGAAATGTTCCTCGGACCTGTTGAGCAGTCAAAGCCTTGGGACACTAACGGCATCGACGGTTGCCACCGCTTCTTGAAGAAGTTCTGGGCATTGCTGACAAAACCTGTGGAAACTCCTGCAGAGGGAGCGCAGAGCACGCCTGACAATCTGAAGAGCGTTCACAAGCTCATCAAGAAGGTTTCACAAGATATTCCTAACTTCTCATACAACACTGCCATATCTGCATTCATGATTTGTGTGAACGAACTCTCACAGCAGAAATGCGTTGACAAGGCATTGCTCCAGAACCTTATCGTCTGCATCGCACCGTTCGCACCGCATATCGCTGAGGAACTGTGGCACATGTACGGCAATGAAGGCAGCGTATGCGATGCGCAGTGGCCTGTTTACGATGAGAAATATCTCGTAGAGAACACTATGAAGCTCGCTGTGTCGTTCAATGGTAAGGCGCGATTCGATATTGAGTTCCCTGCCGATGCCGACAACAAGGCTATCGAAGAGGCTGTGATGGGCGACCCTCGCACAGCGAAATATATCGACGGCAAAGAGGTGAAGAAGGTTATCATCGTGCCTAAGCGACTCATAAATGTTGTGGTGAAGTAACTCAGCTCTCGAAAACAATTGATTATTAATGATAATTTATTAATTCGGGGCAAACGAAACACCGCTTTAATCAATAATCATTAAACATTAATATATACCTACTCCTATGTGGTGGAACAATAAGCTATTCAGGACAATCGGCAAGATAAACCCGATGGAAGCGTGGAGAACATTCTGCGAATATTTCTGGATTACTATTGCCCTTGCCGTATATGCTGTGGCATACACAGTGTTCTTGCTGCCATACAAGATTGTCTGTGGCGGTGTTACTGGTTTGGCTACTATCGTCTATTACGCCAGCAACATTCCTGTTGACTACACTTATCTCATTGTCAATGCGATGCTGCTCGGCTTTGCGCTATGGATTCTTGGATGGAAATTCCTTGCCAAGACAATCTATGCTATCGCAGTGCTCACGGCAATGCTTCATATAGGCGTAGGACTTGTTACCAATGCTGACGGCTCGCTGATAACCATCCTCGGTGAAGACCAGAAGTTCATGGGACTTGTTTTAGGCTGTTGCCTCGCCGGTCTTTCCTTGTCCATAGTGTTTCTGCATAAGGGAAGCACGGGTGGAACAGACATTGTGGCTGCCGTACTCAACAAGCTGAAGAACTTCTCCATGGGACAAGGCATCGTCGCCATCGACTTCTTCATCATAAGCAGTTCGCTGTTCATAGAGCAGTTTGGCACCATGATTGACAGGGTTCAGGTGGTGGTGTTCGGTCTTATCAGTATGTTTGTAGAGACCGTTGTGCTGGACCAGATAATGAACCGCCGGCGCTCTTCGGTGCAGTTCCTCATCTTCTCGGAGAAGTATCAGGAGCTTGCCAATGCCATAGGCACACACACGCGCCACGGCGTTACCATTCTCGACGGTCACGGATGGTACACCGGACAGGAGCGCAAGGTGCTGTGTATCCTTGCACGCAATGTGGAGTCGGCTGAAATATTCAGAATAATCAAGTCAATAGACCCTAACGCCTTCGTGTCGCAGTCGCGTGTTATTGGAGTCTATGGAGAAGGTTTCGATGTTATAAGGCATTAACCCAAAAAGTTCATTGGTTAATCATGGACATAGTTTTCGCAACAAACAACAAGCATAAGTTGGATGAAGTACGCAAAATTCTCGGAGAGAGGTTTCGCGTACTTTCTCTTAACGACATAGACTGCCACGAGGACATACCGGAGACAGGCGAAACCCTCGCAGCTAACGCAAGGCAGAAGGCGCAGTATATTTACAGAAAATACAATATACCTTGCTTCGCCGACGACACAGGTCTTGAGGTCGAGGCGTTAAATGGCGAGCCGGGAATATACAGCGCGCGCTATGCCGCTATAAACGGTCAGGGTGAAAGCCATGACAGCGAGGCGAACATGACCGTATTGCTGCAGAAACTGCAGGGCAAGGACAACCGCAAAGCGCATTTCAAAACAGTGATTTGCCTCGTGCAACCGGCGACTATCGGGCAGCAACTCACTGATAGCGTTCCCGAAACTCAGGAACTTCTCTTTGAAGGAATAGTAGAAGGGCAGATAACGACCGAGCGTTCGGGCGCGGAAGGTTTCGGCTACGACCCTATCTTCCAGCCCGACGGCTATGACAAGACTTTCGCCGAACTCGGCAATGATATTAAAAACACTATTTCTCATCGTGCCCGCGCCGTTGAGAAATTAGCTGAAAGATTAAGGTGGGTTCTATAAATTAGCTTTATATTGTGATTATTACGGTGGGAATTTATAGAACCCACCTTAAGGAGTTAGGGGTCAGGAACCAACTCCGTTGATAAGTAGCGTTCTCCTGTATCCGGGAGCAACGCTACTATTGTTTTACCCTCATTCGTAGGGTCTTTTGCCAATTGGATGGCTGCCCATAGTGATGCTCCGGATGATATGCCTACGAGCAAGCCTTCTTCTTTTGCTGCGCGCCGTGCGGTCTCGATAGCATCTTCGTTGGTGACGGTCTGCACACGGTCAACGACTGTGGGGTCGTAGTTCTTCGGCACAAAGTTTGCCCCGATGCCTTGTATCTTGTGTGGCCCCGCCTTGCCGCCAGATATTATTGGCGATGATGCTGGTTCAACGGCTATAATCTGTATGTCGCTGCGATGGAGTTTAAGACCTTTTCCTACGCCGCATATCGTGCCTGCACTGCCTACACCTGCAACAAAGAAATCGACATTGCCTTCAGTATCGTCCCAAATCTCTTGTGCAGTGGTGTGGATGTGGGTATCTGGGTTGGCGGGGTTGTCAAACTGCTGCGGAATGAACGAGCCTTCAATCTGCGCGTTCAGTTCCATAGCCTTGTCTATTGCGCCTTGCATACCGTCTGCTCCGGGTGTAAGGACAATATCCGCTCCCAATGCGCGAAGAATCTTTTGGCGCTCAATGCTCATGGTCTCGGGCATTGTGAAGATAGCCTTGTAACCTCTTGTTGCTGCTATCCACGCCAGTCCCACGCCCGTGTTTCCGCTTGTAGGCTCAATGATGGTGCCGCCTTTGCGCAGTATGCCTTTCGCCTCGGCATCTAATATCATGCCCAATGCCACGCGGTCTTTCACGCTGCCGCCGGGATTGAAGAATTCCACTTTAGCGAGGAGCCTTGCCTTGAGCCCCTCGCTTTTTTCTATGTGTGTCAGTTGGAGCAAGGGAGTCTTGCCCACAAGGTCTGTCAGTGATGTGTATATCATAGGGAATACAAGCTTAGTAAATACTTATACCATGCACGCGTAATGGTCAACGACTCCGAGAATCTTGTTGTCTTTGTCTGTTACCAATACTGAATGCACCTTGTAACGGTTCATTATCTTCTGTATCTCTGTTATGCGGGCTTCGGGCGCGACCTTCTTCGGCGTGGTCGTCATGATGTCGCCGATTGTAAGAGAGAAGAACTGCGCCTGCCATTTCTGCATCGCGCGACGGATATCGCCGTCGGTGATTATACCGAGTACAGTGCCCTCGTCGGTTGTGGCGATGCCCAGTCCGAGTTTACCTTCGCTAACCTTTGTTACCGCTTCCACAAGGTTCGTGTCAACGGCCATTGTCGGCAGGTCTGTTGAGCGCATGACATCGGCGGCAGTGGTGAGCAGTCGCTTGCCGAGTTCGCCACCGGGGTGGAACTGCGCAAAGTCCTTCGACCGGAAGCCGCGTCTCTCCATCAGTGCTATCGCTAACGCGTCGCCCATAGCCAAGGTGGCGGTGGTACTGCTTGTTGGCGCAAGGTTCAGCGGACACGCCTCGCGACGCACATTAATATTAATGTGGCAGTCGCTATACTTAGCGAGAAGCGATTTAGGGTTGCCGCTGACACCGATGATAGGTATGTGGTTGTGTTGCAACATAGGGATGAAGCGCAGAAGCTCGTCGGTCTGCCCCGAATTGCTTATTGCCACAACAATATCGTTTGAGGTCATCACCCCGAGGTCGCCGTGGAAGACGTCCAGCGGGTTGATGAAGAACGCTGGTGTGCCCGTGCTCGACAGTGTGGCGGCTATCTTTGCGCCTATATGTCCGCTCTTGCCTACACCCGTTATTATGACCTTGCCGTGGCAGCGGAACATCATCTCCACCGCGCGCTCAAAGTTCTCGTCTATATGTTCAATCTGGTCTAATAGAGCCTGTGCCTCGTCTTTCAGACATTGTATTGCAGTTTCTTTTATCATAGTTATAATGAGTAATGACTAATGAGTAGTGACTAATGACTCCCCTCTCCTGATGGAGAGGGGTTAGGGGGTGAGGCTTCAGTTCAAGTTCACTATCAATTCCTTTAATCTCTTTAGTTCCAACATGTTCGCGGCATCGCTCAATCCGTTGTCCGGGTCGGGATGAACCTCGAAGAAATATCCGTTGGCGCCAAACGCCTTTGCCGCCTTTGCCATCATCGGGACGAAGCGACGGTCGCCGCCTGTTGTGCCGCTGCCGCCGCCCGGACGCTGTACGCTGTGGGTGCAGTCCATGATAACCGTCTGTGTCAGCGTCTGCATCTCAGGGATGTTGCGGAAGTCAACGACAAGGTTGCCGTAGCCCATGATATTTCCACGCTCGGTAAGCCATATACGATTAGAGATTTCCTCGTCGGTCATATCAGGAAAAGATGTCTGCATCGTCTTGCGCACCTTATCTACAGGATAGCGCATATCGGCGGCGGCAAGAAACTGCGCCTTCTTTATGTTCACCGTCTTGCCAGTCATTGCGGCGGCAACGAGCAGGTCTGTCTGGCGACAGAGGAAAGCGGGAATCTGCAGCACATCGACAACCTCGGCGACAGGTGCCGCCTGACAACTCTCGTGTATGTCGGTGAGTATGCGCAGACCGTGCTTCGACTTCACATCGGCGAGCATCTGTAACCCTTTTTCCATTCCCGGTCCGCGGAATGATGACAGCGATGTGCGGTTAGCCTTGTCAAACGATGCCTTGAAGATAATGTCTGTCCCTAACTCAGCGTTTATCCTCACTATCTCCGCCGCCACCGTGTCGAGCAGTTCCGCCGACTCAATGACGCACGGCCCAGCAATAAATATATTCTTTTCTTTCATCTTTACCCTCTATAAAGGTTTATAGCAACATTTTGGCGGCAAAATTACGATTAAGCGAACACAATAGCAAGCAAAAATGAAAAAACTTTCTTTTTTGCTTGCATTGTTGAGCGTGAGTAATTTCGGCGAAGCCAGAATTCTTGCCTTGCAAGCGGCATAGCCGAGTCCGATTAAGCGAACACAATAGCAAGCAAAAATGAAAAAACTTTCATTTTTGCTTGCATTGTTGAGCGTGAGTAATTTCGGCGAAGCCAAAATTCTTGCCTTGCAAGCGGCATAGCCGAGTCCGATTAAGATGTGGGTAGATTCAAAACACTATGGATTAAACAAATTCATCCATAATATTTGGTATATCAGTTATTACAAATTGTTTTATATTGTGGATCCTATTCTATGGGTTTTGACCAGATTGCATGATCGTAAAGTCAATTTGTGACGATTAATAAAACGTCAATAGCCCCCGCGACCCTTTAGGAAACTGGGGGGCTAATCAGAATGCTTCTAATACTCTTGAATAATCCTTTTTGTTGAATCGTTAAATGCAAATTGTTCGTTAGAGCGGCGTTTTTGCTTACACTTTGCTTTTTTCGCGTTGTACGATATTTGGCATCAAATAGAACTAAACGCAGGGGGATTTTGGGATAAAAGGGATGGTTTGGGGGTAAATATCGAGCAAACGAGACAAAAGTCCCACGAACTTGCATCGTTTGTCATAGCAAAACACATCGGAAATCATAGGAAAAAGTGGCGAAAGTCATAGGGTTTTTGCACGAAAACAGGCAATTTTGAGGTCGAAAAGCTATGATTTTGAAGGCGTTTTTGTGCAACAAAAACCGAACTGTTTCATTATGAGTTAGTTGCGTTTCTTGCCGTTATTGCGGTATTTCAGAACCCAATAGCAAGTTGGTTCCGCAGAAGCGATTTTAGAGAGCTGCGGATTTTACAAAGTGTCAGCTTTTCGCGCGATTTGCTTACATTGTGGCATTTCAGACAATTCCCTTATGAACTATTATCCCAAAAAGTTTACCAAGCTACCGTCTGAAAGAAAGTAACTTGGTAAAGTCTGTGATTTAGTCCATATCTTTTTCTTGAAGTGAGACTACTCGTTAGCGAACTACAACTAATTTGCCGTTCT
>JABUUE010000051.1:35727-42644 GCA_021443335.1 Bacteroidaceae bacterium
CCCATCGGCTCCTACAGAGTTACCGCCTCTTACGGCAAGGAGGAGGCCGTATCTCGCAACACATTCCTCAGCACCGGCAACGCTCTTGTGAACATCGAGGGCGACGACAACAAGGTTGTTTCTATAACCTGCGAACCTACATGCGGAAAAGCAGCTGTAAGCTTCGACGCTACCATGGCCACCTACTACACAGACTACTATGTAGAGTATTCTACACCGAAACTCGGCAGCCAGAAGGCTATGTGGAGCAAGACTGATACAGAACCTTACTACTTCGCAGTAAATGCCGGCGGCGACGAGATAACAGCTACCATACACCTCACTCCGAAAGAGGAGTACATGACCGATGAGCAGAAGACAGCGTCTTTCGTGGATGGCGTCATCACTCAGAAATACACTCTCAAGCGCAATGCCTCATGGACAATGAAGATTAAGCCTAACTACACCAACACAACGGGTACACTCGGCATAGACATCACTATCGATGAAGGCACTACAGACCATGATGTGAACATCACTGTTCCGGCAGAATGGATAGTAAAATAACTCAACTTTCGCAGGCGAAAGATATAAAGTACGAAGTAGTAAGTATGAAGTACAAAGTAGTAAGTATGAAGTACAAAGTATGATTTGCTTTGGAGGATTCTATTTGCCTTTAAGCAGGTAATCATACTTAGTACTTAATACTTAGTACTTACTACTTACTACTTAAAAAGGTAATCATACTTAATACTTAAAAAAAGTTGAGCTTGCGAACCTTGTATTAAATACCTATAAACAATAAAGAATATGAGACTACATAAATATATACTCTGTGCAGCAGCCGTAACACTCGGCACTGTTTCCTGCACAACAAACAATCCATGGGACTCAGAGATGTCGGAGTTCGCAGAGAAGGGACAGCTCAACCTGAACATCTCTGCAAAAACACCTGAAAGCACCAAAACCTCGCGCGCTGCTGTGTTCACAGATGGATTCCATGTAACCATTAAGGGAAATGATGAAGCCAATAAGGACTTCTCTACCGATTACTATGTTGAGAATGACGGCGAAAAGAAGCAATTACTGCTCCCTGTTGGAAACCATACAATCACCGCAACCAACTACGACAGAATCATAAAGCAGATGAGTGTACCTGTATATGTTGGAACAAAGGATATCACAATAAGCAAAGACGTCATCACAGAGACTGAAGTTGCCTGCAAGATGGCCAACAGCCGCATACATATAGGATACTCCGATAAATTCCTCGCCACATTCTCTACATGGACTGTAACCATCAACGACAACAGCGACAAGGCAATAACCTACACTGAAAGCAATCCATCGCCAAAAGATATTTACTGGCTGTTTGAGAACAACTGCGAGGAAATTTCCGTTGACATCAAAGCCACAACAAAGGATGGCGTGGAAGTGGAAGCCTCTGCGAAGTACAACAAGAAGAACAGCACAGAACAATATACCGACCTCAACACCAATTACTTCTGCGGCGGCGATGCCATCGAAATCAAGTTCGAACCAGCAGAGGCTACATCGGGCAACATCACCGGTATAAACATCAACACAAATATCAAGTTCACAAACGATGACCAGAATGTTGTTATTGAGGTAGCGGATAAAATTGATGACCCTGTTGGGCCAGGAGATGACCCTGACGAGCCAGGAGATGACCCACAAGACGGTCCTATAAAGGTTACATACAGCCCAAGTCAGAAAGTAACTATAAACTCTACAGACACCACATTCCCTAATGTAAAGGTTGATTTTGACGTAGAAAATGGAATAAAGTCTCTACAAGTATTTATCAACTCTGACAATGCTGCTTTCCAGTTAGCTTGTCAAGATATGAATATTTCTGGTATGGACTTAACAAGTGAAGCAGCAGCAGACCTTGCAGCCATATTCAGTTTACCAGAGAAGAATACGACTACCTACTCATTCACAATGGGTGAAATGATCTGGAGTATGCTTACCGCATACGGAGCAGGTACTCACAAATTCACTCTGAAAGCAGAAGACAATGCCGGCAACATAAAGGACGGTGAGTTGACATTGATAGTTAAATAACGAGTAATGTTACCTAAACTTTAGAACAATGAAAAATACATTATATATATTCGCTCTTGTAGCAATGGTGCTGTTTGCATCATGCACAAACGAAAACGAAAAGGCACAGGCTGTCGGATATTTGAACCTCTCGTTCAACACAGTCAACCTCACCAATTCAAGAACTGCCGTACCAAACGAATACAACGCTAAGCAGTTGGCAGTGAAGATTGTGAACAAGGCTACTGGCGCTATTGTAAAGAGCACAGCCGACCACACACAGTGGACTGGCACAGACATAACACTTGCACAGGGCACTTACACCATCACTGCAAGTTCAAGCGGTTGGGACGGCAACGCCTCTGGTCGCGAAGTGCCTTACTACTCTGGTTCTACAGATGTAACCATCACTCCAGGCACAAAGTCTGACGCATCAATCGTCTGCAGATTGGCGAATGTGAAGGTAAGCGTAAACTTCGACCAGTCTATCGTTGATAATTTCGCAAGCGCAACAGTGGAAGTAATCTCTGCCGTATCGGGAATTGATTTGCAGACATTCGTTATGGGACAGACTGGAACCATGAAGCCAGCATACTTCCCTGTAGGCAACCTCACTGTTAAGTTGACAGTGGTAAATAAAGCAGGTACCTCACACACTATGGAGACTCCTATCGAGAATGTTAACGCCCGCGACCACTTCATCCTTAACTACAGCACTGCCGGCACTGGCACTGGTAGCATAACAATCACTGCCGACGATGCAGAAAAGGTATTCAGATACAATTTTGTTGTACCAACAGAGGCTTCTACCGTCTTGAAGACAACTGCAGCAAACGCATGGAGTAAACTCGCTTACCTCGAAGGAACTGTTAAGCATATCAAGCCAGTTAATGACGCTAATGTGAAGATGCAGTACAAGAAGACTGCCGATGCAGCATGGACAACAGTTTCCACAACAAAGGAAGGCGACATCTACAAGGCAAAGGCAACAGCTCTTGCGCCAAGCACAGAATATACGTTCAAGATTGTTTACACTGAAGACGGCAATACTTTCGAAAGCCAGGAACGCACATTCACAACTGAAAATGCAACTGTACTGCCTAACGGAAATATGGACAACTGGTTCACTCCAAGCGGAGGAAAATTCCCATATCCAATATCAGAAAATGACTACAACAATGGAAAACTCTTCTGGGACACATCAAATCAAGGTTCTTCAGCATTGAATAAGATCGTGTCTTCGGGTGATGAATCTGTAAGAATAGGCGATACTGGTATGTCAGCAAAACTCGCTACTACAAAGATTCTTGCCACAATGGCGGCTGCAAGTTTATATACAGGAAGCTTCGGACAAGTAAATATAACTTCCCAGACAGCTACCATCAACTTTGGAAGGCCATTCGACAGCCGTCCGTCAGCACTGAAGGGCTACTTTATGTATAATGCGGGACAAATAGATGTCATCAAGAAACAGCCGGATGGCGTTACAATTAAAACGGGTGATACAGACCTTTGGTCATGCTACATAGCCATTATGACAGAAGCCTTCACTTTCGACAACGGAAACATTGCTGGCACACGAGTTGACTTTGAGAACGACTCAAGAGTAATAGCTTACGGCGCTTTGCCAGATGCAAAGTGCGTGGCAGCATCTAATTGGACAGAATTTGAAGTTCCACTGACATACTACAAGAAAGCTCAGAAACCAGGAGTAATTGTAATAGTATTCTCTTCAAGCAAATACGGAGATTACTTCTGTGGCTCAACATCAAGCGTTCTGCACCTGGATAACCTTGAACTCGTTTACAACGAGCCAACATTCAAGGTGGGTTCTATAAATTAGCTTGAGACATTTTTGAGAGTTTTTATTGAGTAGATTNCCAGATATAAAACTCATTAAATTAAAAACGTGGGAACTAATTTATAGAACCCACCTTAAATAAAAGCCACTACTGAAATGCGCTTAAAGCATCTTTTGATAGCAATAATGTTATGCATGAGTTCGGCAGCTGTCCTCGGACAGTCTGCCGACTCGGTGCGTTCAACAGTTGCCGCTGACTTGCTCGCTGCGCGAAAGCTCTCACTCAGCGACTCGCTCATGCCCAAAATAGTCTATGTGCACGACACCGTGTATGTGGATAAGGACAAGAAGAAAAAGAAGAAGAAGATTTACAACGAGAATACAGCACGCTTCCACCGCTTCGACCGCGAGATACAGAAGACCACCTTCGTACCCAAAGGCACATGGACCTGCGGTCTGGCTTTTTCTTATGGCTCACGCAGTTACGACAACATCAACATGCTCGTGCTGCGCGACGTGACAGTGGATGGCTACGGCTTCGGCATAAGTCCGCACGTGGGATACTTCTTCACGGACAACATCAGCGCCGGTCTTCGCTTCAACTACACCCGCGACTATGTGAACCTCGAGAACCTTGACGTGAACCTCGGCGAGGACTTCAACATCAAGCTGCAAGACCTCTACTACCTGCAGCACAACTACCAGGCATCGGGATACATACGCACATATATGTCGCTCGGTGGCAGCCGCGTGTTCGGATTCTTCAACGAGGTGAGAATAGGCTACGGCTACAGCCAAGGCAAGAACTCGGTAGGCAAATACGAGGCTGGAACGCTTGACGCCACATACCAGACCATTAACAACCTGCACATAGGCTTCGCGCCCGGCATAGCAGTGTTCGTGCAGGACTGGATGGCTATGGAGGCACAGATGGGCGTCATGGGCGTGAACTTCAACTGGACGAAACAGACACACAACCAGGTGGAGGAAGGCACAATAAGGACATTCTCAGGAAAATTCAAGGTTGATCTATTCTCCATATCTATCGGAACGGTATTCTATCTGTAGTTACTCAAGGAGTTACTTCCTCTATGCACTAAGCTGTTCCTTTAACTTCCACAAATAGATAAGTTTTTTCATGCTCAAAAACTATTTCCATAAGATAACGCTCCTTCTCTTGACATTATCGCTCTCTGCCTGTATAGAGAACGATATACCCTACCCGCTCGTCGAGGTTGTTGTATCAGGCTTCGAGGTGGAGGGACAATGCCAGGGACCACAAGGGGAAGCGCCTGTAACCATTAACAAGAAGGACCGCACGATAACGGCGTATGTCGATGACCAGGTGAACCTCGCGAAGCTCAGGATAACGAAGATGGCGACAGCAGCCACCGACCCGGAGCCAACAATGGATGTGGTGGATTCTACTCGCTGCAACAAATACGAGAACTTCCCCCGCAAGCCCTTCGCGAGCCTTGACGACCTGTATATGTCGTCTGACACACGCGTGAACTTCAGCGACGCAAAGACGCCGGTGCGCTTCCGCTTCCACACTTATCAGGATTATTTCTACGATGTGACGGTGAAGCAGGTTATCATAAGGGAGATAAGCGTAGAGAACCAGGTGGGAGATGCCGTTATCGACGACCAAAACCATGAAGTGGTGATATATGTTACACCAGAGACCAACTTCAGCAAGGTGAAGGTACACAAGTTCAACATTGGCGGCACACACGGCACTGTTGTCCCAAACCCTACCGACTATGAATACTACGACTTCACAAAAGCCACGAAATTCTTCGTGAAGCACGGATGGGAAGAGGCGTCCACCGAATGGCAGGTGGTGGTATATCACAAGGGCGGCACTCCCGGTCCCAAGACGGAGAGTGAGGTTTATCCCCACAGCGTGAAGGCTTATGTCAGCGGCAAGACTACCGTGGGCAGCACCATCGCCATAGAATACAAGGAGGGCAGCGCGAGCGACTGGACAAAACTCCCTGCAAGCAAGATAGAGACGACCGGACAGACCTTCGAGGCAACCATCGACGGACTGCAGCCTGACAAGGCATACAAATACCGTATCGTGACAAACGGCGAGGCAGGCAATGAGACGGACTTCAAGACAGCACCCGCGCCAGCACTCGAAAACGGAAGCTTCGATGTATGGCACTCTGAGGGCGACACGAAGCGCGCACTGTGGTGTCCATGGGCAGAAGGCGGCGAATCGTTCTGGGACACCGGCAACCACGGCGCAACAACCGTGGGCGCAAGTAACTCCGTGCCTACAGACGACACCTGCAACGGCAAGGGACAGGCAGCAGTGCTCGAATCGAAATACATCGTCATAAAGTTTGCCGCCGGCAATATCTTCACCGGCGCATATAAGCAGACGGATGGCACAAACGGCATACTCGACTTCGGCAGACCGTTCACAGGCTTCCCAAGCAAGATGCGCGTGAACTACAAATATCTCTGCAAGACAATAAACAAATGCGGCGACGACGCCTACAGGCATCTGCTCAACGAGCCCGACACAGCGCAGATATACATAGCCTTGACCGACTGGAGCGCTCCGTTTGAGATACGCACACGCCCCAGCACACGCCAGCTGTTCGACCCCAACGATGAGCATGTGATAGCCTACGCCTCACTGAAATTAGGCGATAACGTGCAGCAGTGGACACAGAAAGACCTCGTACTGAACTACCGCAGCAAGAAACGCACCCCGAAATACATCCTCGTAGTAGCCTCCGCCAGCATGTATGGCGACTTCTTCACTGGTGGTGAAGGCAGCAAACTATGGGTGGATAATTTTGAACTGATATATGACTAAGACATACTTCTTTACGCTCACCATACTGATTGCCCTGTTATGCTCATGCACACAGGAGTCTCCTGAAGTGACGGAGGCAAAGAGCGGCTTCTATCTCAACATCGATGAGAACAATGCCGTGACCTCACGCAGCATACCGAAAGACCTGACAGTGCCCACGCCGAGCATGTGCAAACTGCGCATCGTGAACAACGCTACGGGCTATGTGGCGTATGAGGGCAAGTACAAGCAGTTTGT
>JABUUE010000052.1 GCA_021443335.1 Bacteroidaceae bacterium
GTTACGATTAAGCAAGTACAATTAAGTTTACTTAAATTGTCGAGCGTGAGTAAGTTCGCAGTATTTATACTGCAAAGTTACTAATAAAAAGAAAATCTGCAAAGGTTTCTTTGATAATTTCCGTGAAATATGGATTCTTATTCCGTGAATTGTGGATTTTCTAAGGACAGCGAAAGAAATTGTGAGGGGAATGTTAAGAAAGAAATTGCCGTAATTTAACATAATTCAGCCCCCTTTAGGGGTTAGGGGGCCGAAGGTAACAAACAAAAGGAAGCACCGTGCGGTGCTTCCTTAAATTATTTAATCTTGGATTATCCAGCCATCTGAAGTAACCAACGCTATGTGGTTATATTCATAATGTTCATTATACGGCATTTTTTTGTCTCTGTAATAGTATCCACAAATAACATACGTACCTTCTGCCAATGTTGGTTTATATTTGTCACTCTGATAGCAAGCAGCACCAATGCCTGGCTTTCTTGAAACATCTGAGGACTCATAGCTCAACACGCAATCAGAACCTATCTCAATCTTACCAGTGTTCAGATATCTATATGTAAGATTACGTCCACTTGACATTGTCTGTATATTGAGAGGGAAGCCTGTAGAGAGTAATTTCTCCCCTGGTTCTGACATGTCAGGCGCTGTTGAAAGACTCGTTAATGTTGCCTCATTCTTAAGAGTAAGGTTAGAGTTGCTTACCTGCACGCAATCAGAACCATATACTTTACAGCCGTCAAGTACTACTTCATTGTAACTATCGTACTTGATTTCATCAATATCACCAAACTTTGTTACCGTAAATACTGGATATGACATGAAGCTCATAGCGTATCCGCTATTTGCGGTAATTGTACCACCCTTGATTGTCCATTTATTGTTAAGGTTCTTACCTTGCAGATTGCCAGGATCCTGTGCGATGAGACCCTTAGTGCTCTTGCCAGTGAAAGTACAATTCTCAATATTAATCACATTGTTAGAACCAGTGCAATAAACGAAGCTCTCACATACGGTTTCTTCATCTTCGGTTTCTATAACTACATCGTTAAGATTGAATTTCACACCTTCAGCGAGAGCAAGAGCGAACACCGCTGCATCAGCTCCAGCAAGCACCTTACCATTGAACACCTTAACAGTTGCATCATCTTCAAAATTTAAGATTCCTTTTTCACCTACTGTGAGGTTCTTCTTGTTGAGGTCGAGTTCTACACCGTCTAACAATGATATCTGATCTACTACTGTGAAATCAGCATCAAGTTTAATCTTTCTAAGAGTGTTGTCAAGGTATGACTTCATAATGTCAACGTCAGAAGCGAGAGCCCAAGTTTCACATTCAACCTGAGTGAAATCGAAAGCGTAAGTGTTGCCGTTAGTGTAAGTCTTCGTTATACCTTTAGTCTTAACCTCGAACCCTGCAGGAGCATCGCCTTCATGCAATGGTTTGAAAGTAACTATGCATGATACCTCACCGTTTTCAGGAGCGAATTCCTCAGCGACAGGTGCTGGGATATAAGCCTTGATAGGAGTTTCTGGATTTGCATTGTAAAAAGTTAACTGATAAGAGATATCGTACTTATTATCAGAGCCGAAGTCGAGAGTTACCTTATCAACCTCCAGTTCACCTACGCCATCAAAGTACACTTTTGGAAGCTGTACAGTAACGTCCATGATAGAGAGGGCGTTTTTGAACGTAAGATCTTTAAGTTCTTTTTGTCCCTTAGTAACCTCTATAGGATCTGAAACAACTGCGAGAGAGCCGTTGAGGTGAGTCTTGCTGTCAAGACCCGTTTGCATGGCCGGCTCCTCCGGCGTATTTGCGTTTTTAACGGTGAAAGTCAACTTGCAGTCCTTTGTTGGCGCTTTACCAGAGAAGGTTGCAGTGTTTGTACCAGCACCTTCCTCCATCTTGAATTCCGATACCTTGCCTTCCTCGTCGGTTGCCACAAGGATATCACCTTCTGACCATGTCTGCATCTCTAAATTTTCGTCGATAGCGAGGCGTGAGCCAGCGTCACCGAAGGAAGCTGTAATGCACAGTGTATTCTCTGAAGTCACGTCCTGTGCGTTTTCAAACGCATCGTCGTTGGCGCAGCTTGCGAAAGAGAGGGCCACAAGGGATGCGATAGCTAAATAGATTTTCTTCATAATAGTATATAAGTTAATTGTAGTTCATAATACCTGCTACGGCAAAATTACACAAAATTAAGGAAACGAGGGAGAATAACAAGTGCAAGAAACCAATAGATACAAATAAAATGATGAAAATCAAGGAGAGGAACAGAAGGGTAACAAAAAAGGAAGCACCGTGCGGTGCTTCCTTTAATTTTATCTTGGACATAGATTATACTGATGCCCAATCTACTTTTACTGTACTAACACTATTGTTGACTGTTGGTTTATTTAGAGCACCTTTTGTACATGCTACTCCAACACCAATATTTTTATTATTATTCTTGATTACAGTTTTGTCACCGCTGATTTCTATGATACCTGTACAATATGCATCTGGACCAGCATCAATATTAAGGCCATATCCATATATCGCACTTGATGTTAAGGTACTTTTAACATATGTAGATATCAGTTCTGAGTTATTTACAAATGTATCAGTGTTCATCACTTTCACAGGATTGCGTCCAGTAACATTACTACCGTTGATTTGTATCTCATTATTTTCCCCATGATAACTGCTCATATATACAGCGTAACAATCAAATATAGGAGTAGATAAATCACCTGTGCCGCTGTATGAAGCTGTACAATTGACAGTTGAATTTTCAATCAACCATTCATTACCAGACTTACGCGACGTAATACTTCCGTCATTCTGCATAAGAAGACCGGTTTTATGTACAGCAGCATCTTTATAGGATCTTGCACAACCTACACCTGTGATATCACAACTCTTAATATTTATTTTATTATTAGAACCATTTCCTAAAACGAAAGAACGACATCCACCATACTCGCCAACATTAGTCTCCGTCATCACAACATTTTCAAGAGTAAAGTTTACATAATTAGCAGATATGTCAAATACATTTACATGATCTCCTTTCTTGCTTGGACGTACAAATGTTACCTTACCCTTTACAGTTTCTCCTTTATCATTTTTAGCGCTGCTGAAAATATTCACATATTCTGGAGCAGATGCACTTCCACCCTCAGAAACCTGGAAGCCCTTAGATGTTTTGAGTTCCTGGCCGTTGAGGTCGATGTTTACTGCTGGCAATGTGATTTGCTTGTCAGATACTGTGCAGTCAGACATAAGCTTGATGTTCTTAACAGACTTTCCGTAAGTGAGGTAGTCCTCGAACATTGAGCCGTTAGCAGCGAGAGCCCAAACATCGAATTCAGAGAAGTTGAATACGTAAGTGTAGCCTTGATGATATACCTTGTTGACACCTAAAGCCTTAACCTCAAACTTTACAGGGTCAGCACCTTCAGTTTCAGGCTTGAAAGCAACAGTGCAAGTTATGTCGTCATCTATAAGCGTGATACCAACAGTGGGGTCGACAAGAACAGGGATATAAGCCTTGAGAGTAAGAGTTGCGTCGTTACCAGCGTTCTCATCTCCAACGAGCTTTGCTTCATCACCATACTCAAGAACATAGTCATCTAATGCGCGGCCGAGTCTGAGAGTTACTTTGTCAACATACTTAGCGCGAGCCTCCCCACCGAAATATTTCTCTGGGAGCTGTATAGTAACATCCGCTATAGAGAGGTCGTTGTAGAATTTTAAGCCAGAGGAAGGAGTAAGAGTGTTTTGGTCTTTCTTAACATCTACAGCATTAGAGAAAACAGCGAGACAGCCATCCAAATGTGCTTTATCGTCAATATTTGCCTGCTTAGGATTTTCTGTCTTATTTACATTCTTAACAGTGAATTTCAACGTGCAGTCCTCTGTTGGTGCAGGTCCTTCGAAGTTTGCCTCCACACCGCCAGCACCATTCTTCATCTTATACTCGTTGCCGTTGTTATCAACGAGGTAGTCACCTTCTGACCAAGTCTGCTTCTGTAAGTCGTCGTCGATAGCGAGGCGTGAGCCAGCGTCACCGAGGGAAGCAGTAATGCACAGCGTATTCTCTGAAGCCACGTTCTGTGCACCTTCAATCGCATCGTCGTTGGCGCAGCTTGCGAAAGAAAGGGCTGCGAGAGACGCGATTGCTAAATATATCTTTTTCATAATAGTTACGTTATTAGATTTTTTATTGGTGTATTGTGCCGGGGCGTGGGCTTCACGCCCCGGCATTATTTAAGCAACAGAGATTAGACTCGTGGTTGTGGATCGGAAAAACCATCAGATTTCTCGTATGCTGGCAACTGGAAGCCGTTAATCTTCATCTTGCTGTCACCGCCGCCGCCGCCACCTTGCTCGATAGCGTCCTTAATCTTCTGGAGCTCTTCAACGATGTTCTTGAGTTCAGTTACTTCCTTATCAATAGCATCCTTGATATTTACAAGTTCATCGAGTTCCGCAAGCTTCTCGAGGTATGCGAGACTGTCAGTATCAGCGTTGATGCCTGCAAGCTCTTCCTTAACAGCCTTGATAGAAGTATTGATTGCAGCGAGATTTGCGTTCAGAGTATCAATCTTGACTTTGAATGCAGCAAGGTCACCTTCGATAAGTTTGAGCCAGCCAGCGATAGTGCCAGTGCCATTAGCAATAGTTTTGTTAATAGCTTCGAGCTTAGCGTTAGTGTCAATCAGATTGCTGCAGAGGAAACCAGTATGGAAAGCGATTGTGCTGAAGCTTACGTTAGCCTTTACCAACTCATTAAAGATACCCTGGAGAGAACCGTTGCCCGCGGTGATAGCCTTTACAATATCATCAATCTTCAAACCTTCTTTTTCAACAGCGCTATTGATAGCCTCTGCTATAGACTGTGCAAGGTCAATCTTGATGGCAAGCTTGAGTTCGTCAATTTCTCGAGCCATTGTCTGAGTGTCCTTATTGATCAAATCAAGAGTTTCGTCGATATTCTTGAGACCGCCAGAGATAGCGTTGAGCTTAGTAGCGAGAGCTCCTGTCTGTGCTTCAAGAGCACCACAGATAAATGTTGTCATTGCACCGAGCTGTCCGCGGAGAGCCTTAGCATCCTTAGCCTGCTGCTTGCTGAGGTCGTCGATAGCAGTCTTAATGGCTCCGAGAGCATTCTCACCCTTCTTAGCAGCTTCCTCGATAGCCTTAGTAAGGTCTTTCTTGATAGCGAGCTTGATTTCGTCGATTTCAGAAGCCATTGTCTCTGTATCGTGCTGGATGTAAACGAGTGTCTCGTCGATAGCGCTGAGACCGTCAGAGATAGCGTCAAGCTTCTCAGCGAGAGTTCCTGCCTGTGCCTCAAGAGCAGCGCAGATATATGTTGTCATTGTTTCGATCTGAGCGCGGAGGTCCTTAGCGTCCTGCTTCTGCTGCTTGCTGAGGTCGTTGATAGCCTTCTTGACCTGGCCGAGAGCATTCTCACCCTTCTTAGCAGCGTCTTCGATAGCCTTCACGAGGTCTTTCTTGATAGCGAGCTTGAGTTCGTCAATTTCTCGAGCCATTGTCTTAGTGTCGTGCTGGATGTCAACGAGTGTCTCGTCGATAGCCTCAAGACCGTCGCCGATAGCGTCGAGCTTCTGAGCGAGTGTCCATGTCTGTGCCTGGAGAGCACCGCAGATGAAGTATGTCATGTTGCCGAGCTGTGCGCGGAGAGCCCAAGCGTCCATAGCCTGCTGCTGAGTGAGCTTCTTGATAGCGTTCTTAACGCCAGTAACCTGTGCAGTAACGATGTTGAAGCCGTGGTCAACAGTAGCGTTGAGAGTGTCGATTTCGAAGCGTGCGCTGTCGATAGCGAGGGTAACAGCCTCCTTGAACTTAACGAGCTCAGAAGTCTGGTTGTTGATAGCAGCAGTGTTGTTGTTCATGCACTCAGCGATGAGGTCGAACTTAGCGTTCATGTCAGTGTTGAATGACTTGATGTTAGCCTGGATGAGGTCGAGCTTGCTATCGAGAGTAGTAGTCTGGTCCTTAACAGCCTGAGTAAGGATGCCGAGCTTGTCTTCCATAGAACCCTTGAAGTTGTTGATAGCAGTAGTGAGGAGGTCGATAGCCACCTTGTTCTTCTCGCCGAATGTAGCAACTTCAGACTTGATGAGTTCGAGCTTACCGATAACTTCGCCGAGGCGTCCGTCGAGAGCTGTCTTGAACGCTTCGATAGTGTTCTTGAGTTCGTTAGTCTGTGAATTGATAGCGCCAGAAACAGCGTTGTTGAGGTTAGTGATAGCCTCAGCCTGGTTCTGGAAGCCAGTAGCAGTAGCAGAGATGAGGAGCTCGAGCTTATCCTTGAACTCGAGAGTCTGAGCCTTGATAGCACCGTCGATGAGTGCAGAACCAGCCTTGATAGCCTCTGTCTGCTCCTTCACTGAAGCGTTAACGTTAGTGAGAGTAGCCTCGAGCTTAGCGAGAGAGCTGTTGATAGCGTTGAGCTTGTCGCTAACAGATCCGCTCATGTTGTCGATAGCAGAAGCCACGAGCTTTGCAGCAGCGTCCTGAGCGTCAGCAATCTTCTTAGCAGAAGCAGCGAGCTCGAGAGTCTGAGCCTTGATAGCCTCAGCAATAACGTTGAGCTTGCCTTCGAGAGAAAGAGTCTGGTTCTCTACAGCAGCCTGGAGGGCAGCGAGACGAGCACCGATAGTATTGCTTGCATCCTTGATGGCAGCCTCGATGACAGCAAGCTTATCTGCTTCTGAAATTCTCATGTCGTCGATAGCCTTGATAAGATTCTTGATAGACTCCTCGTTCTTTGTATTTCCTTCCTTAATAGCGGCGAGGATATTCTCCTGAGTCTTATTGTTGGCGTTGATAGCCTCGATAAGCTTCTGGAAATCGTTATTTACAGTTACAGAGACTGAATAGTTCAACTCTGGTGCCTCTTCCACGCATGATGTAAGTGTGAAGCCCGAAAGCGCGCATGCGGCAGTGAGGACAAATAGTTTAAAGCGTTTCATAATATATGAATGTTTTAATTTTATTAATGTGTAATGTGGTTTTTGGAAACCTTTGGTTTATTTTACGTAAACGATGACGCGGCGTCCTTCAGGGCTGTCAATCTTGTTGTCAGCACCGATGGCTGTCTGCTGCTCTACCTCTGCGCTGATGCCCTCGTCGGTGATGATGTCGAGGACGCTCATGAGACGGCGCTCTGAGAGGAGTTGGTTATAGACAGTCTCGCCCTCAAGACTTGCTTCAGCAGTGAGGCTGAGAGTCTTGCCTGGGTATCTGCGAAGGAATGCTCTGAGCCATTCGTCCTCGTGCTTGCCAACGACATGGCTTGCCTTGTCGAAGCGAACGATGTGGTGCACAGGAGGAGCGACAGGTTTCTTGTTGCACTCGTCGAGGTCGTTCTGGAGGTTAGCCAACTGTCCTTTGAGGTTTGCCACCTCATTGGCGTTGCGTTCAGCAAGAGCCTTCTGTGCAGCGAGGTCGTTCTGGAGACCGTTGATGCGTCCGTTGGCGTCGTCAAGCTTACGTGCGAAGTCCTTAGCACGGAGCGATGCGCTGCTCTCTACGAAGTTGTAACGGAGAGTGAGCAGTCCGTAGTAGGTGTATTTAGGGGCGAGGTCGTTGCGCGCGATGGCGAAGTTAGCTTGTCCCTTAAGACCTACGGTGAACTGGCGTGTCACGTCAGCTTCGATAGTGAAGATAGCAGGCACATAGAACTGGTTGAACTTTGTAGCGACATTCTTGCCATTGAGCTTAGCGTCAATGGTAGTGTTGCTTGGAGTAGTGTTGTTGACAACGACTTCAGTAGTGACGTTCTTTGGAACCTCATTGTTGTTGGTAACAGTCGTAGATGCAGTGATGTCGTACTCGTTTCCACGAGCGAACATGAAGCCAACACCTGTGCCAAGATAGAGGTTCAACCATGTGGCCTTCTTGCGCTTAGGGTTAAGGAAGCTGAACTGTCCTGTTGCCTCAGCATTGTGATAGTTGACCTTGTAGTCGCTGTAGAGCAGATGTGTAGGGTCTTCTCTATCCATCACAGTAAGGAAACGCTGCTGGCGAGTGTATCTGGAGAAGAGGTAATCAACTCCTACGCGCACTCTTGGGCAGATGTTGTAGTCCACTCCTAAACCGACAGCCGGCGCCACATTGTGGAACATCGAGGCTGAGATGTTAGGATACCATAGGCCTGAAGCACCGGAAACACCACCCTGGGCATATATGCTCCAGGTGTTTTTCCTAACCTGCTCATTGTAGCTCTTCTGCTGCTCTTGCTTTTCCTGTTCCTGAGCGGAGACAGGTCCTGCAGAGACGAAGGCAACCATGAGGGCTGCGAAACAGACCCTTGTTAGGCTTGCCCCGCGGGGCAGACCAAACAATCGTTTAGTAGGTCTCATCATAGTTTATAATTTAAGTTAATATGTAAATTCTTTAAAAGAAGTTCAAGAAGTTCAAGAAGTTCAAGAAGTTCAAGGAGTTCAAGACATTAGCCTTGTGGTTCCATTTTGGGCTCCATAAAGACAATCCTTAGAATCGTATTTCTTGTAGTTCTTGTAGTATTAGGGTGCACTTATGCTCTGCAAAGATACAAATAAATGTTAAAATGCCAAATATATAAATAAGATAAAGTGTTAAAAATAATTAATTAAATGACGCAAATCAAAAAAAAAAACGGAGGCTTTTTGATGTAGAACAAGGCTTTGGCTTTGGCTCTGGCTTTGGCTTTAGCTTTGGCTTTGGCTTTAGCTTTGGCTTTAGCTCTGCGCCTGAGTCTAAGTTCAAAGACAAAGCCAAACAGGTAGTGGCGGAGCCACGTTTCCATCAGTAACCCCATAATTCATTATGGGGATAGTTGTATATGGTGTAGATGGAGTCGTGCGCCCAGGCGCACGTCTCTATCCCAGTTGGTTTACCGTTCCCCATAATGAATTATGGGGTTACTGATAGAGATGTGCTTTCAGCACATTGCCACTTTCCTATTGATTATCAGAAAATAAGGAAAAAGCATGTTTCAAAGGAAAAGATATTTGTTTCGTAGAAGGTGGATTGAAGGAGAGTTGAGGGAGGGGAAAAGGAGGGTTGTGGGAGGGAGGAAAAATGTTTCACAGCTTTTTTTAAAATTTCCCTATGAGTTTTGGATCGTTTTCCTATGATTTCCGAGTCGTTTTGCTATGAGTTTTGATATGTTTCACGGGGAGTTTTGGATTGAGTTCCTAAGGAAGACGAAAAGGAAGGCTATGAGGGAGGAAAAGAAATCAGCCGTGCGCCTTAGCGCACGGCTGTATATTTGGGGGAAAGAAAGGGGAAAGGGGATGCCGGGGCTTACCTTCTGCCGCCGCTGTGGCCACCGCCACCGCCACGAGAGCCGCCGGAGAAGCTGCCGCTGGACATTCCGCTGCTGCGTGAGCCTGAGAAGCCGCCGCTGCTACGCATAGAGCTTGAGCCGCCGTAAGAGCTTGAGCCTCGGTATGAGCCTGATGAGGAGCCGCCGTAAGAGCTTGAGCTGCTGCTGCGGTTGCTGCGGTAAGCGCTTGATGACGAGCCGCTGCCGTAAGAGTTGGAGCCGCCGTAAGAGCTTGAGCTTGAAGAGCGATTGTCACGGTAGGACTGACGTGTGCTGCTGCCGCGCTCCTGGTATGATGAACCTGACTGTGAGCTACCGTATGAACGGTTGGAGCTCTGGCGGTCGGTTCTCACATTCTGGCTAATGTCTGAACTATTAGAGTTTGACCTGTAGCTATTGTCACTGCGATTGCCGCTGCGATAGCTGCCGTTATCAGAATTGCGGTCGCCACTGCGGTAGCTATTGTTATCTGAATTGCGGCCGCCACTGCGGTAGTTGCCGCTGCCTGAGTGGTTGCCGCTATTGCCGCCGCGGTAGCTGCCACTATTATAGTTGCCGTTGCGAGAACTGCCGTGACCTGCACTGTTCACATGACGGTAGCTGCCATTGCCGTTGCTCATGACGCCGCCATGGTGGTTTGTGCCGCGGTAGTTGTTGCGCATACCGATGCAGCTGCCGCCGCCACGGTGAGATGAGCCGTAGATATGCACGCTATAGTAGCTGCCGCCACAGGCACGCCAGCAGTGGCCTCCGCGATAGGATGCCCAGAAAGCAGGACGTGACTCGAAATAGAAGAATGTGCGGCAAGGGTAACGGCCGTAGATGCGGAAATGCCAAACGCCCATGTCCCAGTAGATAGGACGGTAGAAATAGTCGAAATCGCAGAAAGCCCTGTACTGCCAATCGACGAGGACATGGCACATATCGATATTACGGTTTGTCCAATAAACGCCGAAGACGTCAGACTCGCTGCGGATGCCACAGAGGTAGTCGAAGTTTATCTCATAGGCAGCCTCGTACTGGTCCTCAGTGAGGTTGAGCTCGTAAGCCATCTTGTCGGTGAGGAAGAGCGCTTGCTCGCGCGCCTGCTCGAAGCTCATGGCGCTGGCATTGACTACTGTAACGAGGGAGATAAGGGAGAATAATAGCTTTTTCATATCTATAAGATTTTTATTTTTTTTCTTTTCTGCTGCAAAGGAAGGTAAAAAAAGGGAGGAAAAGAAAGGAATTCCCCTAACATGGGTGGGATTTTCCCTATTTCCTTGGGATAATATATAATTAATGTGTAACTTTGCAGCGGAAATTAACCCCATATATGTAATGTATAGGATTAGAAGAATATTGTATGTGTGCGCGCTGATGCTGCTTCCATTGCAGATGTCTGCCCAGTATTTCCTCGGAGATGACGAGGAAGAGAGGGAGAAGAACGCGCACATAAAAATAGACATTGAGGCGCAGGCATCAATGTCTAAAGGGAAGACTCCGCTATGGCTTAACGCCAACAAATACGGTCTGTCGTCGCTGAAAGGTTTCAACGGCTATGTGCGCGCGTCGGCGATACACGAGATGAAGCCTTACGACAGCGATGAGGAGAAGCCGTTTGACTACGCTTACGGCGTGGATCTCGCCGCCGCCTACGGTTATACGAGCACGGTGATAATACAGCAGGCATACGGCGAGGTGCGATGGCTGAGAGGCAAGTTGACCGTGGGCAGCAAGAACTGGAAGATGGAGCTGAAGGACAACGAGCTGAGCAGCGGTTCGCAGACGCTCGGAAAGAACGCACGCCCAGTGCCACAGGTGCGACTGGCGCTCGACGAATACTGGTCGATACCGGGCACGAAAGGCATAGTGAACCTTAAAGGACACATAGCCTACGGTATGCTGACGGACCAGAACTGGCAGAAGGATTTTACGAACCAGCAGTCGAAATATGTGGAGAAAGGTCTGTACCACAGCAAGGCAGGCTTCCTGAAAATAGGTAACGCCATGCAGCCGCTATCGCTGACATTAGGCGTGGAGATGGCGACAATGTTCGGCGGCACGTCATACATACCCAACGCTGACGGCACGACGACGGTGATAAAGAACGAGTCGAACCTGAAAGCCTTCTGGAACGCCTTCCTGCCAACAAGTGGCGGCGGCGAGGTGGTGGAGACAACATACCAGAACGTGGCAGGAAACATGCTCGGCTCATGGGTGGCTCGATTAGAATACAAGAACGACTACTGGTCGCTTGCGGCATATCTCGACCACTTCTTCGAGGACCATTCGGGAATGTTCTTCCTCGACTACAACGGCTACGGCACGGGCGAGGAGTGGCAGCAGAAGAAGGAGCGCAAATACTTCCTGTATAAGTTTAAGGACATGATGGTTGGTTTTGAATACAAGAAAAAGCTCGGCAGCGCCGTCGATGCGTTTGTTTTCGAGACGATATATTCTAAATACCAGAGCGGTCCGATATACCACGACCACACGAGCACCATCCCCGACCATATATGCGGCAACGACAATTACTATAACCACTACATACTGACACCGTGGCAGCACTGGGGGCAGGTGATAGGCAATCCGCTCTACCAGTCGCCGATATACAACGACGACGGCGTGAACGAGGTTAGGGACAACCGCTTCTTCGCCCTGCACCTCGGCGTTGGCGGTCATCCGACGGATAACATTTCGTACCGTTTCCTCGCAACATACCAGGACGCCTTGGGAACCTACAGCAAGCCCTACGAGGAGGGCTACAGGAAGAATGTCAGCCTGATGGCGGAGGCGACATACGAGTTCCCGAAGCACTGGCAGGTGACCGGCGCCATAGGCATGGACCGCGGAAACGTGTTGGGAAACAACTTCGGAGGACAGATAACCGTAAGGAAGACTTTTTATAAGTAAGGGAGGTCCGGGAAAGCCGGGAAAGCCGGAAAATCCGGGAGAGCCGGGAGGTCCGGGAGGCTCGGATTTTCGAGGGTTCGAATTTTCGAGACCTCAAGATTTCAAAAAACAAAACTATGCGTAACATACTATTAATATTCATTTCCATGTTAGTCGTCTCAGCATGCACCTTAGAGTCGTCGAAGAACGGCTACCTTGACGGTGCATGGCGACTGGTGCGTATAAACGGGGAAGTTCCAGCACAGACAATGCTATACTGGAACTTCCAAGGTAAGATGTTAGTGCTTGACGACCTTATGGACGGCAAAGGACGCTTCATACTGCGCTTCGAACACAGCGACGGCATACTAAGTCTCTCGCAGCCATATATCTATGACCGCGAGAACGGCGACAAAGAACTGAAAGACTCTACGCTGCTGCGCCCCTACGGCATAAACGACCTCAACATGCCCTTCGCGATAGATATCAAAGGGAAAGGGGAGAGCATGACGCTGAAAACGACTGATACCGTGCTGGAGCTGAGGAACCTGTAAGGGAGGATAAAAACTGATTGAAAATGAAGAATCGCTTCTTAACCATAGCAATCGCTGTGCTGACGCTAACAGGCGGCGGGGGGATGGCGGCACCGAAGAAGTCGGTGTATATACCGATGGACTACTCCACGTGCGGCTATCATGCCTCGGAACAGGCGATACCCGACATCGCGCCTGTATATATAATAGAGGACGCGAGGGAGGGCGTCGATTACCAGCCGACAATACAGGCAGCCATCGACAAGCTCGCCAAGCAGAAGGCGAACAAACAGGGAATGCGCGGCGCGATAGTCCTCGGCAAAGGGGAGTATGCCATACACTCAGCCCTGCGCATAAGTGCGTCGGGGATAGTGCTGAGAGGCGCAGGGAAGAAGCTGACGACGATAAAGAGATACGGCGTAGATCGCGGAGCAGCGATATATATCGAGGGTGGAAAGACAACACTTGCCACCGACACCATCTATCTCGCAGACCAGAAGATTAGCGCCGGCGCAACAACGATGACCCTCGCAACAACGGCTG
>JABUUE010000053.1 GCA_021443335.1 Bacteroidaceae bacterium
GAGGAACCCGTTTCCACTGTCACGGTGTAGAAATAGCGTGTTGCAGGCTGCAGCCCTATCACTTCGACGGCGGTGGCGTTACCCACATTACGGAAGTCATAGCCAGCCACAGTCTCGGTGGTGTCGCCATTGCGAGTAAACACATACAGACGGTAGTTTTGCGCCACGTCGCTCTTGTTCCAATGGGCAATAAAAGAGCGTGGAGTAACCTCGGTAGCTGCAGTAGCATGGGTGGCTTTGGCTGGCAGCGCACCACCTTGCACCTTGAAGGTGACTGTTCCGTCGGGCAGTTCGGATATGGCGGTGATAGGCAAATCAACAACTGTTCCGTTCCAGCAGACGAGTGCAGGTGCGGTGGTAGCAGTGATAGAAGTTACATTGGCGTCGCCGGGGAAGGCATCACCAGATCGAGATGTTTCCGACTGGATGTTGTCTGCCTCGAGGATATCTACATGCTGATGGTCGGGGTTATTGTTAACCGCGTGCATACTCCACACTCCAGGCTCGTAGTCGATGTGCCAAACAAGCATACCATGACCAGGCACAAAGCGGTCCCAGCCACAGCGTTGGCGGTTCTCAAGCAGGAAGAATTCGTTTTCATTGGCTGTCTTGATGATAAAGCCGTTGCCACTATTAGCGAGAGGTGCAAGGCGCGCATCCATCTGTCCGGTTATCTCGTTCGGCTTGCACCAGTCGAGTGCGTTGCGCGAGAACAAGTCGAGTTCGGGAGGCGTGCATCCGTCATTATTGTACGAGCCTCTATCCATTAGCGACCATGCTCCGGGAGTAACAGGCTGCGGAGTGACTGTCTGTGTGACATAAAGATCGGGCAGACCGAGGATATGTCCAAACTCGTGGCAGAAAGCGCCAATGCCGTCGGGACGACCGGAAGAAGAGCCGCGGTTCACCCATTCGTTGGTGCAGCCGTAGCGTCGTAGTCCTTTACCGTCGTAGGTGCCACCATAAGGTGTGTCGGCAGAATGAGGCCACACTGCATCGGCACCGCCACCGCTCGACTCTCCATAGCCGGCATAGAAAAGGAACACATTGTCTATCATGCCGTCGTTGTCGCGATCGTATTCGCGAAAATCTATCTGGCTGTCGAGTGCCTCACAAGCATGGACGACCATCATGGCGGCGTTGACACCGTCGCGTCCGCCTGTATTGGCTCCATAATACGCCATGTTATAAGGTAGGGTTACGGGACCGAAGACATCGAACTGCGGTTCGAAAAGTCCACCGGACGCTTTGAGGAAATAGTCGCGTGCACTGCCGGTGCCACCATAGTCGCTGAACCCTTCCTCGTTGAGCATACGGGAGAAATAGTCGTAGGGATTGCTTAAACGGAATTTCACATCTTGGTATTCAACAAGTATCACCACGGATTTTTGTTTGCCAGTAGTTGGGAAGGTGGCATCGACAAAGAGCCCCTGCGCACGACGAGGCTTAGAGGTGTTGCTTATCGCCATGGACTGCAGCATTTCGGTCTGGTCGATAGTAGCGAGAAAACTATTGAGACTGCTGCTACGCTTCTCGCTGTCCTGAGCACGATAGGGCGATGCCACAGGCTTTCCGTCAGCATCGGGCTGGGCGAAATAAAACAGTCCGTCAGTTTCTACAAGAAGGAGGTTGTCATCGGAAAGATAATAGTGGAAATGCTCATCGCCAATGAGTTGCACTCTTATTGGCGTACCATCGGATTGTATCAATGTAGTGATGCCTGGCTGTGCCGGAATGGCATAGGAGAAGATTGCCGTAAATGCAGTTGCAATAAAAAACAGACACCGTATATTCCTAACAAATAGGTAGAACATTTGCGATATTACTTAATAATTTCTTTGAAAACAAAACTTTTTCTATGCAAAGGTAAACTTTTTACACGAAAAAAAAGCAATTTTACGCGATTTTAACTATTGTCAACGACAATTTGGCAAAAATAGAACAGCATCGCTGCCGAGATTAACAATAAATTCTCGGGCAGCGATGCTGTCGATTTTTATCATTGTGTCTCCGTTCAAGAGACTCATAGTGCGGCGTTACTTACGCCAGAGGCGAGTCATATCCTCAAGAGTCTTGCCCTTTGTCTCAGGCACCAATTTCCACACGAAGAGTGCTGCAAGGATGCAGAACACACCATAGAGAGCATAGACGAACACATGACCGAAGCCGTCGCCTTCAGCAAATTCCATATTGTACATAGGCACGAATGTTGAACTGACGATGAAATTTGCAATCCATTGGAACGCAACGGCGATGGCAACAGCAGCACCGCGGATGGTATTAGGGAATATCTCAGAGATAAGAACCCAACAGATTGGTCCCCATGAGAACATAAAGCTGGCGCTGTAAATCATAATGCAGCCAGCAGCAATCATTGGTGGAAGAGCCACGAGGTTGACAAAAGCGAAGCCTATAGCACCAACAGCCATGCCCACAGAACCGTAGATGAGCAACGGCTTGCGACCGAGTTTCTCGACGGTGAAGATGGCTACGAGGGTGAAGAGGATGTTCACAACACCCATCAATACGGTGATCATCATTGGATTCTCAAGACCGCATGATGCAAATATTCTTGGCGCGAAGTAAAGGACTGCATTGATGCCAACGAACTGCTGGAACACAGAGAGCATGATACCCACGAAGATTACAAGCCAACCGTAAGCGATAAGTGGCTCGGTCTTTACTACCGCTGTGTTCTTGATTTCGTTGAGAATCTTTTCAGCCTTGTCGGAGCCATTGATGCGAGAGAGGACATTCAATGCCTTGGCATCTTCGCCGTTCATCGCAAGATAACGAGGAGTCTCAGGGACGAGACACATGAGAATCATAAACATTGCAGCCGGCAGTCCCTCGCTGTGGAACATGTAACGCCAACCGACCTCAATGCTCCAAAGTGCTGCACCAGGATTGAGTATCTTATATACATCCTCGCTTATCTCCTTGATGACGGGTATCGGGTGGTCGCCAAGAATCTGGAGGTTGATAAAATAAACCGCCAACTGACCGAAGATGATGGCAAACTGGTTCCATGAAACAAGCGTTCCACGGATATTACTTGGTGCAATTTCCGCGATATACATCGGACATACAGCACTTGCGATACCAACGCCCACACCGCCAAGGATGCGATAGAGATTGAACACTATCAGTAGGCTGAATGTCGGTTCACCGTAGTTGAAAAACAAGAATTCCGGCATATAACTTCCCAATGCGGACAGGAAGAACAGAACACCTGCCAACACGAGGGTTTTCTTGCGACCAAGGTTTGACGCGAGCATTCCCGAGAGGGCCGAACCGATGATGCAGCCTATGAGAGCGCTCGAGCAGGTGATGCCGTGGATAGCATCAGTATAAACAAAGTCTGTCGCTCCGATGAAGAACGCCTGCAAGCCCTTCTCAGCACCAGAGATGACAGCAGTATCGTAGCCAAAGAGCAGACCGCCCAAGACAGCCACGAGCACAATGCTATATAAATATAGTTTATTTGGTTTCATACGTAAATTAAGAAACATGAAAAGAAAAGTGAAAAGTCTGCTGACGACAAGCGTATTTCAGACCTTTCACTTTTCCGTTTAATGATTAGCAATACATTGCGACGATAGCCTCGTAGAGTTCCTGCTTACCGGACTTGAGGGCAGGCTCACCTACCTGCTTGCCATACTCGTAAGCATCTTCAAACGTCAACTTGCCATCCTCGAATGCCTTGCCCATACCTGTGTTGAACGAAGCGTAGCGCTCGGTGAACATCTTCTGGTAAGGTGATTCTTCAAGGAGTTTCGCTGCACTCTCAAGAGCACGAGCCATAGCATCCATACCGCTGATGTGTGCGATGAAGATATCCTCAAGGTCGGTAGAGTTGCGGCGAACCTTTGCGTCAAAGTTGGTACCACCAGTGCCGAGACCACCATTACGGATAATCTGCAGCCAAGCCTGAATCAACTCATACTGGTCGATAGGGAACTGGTCAGTATCCCATCCGTTCTGCATGTCACCACGATTGGCATCGATAGAACCGAGCATGCCTGCATCAACAGCAACTGCCAACTCATGCCAGAAGGTATGACCTGCAAGAGTAGCGTGGTTGACCTCGATGTTCACCTTGAAGTCCTTATCAAGACCATGAGCCTTCAAGAATCCGATAACAGTCTCTGTGTCAGAATCATACTGGTGCTTTGTTGGTTCCATAGGCTTTGGCTCGATGAGGAATGTACCCTTGAAACCCTTGCCGCGAGCATAGTCGCGAGCCATTCGAAGCATTGTTGCCATGTGCTCCTTCTCGCGCTTCTGGTCGGTATTCAGCATGCTTGTGTAACCTTCGCGACCGCCCCAGAACACATAGTTCTCTGCTCCGAGCTTAATACCTGCGTCGATGGCATTCTTTATCTGAACGATAGCACGAGCAACAACATCAAACTCAGGGTTTGTAGAAGCACCATTCATATAACGAGGGTGGCTGAAGACATTGGCTGTTGACCAAAGGAGTTTGATACCAGTCTCGTCCATCTTCTCCTTCAGGTAGTCGGTGATGGCTGCGAGGTTTGCCTCATATTCCTCAACGCTGTCGCCCTCCTCAATGAGGTCAACATCGTGGAAGCAGAAATAAGGGAAGCCCATCTTTGTCATAATCTCGAAACCGGCATCAGCCTTGTGCTTAGCACGCTCGAGGGCTGTCTCGCCTTCATTCCAAGGGAACTTCTTAGTGCCAGCACCAAACTGGTCAGCGCCTTCTGCACAGAGGGTGTGCCACCACGCCATTGCGAAACGAAGCCATTCCTTCATAGGCTTGCCCATAATTACTTTTTCTGCATCATAATAATGGAAAGCCATTGGGTTCTTGCTTTCCTTGCCTTCAAACTGGATTTTACCAATGTTTGGGAAATACTCTTTCATAATTTAATATTGTTTGTTAGTTAATATCTAAAATAAAACTTATTGCCAAATGCTTTACAGCAGACTCTTCCAACGGGCGTAAGCCTCTTTGTAGTAAGCCTCATCGGCGGTATTCGGTTCGATGACATCCAACTGCTTGAGTGTCGCGAACGCCTCGTCGGTCGAAGCGTATATGCCCGCTCCTACTCCAGCGCCCTTAGCAGCGCCGACAGCACCATCGGTCTCGTAGAGTTGGATTGTTGCATCTGTCGTACCGGCCAATGTATCGCGGAACAGCGGAGAGAGGAACATGTTGGCACGGCCTGCCTTGATGGTGTTAAGACTCATTCCCATCTGCTGCATTATCTCCATGCCATAGACAAATGAGAACACGATGCCTTCCTGGGCAGCACGCACCAAGTGAGAGCGGTTATGGATATTGAAATTCACGCCATGGATTGAGGCTCCTACCTCGTTGTTCTGGAGGATACGTTCTGCGCCGTTCCCAAAAGGAAGGATTGACACTCCTGCTGCACCGATGGGAGCTTCTGCTGCCACATCGTTCATCTCGGCATAGCCGATACCCTCTGGCATCACATTACGACGAATCCATGAGTTAAGGATTCCAGTGCCATTGATGCAGCAGAGAACGCCCAAACGTGGGTTTTGCGCCGTATGGTTGACATGTGCAAAAGTGTTTACCCTTGAGAGCGGGTCGTAATTGACATCCCCGATGACTCCATACACAACGCCCGACGTGCCGGCTGTCGATGCTATCTCGCCCGGCTGGAGCACATTGAGCGAGAGCGCGTTGTTAGGTTGGTCGCCGCCACGGTAACTAACCGGAGTACCCTCCGCTACCCCGAGTTCTTTCGCAGCATCGGCATTGACGCGACCTTGGATGCTGAAGGTAGGAACTATTGTCGGGATAAGGCTCTCTGCAAAGCCATAATATGCCAATAGTTCCTTTGAAACACAGTTGCCCTTGAAATCCCAGAACATTCCTTCAGATAGTCCCGACACAGTAGTGGTGACATCACCGGTGAGTTTCATCGCTATATAGTCACCCGGCAACATCAGTTTGTCCACTTTCTCAAACACCTCAGGCTCGTTTTCCTTCACCCACGCAAGTTTCGCCGCAGTGAAATTGCCTGGCGAGTTGAGCAGATGCGAGAGACAATAGTCGGAGCCGAGAGCATCGAAAGCCTTCTGACCGTAAGGCACGGCACGGGAGTCACACCAGATGATTGCAGGACGCAACACCTCTTTATTTTTATCTACAAGCACCAAGCCGTGCATCTGGTAAGAGATTCCAATCGCCTTGATGTCGTCAGCCTTGGCAGCAGACATCTTCATGCAGTTTGCCAAAGCCTCTTTCATATTGTCGTACCACATCTGTGGTTCCTGTTCAGCCCAACCAGCCTTCACCGCCTTGATCGGCATCTCCTGCTTCGGCATGAAATCCTGAGCGACAATAACTCCGCTCACAGCATCAACAAGAGAGGCCTTGACCGAACTCGACCCAATATCTAATCCTAAAAGATAATGCATAGATAATAAATAGGTTTGATAGTTAACATTACGCAAAGATAGAACAATTTTATTGTTCCTACAAAAATTTTAATAATAATTAAAGGCAAAACAACAAAAAAAGCAAAGTAATGGATAAAAAAACACATCCCTAACCCTGCACCCATGAGTCCATTTTATTGAGTTTCACCTCAATGCTTTTATTATTTCCGCCACGATTGCCGGGTCGGTTTCCTTCAACGCATACTCATCGGCATCCTTGGCTCCCATGGTCACAGTGGGGTTACGGTACACCATCATACTCTGCCGACTCGAACGAGCGGAGGCGTGAATCTCGGTATTACCGACAAAGCCACATATCATTGCTGCATTTTGGGGACTTACGCCCGAGCCAGGCATGATACTTATCCTGCCGTTAGCCCGCTCCGCCAAGTGCTTCAACATCGACATACCTTGTTCTGCCGTAGGCTTCAACCCTGAAGTAAGGATACGGTCGCATCCAAGGGATATCACATCTTCCAAAGCCTTGTCGGCATCACGCGCCATATCAAACGCACGGTGGAAAGTGACGCTCATTCCACCAGCCGCCGCCACCAATCGACGGCAGATGTCCATATCCACATCGCCGTCCTTAGTAAGGGCACCGATGACCACCCCATCAGCACCAATGTCGCCAGCGGCAAGGATATCGGCCACCATAATACGCACCTCTTCTTCCGTGTATAGGAAATCTCCCCCACGAGGACGAATCAGCACATTCATTTTTATTCCTTGGACCTTTCTTGCCTCGCGCATCAGCCCCAATGAAGGTGTCACGCCACCTTCCGACAATGCCGCACACAGTTCAACGCGCTGAGCTCCACCCTTCTGTGCCGCGATGACACTCTCTATACTGCCCGTACAAATCTCTAATATCATAATCCAATTTTAATTGGTTCTAATTAACTGACTTTGACTTTATATAATAGTACAATGCCCATAATCAGCAAACAAAGTTAGTGAATATTTATAAAAAATGCAAATTTACGCGCGCAAACATATATTATTATAAAGAAAATGCTTAACTTTGCAAAGATTTTGTGTCTGCATATAGACTTTTCCGAGCCATCATAATGCAGACTTTTAGAACAAATTTTATTTTTTAGATGTTTTATAAAAAGGAAGCTTTAAGGTTTCCACAGATGTTTTTAAGAAAAAGATGAATGTAATTACAAAGACAGTTTCATTACCTGACGGTCGTCAGATTACAATTGAAACAGGCAAGTTGGCAAAGCAGGCAGACGGTTCTTGTACCCTCCGCATGGGTAACACCGTTCTTTTGGCTACTGTCTGCGCCGCAAAAGATGCAGTTCCAGGAACAGATTTCATGCCTTTGCAGGTAGAGTACCGTGAGCAGTATGCTGCTGCGGGTCGTTTCCCTGGTGGTTTTACAAAGCGCGAAGGTAAGGCAAGCGACGAGGAAATCCTCACATGCCGCCTTGTTGACCGTGCGCTTCGTCCACTCTTCCCTTCAGACTTCCACGCTGAGGTGTATGTAAACGTCATACTCTTCTCTGCCGACGGTGTTGACCAACCAGACGCTCTCGCTGGTTTCGCCGCTTCATGTGCACTGGCATGTTCAGATATCCCATTCGAATGTCCTATCTCTGAAGTTCGTGTTGCTCGTATCAATGGTGAGTATGTCATCAACCCTACCTTCGCCCAGATGGCCGAGGCAGACATGGACCTTATGGTAGGTGCTACAGCCGACAACATCATGATGGTTGAGGGTGAGATGAAGGAAGTGCAGGAGGTTGACCTCCTCAACGCTCTCAAGGCTGCTCATTCTGCCATCAAGCCAATGTGCGAACTGCAGGTAGAACTGATGAAGGAACTCGGTACCGATGTTAAGCGCGAGTACTGCCACGAAGTGAACGACGACGAACTGAAGGCTAAGGTCAACGCTGACTGCTACCAGAAGTGCTACGATGTTGTTAAGCAGGCTCTTGAGAAGCACGCTCGTGCTGAGGCTTTTGAGGCTATCAAGGAAGAGTTCAAGACTGCTTATGCAGAGGCACACTCAGACCTTACTGAGGATGAACTCGCTGAGAAGAACGACCTCGTTGACAAATACTACCACGATGTTGAGAAGGACGCTATGCGCCGTTGCATCCTCGATGAGGGAGTGCGCCTCGATGGTCGAAAGACTGACGAGATTCGTCCAATTTGGTGCGAGGTTTCTCCACTCCCAATGCCTCACGGCTCATCAATATTCACCCGTGGTGAGACACAGTCACTCACAACCGTTACTCTCGGCACAAAGTTAGACGAGAAACTCGTTGACGGTGCTCTTGAAAAGAGTTATATGCGTTTTCTCCTACACTACAACTTCCCTCCATTCTGTACTGGTGAGGCAAAGGCACAGCGTGGCGTAGGTCGCCGTGAGATTGGTCACGGTCATCTTGCATGGCGCGGCTTGAAGGGGCAGATCCCTACCGACTATCCTTACACCGTTCGTGTAGTGTCACAGATTCTCGAGTCTAACGGATCTTCATCAATGGCAACAGTATGTGCCGGCACTCTCGCCCTCATGGACGCTGGTGTTCCAATGGCAAAGCCTGTATCGGGCATCGCCATGGGTCTCATCAAGAACCCAGGCGAGGACAAGTATGCAGTGCTCTCCGACATCCTCGGCGATGAGGACCACCTTGGCGATATGGACTTCAAGACTACTGGCACAAA
>JABUUE010000054.1:0-9081 GCA_021443335.1 Bacteroidaceae bacterium
AAACTCGCTCATCTTTTAGGAAGATGTGGGGTTAATTGACTGAAAAGTAACGGATTAAAACACATATACGTTCTAATGAATTTTTTGGGTTTAATATTTCACCTCTTCATCAATACAAGGAGAACGTTGATGTCGGAGGGCGATACTCCCGGAATTCTCGACGCTTGCGCGAGGGTTTCGGGATTTATTTTTTCCAGTTTCTGGCGCGCCTCGGTGGATAGGGAGTCCATGGAAGCATAGTCGAAATGACCGCGAATCTTTATGTCTTCCAGTCGGTGCATCTTCTCTGCCACCTGTCGCTCGCGGACGATGTAGCCGCTGTATTTCATCTTTATCTCCGCTGCCTCGCAGATTTCCTCACGGCGTGATTCAGAGATACTTGCGTCAGCGTTGATTATCTCTTTCAGTTGCGGTATCACTTCCGCTACACCCTTCAGCGTTATCTCGGGGCGCGCGATGAGGTCGAAGAGTTTCATGCCCGTATGGAGTGGGGTAGAGCCGATGCTTTCAAGGTATGTGTTCAGCACTTTCGGCTTCAGCGAATGGTTTTTGCAGAACTCCTCAATATCATTGATGTGCTGCTTCTTCTCCATCCACATCTCGTAGCGGTCAAGTTTCGCTATGCCGAGGCTGTAAGCCTTCTCTGTCAGTCGCGCGTCGGCATCGTCCTGACGGAGCAGTATCCTGTATTCGGCGCGTGAGGTAAACATACGATAAGGCTCATCGACACCCTTCGTTACGAGGTCGTCAATGAGGACGCCGATATACGACTCGTCGCGTTTCATCACGAACGGTTGTGCCTGATTGCCGCCGGTAGCGTCTGCACCGGCATAGATGGCTGCGTTCACTCCTGCCACCAGTCCTTGTCCCGCCGCCTCTTCATAGCCTGTCGTGCCGTTGACCTGACCAGCGAAGAACAGTCCCGGAACCATCTTTGACTCTAATGAATGATGCAGCTGGGTGGGGTCGAAGAAGTCGTATTCTATAGCATAGCCGGGGCGATAGACACGAAGATTACGTAGGGCAGGTATCTTACGCAGGGCGTTCAGCTGTACTTCCATGGGCATCGACGATGAGAAGCCGTTAAGATACATCTCGTCGGTGTCCTCGCCCTCAGGCTCAAGGAACAGCGGATGCTTCTCACGCTCAGGGAAGGTTATGAGTTTCGTCTCTACCGAAGGACAGTAGCGCGGGCCAATGCTATGTATCTGACCGTTGTACAATGGCGAGTCGGCAAGACCTTCGAGCAGCGCCTTGTGGCATTCGGGATTGGTGTTCAGTGTCCAGCAAGGCAACTGTTTCAGCTTCCTCTGTTCCGTCTCGAAGAACGAGAAGCGATGGAAGTCGGCCTCGCCGTTCTGCACCTCTGTCTGTGAGAAATCCACCGACTTGCGGTCTATGCGCACGGGCGTTCCCGTCTTCATCCTTTGCGAGCTGATGCCGAGGCTGTTGATGCTTTCAGTAAGGTGCAGCGATGGCGGTTCGGCGCAGCGTCCGCCCTGAACCTGTTTCCTGCCTATGTGCATCAGTCCATTGAGGAAGGTGCCGGCGGTTACAATGACCGATTTGGCGTATATCTCCACCCCCCATATTGTTTTGACGAGAAGGTCGGCAGATGATGTCTTCTCTATGCTCTCCGCTTGGTCCTGCCAGATGTCCAGGTTCTCAGTCTTGTCGAGCATCTCTCTCCATTTCCAAATGAATTTTCCGCGGTCGCACTGTGCCCTTGGACTCCACATGGCAGGTCCTTTCGAGCGGTTGAGCATGCGGAATTGTATCGCCGTGGCATCGGTTACTAATGCCATTCCTCCGCCAAGGGCATCAATCTCGCGTACTATCTGACCCTTAGCTATTCCGCCTACGGCGGGGTTGCACGACATCTGCGCTATCTTGTTCATGTCCATAGTCACCAGACAAGTCCTTGCGCCCATATTCGCCGCCGCCATCGCCGCCTCACAGCCAGCGTGTCCGCCACCTATAACTATCACATCGTAGTATAATTTCATGCCTATACTTCCATTTTTCGCGCAAAATTAAAAATAATAATTGAAAAAGTATTGATTTTATTCGTTATTAGTTAAAAAAATCGTAATTTTGCGCCGAAAACTCAAAAATCTAAATATTTTATGTGGTTAATTAATTCACCTATTGGAAGAAAAGTTGTAATGTCTGTAACAGGCATTGCGCTTGTCCTGTTCTTGACATTCCATATGTCAATGAACGTTGTTGCTCTCTTCTCTGGCGAAGCTTACAACATGATTTGTGAATTCCTCGGTGCCAACTGGTACGCTGTTGTGGCTACACTGGGTCTTGCGGCACTCGCTGTAATTCACATTCTCTATGCTTTCACTCTGACTATTCAGAACAGAAAGGCTCGCGGTAATGAGAAGTATGCTGTTACTACTAAACCTAAGCAGGTAGAGTGGGCGTCACAGAACATGCTTGTACTCGGTATCATCGTGGTACTTGGCATCGGTCTTCACCTCTTCAACTTCTGGTACAACATGATGTTCGCAGAGTTGATGGGTGCTTCCTCATTCTCTAACCCAAGTCCATCAGACGGATTCTTCTTCATCAAGGAGACATTTGGTAATCCTGTCTATGTAGTACTCTACATCGTATGGCTTGCAGCTATCTGGTTCCACCTCTCTCACGGCTTCTGGAGCGCACTCCACACTCTCGGTTGGAACGGTAAGGTATGGTTCAACCGCTGGAAGTGCATCGGCAACATCTACACCACTATCCTTATGCTCGGCTTCCTCGTGGTTGTGCTCGCATTCGCTGCTGGCATAGCACCAAGCCTGGTATAATTAATGATTATTTATAAATGATTAATGATTAGACGGAGATAGTGTACTAATGAAAGTAAATGTACTTTACGAGAAAGCCAAGCTTTTAGCTATCAGAATATTTAAACTATATAAACTGCTTAACAATGAAAAGGAATTTGTGATGAGCAAGCAACTTTTAAAAAGCGGTACAAGTATTGGAGCAAATATAGCTGAAAGTATCTACGGACAAAGTACCCCTGATTTTATATCAAAGCTTTCAATAGCACAGAAAGAAACTGCAGAAACAATGTATTGGTTAGAAATACTCCATGAAACAGGATTTATAACTAATGAAGGTTTTCAGAGTATTTTTGATGATACAGAAGAAATGATGAGGATGCTTACTTCTTCTATCAAAACTGCGAAACTCCGCATTCAACAATAATCAATAAACATTAAACAATAACTATGGTTAATTCAAGAATACCAGAAGGTCCTATAGCAGAGAAATGGACCAACTATAAGGCTCACCAGCGTCTGGTGAACCCAAAGAATAAGCTGAAGCTTGATGTCATCGTAGTGGGTACAGGTCTTGCTGGTGCAAGTGCTGCCGCCTCTCTCGGTGAGATGGGCTTCAACGTGCTCAACTTCTGCATTCAGGATTCACCTCGCCGCGCTCACTCTATCGCTGCACAGGGAGGTATCAACGCCGCTAAGAACTATCAGAACGACGGCGACTCTATCTACCGCCTCTTCTACGATACTGTTAAGGGTGGTGACTACCGTGCTCGCGAGGCTAATGTTTACCGTCTGGCAGAGGTGTCCAACAGCATCATCGACCAGTGCGTGGCTCAGGGTGTTCCTTTCGCTCGCGAATACGGCGGCATGCTCGCCAACCGTTCTTTCGGTGGCGCACAGGTAAGCCGTACATTCTACGCTAAGGGTCAGACAGGACAGCAGCTCCTCCTCGGCGCTTACTCTTCACTCTCAGCACAGGTACAGGCTGGAAAGGTTAAGCTCTACACTCGCTATGAGATGGAAGACCTCGTAATCGTTGACGGTCACGCTCGCGGTATCATCGCTAAGAACCTTGTTACAGGCAGGCTCGAGCGCTTCACTGCAAACGCTGTCGTTATCGCTACCGGTGGTTACGGAAACACATACTTCCTCTCTACAAACGCTATGGGATGTAACTGTACAGCCGCTGTTCAGTGCTACCGCAAGGGCGCTTATTTCGCAAACCCATCATACGTTCAGATTCACCCTACATGTATTCCTGTTCACGGCGACAACCAGTCTAAGCTCACACTTATGTCTGAGTCTCTCCGTAACGACGGACGTATCTGGGTGCCAAAGAAGATTGAGGATGCGAAGGCTCTCCAGGCAGGCACAAAGAAAGGCTCTGACATTCCAGAGGAAGACCGCGACTACTATCTCGAGCGCCGCTACCCGGCATTCGGTAACCTCGTGCCTCGTGACGTGGCTTCTCGCGCTGCTAAGGAGCGTTGCGACAAAGGCTTCGGCGTGAACAACACAGGTCTTGCAGTGTTCCTCGATTTCTCTGAGTCTATCGAGCGTCTTGGCATCGACGTTGTTCGTCAGCGTTATGGCAACCTCTTCGATATGTACGAGGAAATCACAGACGTTAACCCAGGCGAGTTCGCCAACGAGATAAACGGCGTGAAGTACTACAACCCAATGATGATTTATCCTGCTATCCACTACACAATGGGTGGTATCTGGGTTGACTATGAGCTTCAGACATCTATCCCAGGACTCTTCGCTATCGGTGAGTGTAACTTCTCTGACCACGGTGCTAACCGTCTTGGAGCTTCTGCACTCATGCAGGGTCTTGCCGATGGTTACTTCGTTCTTCCATACACTATCCAGAACTACCTTGCCGACCAGGCTCTCTGGCCAAAGGTTCCAACAGACCGTCCTGAGTTCGAGGCTGCCGAGAAGGCTGTCAAGGATGAGGTTGACCGTCTCATGAACATCAAGGGTAAGCGTTCTGTTGACTCTATCCACAAGGAGCTCGGCCACATTATGTGGGAGTATGTTGGTATGGGTCGTACAGCAGAAGGCTTGAAGACAGGTCTCGCTAAGCTGAAGGAAATACGCGACGAGTTCAACACTAACCTCTTCATCCCTGGCTCTACAGAAGGTCTTAACACAGAGCTTGACAAGGCCATCCACCTCCGCGACTTCATCATTATGGGTGAGCTCGTTGCCAACGACGCACTCTCTCGTAACGAGTCTTGCGGTGGTCACTTCCGCGAGGAGTACCAGACAGAGGAAGGCGAGGCTAAGCGCGACGACGAGAACTACTTCTATGTTGGTTGCTGGAACTACCAGAAGAACGACGAGACTACTCCAGAACTCATCAAGGAGCCTCTCGAGTATGAAGCAATAAAGGTTCAAACACGTAACTACAAGAATTAAGATGTTTAAGGTTAAAATTAGGTTATTAGGTTAAATATTATTGATTAAATATTATTGATTAATTATTATTGATTAAACATTAAACATTAATCATTAAACATTAGCCTTAAACCCAAAAACCTTAAACCCCAAAACCATACACATTATGGCAAATATTTCTTTCACACTAAAATACTGGAAGCAGGACGGTCCTCACGCTAAGGGTTATTTCGACGAGCGCGAAATGAAGGACATACCTGACGACACTTCCTTCCTTGAGATGCTCGACATCCTTAACGAGCAGCTCATCAATGAGGGCAAAGAGCCTTTCGTTTTCGACCACGACTGCCGCGAGGGTATCTGCGGTATGTGCTCACTCTACGTCAACGGACATCCACACGGACCAAACCAGGGAGCTACCACTTGCCAGCTCTATATGCGTAAGTTCAACGATGGCGACGTCATCACTGTTGAGCCATGGCGTTCAGCTGCATTCCCTGTTATCAAGGACTGTATGGTTGACCGCTCAGCCTTCGACAAGATTATCCAGGCTGGTGGCTACACCTCTATCCGCACAGGACAGGCACAGGATGCCAACGCCATCCTTATCCCTAAGGAGAATGCTGATGAGGCTATGGACTGCGCCACTTGCATCGGTTGCGGTTGCTGCGTAGCTGCCTGCAAGAACGGCTCTGCAATGCTCTTCGTTTCATCTAAGGTATCACAGCTCGCACTCCTCCCACAGGGACGCCCAGAGGCTGCCAAGCGTGCCAAGGCTATGGTTGCCAAGATGGAAGAGCTCGGCTTCGGCAACTGCACAAACACTCGTGCTTGCGAGGCTGAATGTCCAAAGAACGAAAGCATCGCCAACATCGCTCGCCTCAACCGCGAGTTCCTGAAGGCAAAACTCGCTGATTAAGGTTACCTTCGTTAATAGGTACTAAGTACTAAGTATTAAGTACTAAGTATGATTACTCACTTAAAGGTAGAATAGAAACCTCTAAAACAAATCATACTTTATACTTCGTACTTGCTTATTTCGTCTTTAATCATTATAAAACCGCAGAATCTACCAAATTCTCGCAGATTATCCCGTCTGTGAGGGTTTGGTAGAGTCTGCGGTTCTTTTTTGTTCCTATGATACTTGAATCGAGTTTCTATGACACTTGAATCGAGTTTCTATGATACCTAAACCGTTTGCCTTGGGAAAACGGTTTGAAAAGTCCCCGTGAAACATATCAAAAATCATAGGAAACTTATCTATGAAGAACTGTAGGTGGGGTCTATATTAAGCCGCGCTTACCAGCAGGAAAAAATTATGTCGGGAGGCAGGTTTTTGGGAAATAGCCTGTAAAGAAAATCCATACTGAATGAAGAAATTTCTTCAAAATATATTGTGGGTTTGAAGAAAAAGTAATAAATTTGCACCATAAAAAGTGCATATTGTGTTCAAATATGCACTATACGAAGTGCATATAATAAATTTGGAGTATGGATATAACACTCATAAATTTCATGAAAGAGCAGCTAAGTCATGTAGCATTAGACTTCAAACGCTATATGTATGACAAGCTGCCGTGGGAAGCACGCCTTGTTGGTTTGATGGGCCCTCGTGGTGTCGGCAAGTCAACGATGGTACTGCAACATATCAAAGAGCAGCTAAAAGACGTGCAGGCAAAAAGTATCTATGTGTCTGCCGACAACAGCTATTTCCTTACCCATACGCTTGTGGAGATGGCTGCGCAATTTGTGCGTGAGGGTGGTCAGTGGCTGTATATCGACGAGATACATAAGTATGACAATTGGTCGATAGAGCTGAAGCAAATCTACGATAGTCATCCAGAGCTTCATGTGTTCTTTACGGGGTCATCCATCCTTGACATTATGGAGGGTAGGGCAGACCTCAGCCGACGAGTGCTGCTCTTCGAGATGCAAGGGCTCTCCTTCCGCGAATATCTGGAACTGTTTCATGGTATAAAGTCGCCAGTAAGGAGCCTTGAAGATGTGCTGAAAGGCAATGTGCAGATAGATGGTTTGCCGCATCCCTTGCCATTGTTCAATCAGTATTTGCGAGAGGGCTACTATCCCTTCTCAAGAGAAGGCTATTTTCAGCAGCGTCTCCAGCAGGTTATACAGTTTACGATGGAGAACGACATTCCGCATTTCGCCAATATGACTCCTTCCACAGGAAAGAAGCTTTACCGTATGCTTGGCATCATTGCGGGCAATGTTCCATATAAACCAGAAGCAACATCCTTAGCAAGCGAACTAAAGATAAGCCGTAACGATATTCCTACCTTTTTATTATATATGGAGAAGGCAGGGATGATAGGCCAGCTACGTGACCAGACAGGTGGTATGCGCGGACTTGGTAAAACGGAGAAAGTGTTTTTGGACAATACAAACCTCATTTATGTCATGTCTGGGGAGAATGCCAATGTAGGCAATGTCCGTGAGACATTCTTCTACAACCAGACTCGCCTCACCCAACCAGTAACATCTTCCAAGGTGTCAGATTTTCAGATTGGCAAATACACTTTTGAGGCGGGAGGCAAGAAGAAAGGCAAGAAACAGGTAAAAGATATAGACAACGCCTATGTAGTACGTGATGATATAGAATATGCCGCCGATAATTTCCTGCCTATATGGGGTTTCGGACTTATGTATTAACGCGAGTTCGTATAAATAAACCCACCTTTGGAAAGAAAAGGAAGGAAAGTAAAAAAGATTTTTCTGTAATAGTTTGCACAATCAAAACTTTTATTGTAATTTTGCAGCCCGAAAATATAATAAGGTTAAAGGTCAGAGGTTAAAGGTCAGAGGTTAAAGGTTAGAGGAAATCTCACCTAAGACCAAATACTTAAGACCTAAAACCTAAAATAAAGTTTCGCTTACGAAACTTGAATCGTTGATTGTCAGGAGGAAAAGCGGGATGTAGCGCAGTTGGTAGCGCACTACGTTCGGGACGTAGGGGTCGCCGGTTCGAGTCCGGTCATCCCGACACACAGGAAAAACAAATGTAAAGCGCGGGGCTTCAACTTAGGTTGAAGCCCCGCGCGCTTGTTGTGTAAGGGTTAAAGGAATACTAATACACCGTCTTTGCGGAGATAGAGTTTTGATTTTTTAGGGAAGCTTTGCTCAAGAATTTCTATAAAATTGTCAAGCTCATTTGAGTAAATTCCAGGATAGAAAACTGCGATCAAAGCTTGTGGGGAAAAAGGTGCTGGCTCGGCAGTGATGGTTTCCTTGGAGTAGCTCACGATGAAGTCTATTGTCTCTGGCAGTGTAACGTTCGCCTTCTTCTTGAATGTTATGGTTACTGGTGTGTAACTTATTGTTGACTGGAAGTTTTCGGCTTTCATCTTGGAGAATGTTGGGTTTTTCGCAAATTCATCAGTTAAGCCCGATAGTTCCACTGTTTTATTGTCTGCCACTTTATCACCAGCAGTAATCGTATATGATTTACCGTCTTTTGTGGTAGCTGTGATATCCATTTGCTGGAATGTTTCAGCAAGTACGCATGTGAAATTCTCCGTTCTGCTAACTTCTTTTGGAGTTGGGTCGTCAATTACCTGTGGATCATCGCTCTTGTTGCATGATGACATTGAAACTACTGAAGCTACTGATGCAAAAACTACTGCTGCGAGTGAGAAAAGATTTGTTTTCATAATTTAATGGTTGTTTAATAATATTTGTCTTAGTGATTAATTTTGAACGAACCGTTTTGTTTCGCTGTTTCTGACAGCAAAATTACAGCATTCCCTTCAACACTTGTTAACAAAATCATATCAAATAGTAACAAAATTGTTTCAATGTAACGAAATTATCAGAAATGTAACGAGAGTAATAAGTATAAAGTAGTAAGTACGAAGTTTTAAGTATGATTACC
>JABUUE010000054.1:9211-11215 GCA_021443335.1 Bacteroidaceae bacterium
CAAATCTTGCAGCGTCGTTCTGGTGAGAGGAAGAGTTTATGCTGCTGCTCTACGTTGAACAGTCGGTACCATTCGTCGATGTTGCGGCACATTCCTCCCATTCTTGTTTCTCCGAAGCTGTGTACATCTTCAATGCCTAATTGTAGAGTGGCCATTTCCTGATTGCATCTTGATGCCAGTGCGTAGAAGGCGGATACGAACATCTTGCGCAGGCACTTGTCCATCTCCTCGCCCTTGAAGCCCTGATGGGTAAGGTGTTTCTTGTATGCCGTAAGAGCTGCACTAAGACCACCGATGTCGGCGATGTTCTCGTTAAGCGTCAGGAGGCCATTGTTCTTGATGGTGGGGTAGAATTCAGGAATGGCATCCATGCTGCTGTAAGAGTTCTCCACATTCTTGGCGCGCTCTGTGAAAGTCTGGTAGTCGTTGTCTGTCCACCAGTTGTGTGACTCGCCGTAAATACCGTAAGATGCGCCGCCCTTGTCGATACTGTGTGTCATCTCATGTCCTACAATCGTACCTAAACCACCGTAGAGCATGGCCTCTGTCTGTGAGAGGTCCACTGCAGGATAGCTGCCGTATGCCGGGCAGATGAATATAGAGTTGAGACTTGGACTATAGAAGGCATTGACCATTTCGCGCATATTGTTTGAACCACTCATAAGAAGGTCATGCTCCAATGCGAGATACATATTGGTATCTGTACGGGGCTTTCCCACTAATGATATTGCGGCATTCAGCAGACCCTTGTTCATCTTCATGAATGATTCGCACAGAGTCTCGCCAGCTATTGAAGCGAACACCTTCTGGTTTCTCATGTCCATAGCTCCCACCACTACCGGTACAATGTTCTTGACCTTGTTAATGGCATTGTGTTTCGTGGTGTTGCTCATCCAGTCTAAGTCGCCTATTCGTTCTACGAGGGCATCCTTTATTTCCTCTGTCATGTGTATTACGGCATCGTTCTCCTGCTGTGTCGCCCATAGTCCGACGGGGTTGTACTGGCTAACATCAAGGAATCGGGCATACTGTTTGGCGTAATAAAAAGCGTGGACTGTGATTCCCTCATTAGAATGAGGCGGACAAACTAAGTTGTTGAATATTGCAAGAGATTGTATGATATCCGTTTTCAGGTCGTCAGCACTTTTTCGATCTAATTGATAAATCAGAGCTCCATAAACGGGCTGGTAGTTCACCATATCGGGGCTGACGCCTAACTCTGTCATCAGTTTGTCCATAACATTGCACTTCAGTTTGGAGACAGCCCTTGATTGCGTATTGGTTTCCTGCGCGTTCGTTTGGTCTGTTGGGAAGTTTACAGGGATGTTAGGACATAAGCAGATGCCCCTCTCGCAGCTACCCATTTGCAGTATGGTGGTCATGATGTATCCCTCTTTCAGGAGTTTCGCCCATATCTTGATGACCTCATCCTTCTTGGTTGCTTTGTTGAGTTCGTCGAGTATTAGGGTGTAGTTCGTTAATATTTCTTGGTCCTTCTTGAACATCACGCCCTCTTTGGCAGCCTTGTTGAATTCTGCATAGAGCTGTAGGAGTTTGTCGGATTCCGGCGTGTTGCCGATTCTCTTCGACTTAGCGTCCATGCTGCTTTCTGCATCACACAGGAAATCGCCGGAGGAGTTGGCAACCCACTTTCCGTAACTGTAGTTAAACATGTTGTTGCCCGGGTGGACGTTTTGGTCGATGTACTCCTCCAACTTAAAGGGCTTGTTGTCAACTTTTGATGGAGTCTCTGCCGTAACAGCGTTGTTCACATCGTTTTTGTCTGCGCAGCTCGCGAAAGATAACAGGCAAATCGCGACTGCAAGAGTAGTAAACTTTTTCATGATTAAACGATTTTAAAATGGTTATACAATAATATTTTTAGAGAATGATTTGGCTTAAGGTGGGTTCTATAAATTAGTTCTCACGTGTTTTAATTTAATGGGTTTATATCTGGCTTGCCTTAGGCGAATCTGCTTTCGCTCGGCATATCAAGCAAGCTTG
>JABUUE010000055.1 GCA_021443335.1 Bacteroidaceae bacterium
GCTGCAATAAGGCGTTTCACCTCCATTTGGTTCAGACCAGTCAAGAAACCGCTATCCATAAGTATGCGCGCAAGGTCAGCCACACGCTTGACAGTAGTAATGTCAAACTGGCGTTGCAGGCTCATCGCTTTGCGAAGATTGGCAAGGTTTCCACCGATGGCACGCCACGCGTCATTCTTCAGTCGCTTGTCCTCCGCATGGTTGTTTGCCAAGCGTGTCGCGGCTGCTGTCATTCGCTCGTCAAAGCCCAAACTATGGTCGTTCCAAATGTCGCCTGTCTCGCCGTCATCACGATACATGGCAGTGTCCTCATCAACTTTTTTGCTATTTTTCAGCAACTTTTCTCCATTATCGTACGATTTCTCAACATTTCGTAGTAAATTTGCAGTCGGATAGAGACCCACATCATTGAATGCGGCTTTGTCCAACCCAACTGAACTGCCCGGCTCATTGTCGAGCAGTTCTATTTTTGTGACATCGTATGCATATTGTCGGTTCTGCATATTTGACTGCTTGTATTCAAGCATGGTCGTTTTCACCCTGTAGGGAACACCGTCAACAACAATCGCGCCCATGAAGCGATGCACAAGAACGTTTGGATTATATCCGTTCTCTGGACCTCTATTATCCTGTTCGTCCTTTAGATAGTCAGGGTGTTCCTCAACCTCTATGCTCGCTCCAATAATCTCATCAAGGTGGTTAAGAACTGCAAGATGCACACCCGCTGACGCATTCTGTTTTACACTCTTGTCTGTCTGCTTGGGATTTACAGACTCTTCAATGCTGTTCTTACTTATGTTGTATGTGAAAGAAACACCATAGTTATCATATTGCTGTGGTATAGGTATGCGAGTGTTTTGTCCTTGCTCATTCTTTCCCTGTTTTGTGTATTTCTCAACCGCATCGGCAATGGCAGCTGCTCGCGCTTCGCTCCAGCGTCCTTTATATGGATGGCGAGGAATATCAAGCATCTTTACCTCCGCATCGTTTAGACCAGGCATAACAGTACCTTTGTTCTCCACGGCACGCTTCTGGCGCGTCTCGAATGTCTCTGGTGCGTCGCCCATACGCATACGCGCAGCGTCGCCAATCCCAAGTTCCTCACGCTTCACGATGTCCTGTGCCTGCTGGATAACATCTTCCTTGCCACGACGCAGGTTCTCATAACTGCGCCAAAGCATATAGCGCAGCTCGTTGTCGCCCAACTTCACCCACTTCGGGAGTTTCAGCGACTTCAAGAACTTGTTGATGGCATCAAGCACTTTCTGCTTCAACTTCTGCCAAATGCTCTTCTCTGCTTCGTCAAAGTCCTCAAAGCCTTTTTCTGCAAGTCCTGCAAGATATTCGTCAGTAGCTTTCTCAAAGTTCCATCCGTTCTTTCCTGCAAGTTTGTCAATGCGCTTGCGCACATCTGCCTTGGCATGAGTGTAGATGTCCATAAGGAACTGACCATACCTCTCCTCGCCGATAAGCTCACGCAGACCCTTATGACCAACAATCTCATGGAGCACCGTAGCCAGCACATCCCCAACATTCCTGTTGTTCTGCACCACTACTACAATCTCACCAGTCTTGGTGTCATACCAGCCCTTGCTTCGCCTACGCTTCGCCTGTATCCTCCTGTCGGGGTGGACAATCGTGCTCACATCATCAACAACGCGTATGCGCGTGTTGAGCTTGTCTGCCAGCCGCTGAGCCTCCTGCCGCTTTGCCTCAGCGGATGTCGCTATCGTTCTTGCACCACCATCGTCAACTATGCGGTAACTCGCGGGGTCTTCTGCAGAAATATCACCCTCAACTGAAACTTTTTCTCCTGATTTCTTGTCAGTTCTAACTTTTCTTCCTAACTTTGTTGCAGAATTTAACTCCTGTAGGGTAGGATATGCTCGGTAATTGAGACCGTTCAGAAGAGCCTCCTCTGCAGGAGTTATTCTCTCATCATAACCTACAAGTACATCGTTAGGAGATACATGACCATTATTTTCAAAAGCTGTTTTGACAGAATTGATTTCTATAATTGGTTTATTCTTCCCTTGATTTATTTTCTTTACATCAATACCAATTACTATATTCTTACCATTTGAGCTTTTTATGCGAGAATAAATACGATAACCGTTCTTGCCATATCTTGTTACAGCAAATGGATTGGATATAGCCTCTGGTAATTTCTTCCAGTCTTCAGCATTGTTCAAGTGGTCTGCTTTACCATAATGCGATTTTACGGACTTAAACGGTAATTCAAAGATACCATCTCCAAAACCGCAACCTTCAAGTATCTCTGGCAAATCAGATATGAAGAAATATGTTCCGTTGTACCTGTTCTTCGCATCTTCAGGATTAGCAAAAAACTCGTCAAGCATATCTTCATAAGACTGCTTTCTGCTCTCCGCTACTCCATCACGGTACATCACAATCTGCTCATCCCTCGGCACATCCTCCGTCTCGCCCGCAGGCAACTGCCTCCTCTGCTCATCTGTCATACCCATGCGCTTCTGGGCATTGCGAGCCTCCACCTCACCGGCAACAGACTGGTACTTCTGGTATGCCGTCCTGCGAGGATTCTCCCTCTCATACTCCATATCACGCTTAATCGTGTTGTACGACTCCATAATACGGCTCTCCGAGGCGTGGGCAAAATCACTCGACCACGAACCGAACTCACCATCTACGGCAAGAGCATGGATATACTCCTCAAGGCTGATTTTCATCGTGTCCCTGAAGTCATTGTAAAGGTCAACAGAACGGACAAGGTTTTCCATCCAAGGAGAAACCAGCGAAGGGTCATCAACAAACATCCTCACAGAACCGCCTCTCGCAAAGCCCTCAATCCTCTGTATCGCATGCTGCACCTCATGAAGAAGTATGCTGCGCACAGCCTTGTCAGCCTTCTCGTTTGCAGCCGCAAGCTTCTCCTCTAACTCCGCAAGCTTCTCCCTGTAAACATCTATATCCGAGAGGACTTCCCGCCTTGCAGCATCGGCATCAGTGTCAAGCTCAAGGAATCTCCTGTTGCTCAACCATGTCTCAGAACCGATGTCAGGCAGCGAGTTCTCCAAGTCCTTGATGCTACCCCTCACCAATCTTATATGACCTTCAAGAATATCAACAGAACCATTAACATTCTCATGTATCAGGATGCGAGGCACGCCGTTCACTTCAGTAAACATGCCTCCCGCTCCCTTCATGATATTCTCTTCGGCAAGGTCCACCCTCATGTCAGCCAACTCAGGATAGTTCCTGAACAACGCATTGTCCCTGCCAAGAAGACTGCCAAGCGTAGAACCCTTAACATGCACACCCAAAGACTCTACGGAAGGAGAGAGCTCGGTGATGTCCGCAAGCCTCACATTGTCCATCATATCCGTCTCCTCATAACGCCACTTGCCATCCTTGCCACGCTCCCAGCCAGTGGCAAGCTTCAACTTTTTCGCAAATTCTTCCTCCGTCTCGCTTGCCAGTTCAAAAAATCTTTTTAATTTTGCATCAGAAATCTCATTAAAGTCCAACCTCGCCGGACCAGAGGAAGTCCGATACGAAGCAACTTTAGTGGGATTTTCTGTATCATACAACTCCACATTGCTCACAAACTGACTGTGTATGCCGTTCTGTCCGGGCTGTATCTGCACCGTGTAGCGTACATAGTAGTCCTTTCCTTCAATATTCAGTTTGTTAACATAGTTGTCATAGCTTCTTACACTACGGTGTTCCTTGTGTATAGTGCCATCTCTGCGTGTCGTGCCTGCAAGCTTCTCTGGTTCAGAATAGGCAAATACAGCAGTCTCAAACGCCTCTTTTAGTTTCGGAACTGCTTTCTCAAACAAACCGCCATCCCTATGGTTCTTGTCAAAAGAATTGCTGAAGAACTTTACATTCACGCCAGTCTCTTTGTTCGTCGCATTGTCAAAGCCCACATACTTCGCCTTCTGCTCATCGCGGCTCATGCCGTGAGCCTCAACAGGAATAGGTTGCAATTCCTTCACACGCTTAGATGCCTCAACCATCTTCCTGTGCTTCTCGCTGCCTTGGAGTTCCTTGTACTCTGCCTCCATCTCCTCAGCCACCTTCAGGTTATCCATCCTCACCGTAGTACCCTCAGCCTTGTCGGCATTACGCGCGCCACGCTCACCGACAAAGCGGTACTGCGTATTCTCACCCCTGCTGTACGCCACAGGGTTCACACCATCCGCAAAGTCCCTCAGCGTCTTGTTGATGAAGTCATCCACGGTCATCGACTCAATCTCCTCCTTCGTGTAGGCGGTCGCGAACACGTTGCTCTCCGCAAACCACTCCTTCGTCTTCTCCCACATCTCCGTCAGCAAAGCCTTGATGCGCTCCACCAACGTCACCTTCTCGGCAGCCGCGATGACACCCTCCTTCTTCGCCGTCTCCTCGACCAGGGCGCGCAGGCGAGCCTCGCCCCTGGCACCCGTCAGGCGAGCCTTCACCTCGCTCGCCACCAAGTCCTCATTGTCCCTGATGTCAGCATAGTTCTCGTCCGCCAGCACCTCGTTCCACACCTCCGTGCCGCGCACAAGGTCTTTCCACCGCGCCCACAGCTCCGGGTTCGTCTGCATCAAAGCATTATCCCACAGATGGTCATACTCATGTATCGGAGTGTTCGGGTTCAGCATCTCGGGGTCCAGGTAAATCACACCGTCCTTCACGAAACCATACACCTCTCCCCTACTCGTCTTGAAGAACTGAGTGCCGTTCTCAGTCATTTTCTGCAAAATCTTCGCAGGCGACTTGTTCACAATCGCCTTACCGCTCAAATCCTCATACACACCCGTGTCGAGCATCTTGATGAGCGACCGCGCCACCGTTGGCAACAAGTTGCCATCCTTGGCAATCTCCTCCGACGTATAGACATACTCCGTCAGTTCGACGGCATCGTTCGCCTTGAATCTGTTGCCGCTGCGCCCACTCTTGAATACGATGCTGATGTTGCCGCTCTGCTCTCCGCGCTGAGCATAGGCATCTGCATTCGCGTTGTGGTTGCTGAAACGGACAACAGCCTCTGAACCGTTATCAAACCTGAGTGTGACATACTTGCTCACGCCCTCTCCACTGGCGCCGAACGCATTCGCCAAATCTGTCAGAACACCACGTCGTGTGGTCTGTCCCGCAAATTTCTTCTGCAATTCAGACATCTTCTCGCGAATTTGTCGTACCTTTGCAGCGTCTCTCGGGGACAAGGCCAATACTTCTTCGGAAGGAGTGTTTAAGTACTGCCAAATCTCCGAGAGAGTTTTGTTTAATACACTCTGCCCAACACCCTTGTCAGCAACAACCTTAAGTCCCATAGCCTGCAGCATCTCCATCAAGTAGCCGCCGACAATCCTCTCACCGGCAGAAGGAGCATAAATTTCACCCTTGTGGAAAAGCACCGCCTTGCCGTTCTCCACCTTCTCCTCAATCACGTCGAACAAATTCTGCATGAATGGCGCAAGCGTCTCCATCTCCCGGCTCGTCGGATAGCGATAGCCCGCGAGAGAATGAGGCAGTTCCGAGAACTCCTCGAACGTCATCTTGCCGCCCAAGTCCATACCAAATGCCGCGTCATATATCAGCCTCTTGTACTCCTCCTCGCTCAGTATGCCGTGAGCGAGGAAACTGTTGCTGTTGCCTTTCTCTGCCACTCTCGCCTTCACCCACTCCGCGAACAGGCGCGCCGTCTCCTCCACGTTGCTGCCCCAGTAAGCGCTGCCGGCGTTGCGGCTGTTGTACCCGCTCCTGTTCACAGCCGTCACAAGCTCAAGGAAAGCGCGAGCCACAACGTCGCGCACGTTGCCGTTGCCGCCTCTCGGCAAATCCGTGAGATAAGTCGCCGAACTCCAGCCCATGCGTCCGAAGTAGTTGTCCATGGCGTGCCACCACTCGTGGGCGAGCGAACCCGCGCCGCGAGTCTTCGTCAGGTTTATAACGACATCCGACGGCTCATAGTGGGCGGCGAAGCCACCCGAACCTCTCGCGCCGAACGCCATGCCCAGCTCGCCGTTAAGCGACAACGCCCTCGGCGACACGCCGAGCACGTCAGCCAGGTCCATCAGCGCGTCATACGTCTCGTTCAGCGCTTTCTGCCTGTCATTCTGGCTCGTCCAGTTGCCGAACTGGATGCCACGGAAACCGAACGTCTCGCCAAGCTCCTTCTCCGAAACATCCCTGCCCTTGCGCCAGTCCGTGCCCACGCGGGGCTTCTCCGGCGTGAAGCGGTTGCCGTTCCTCATCGCGTCGTTTATACGTCGCGACCACTCCACAGCGCGCTCCCTATTCACCTTGTCCTTCACCCACGCCACCGCGTCCTTGTACTCCCTGCACGAATGCACCACAACATCGTTACCGCCAACAGGCGTCCGCACCTCCCACTCGCCGGTCTTACTGTTGAAGTAAGGCTCCAGCCTCAGCCTGTCAGCGTCGCTCACGCCGCTGCTTCTCTTGTGAATGGGCGCGATGGACCTGTTCGCCTTCTCCCCGAGTTCCGCTATGTTGCTGCCAATGTACGCCCGCGCCTCCTCTTCCGTGGCGAACACCTCGTCCGACGTCCTGTGCCTCTGCCTTGTCGCGGGGTCATACACATGCACTTGGTAGCCGTTCGTCACAATCTCCGTTTCCGTCTCCGGGCGCACATACGGCTCAGCCTTGCCCTCCAGCTTCAGTCGGGCGGCGTAGGCTTCGGCCTCCTCCCTCGTGTCGAACACCTTCTTCCCGAACTGCATGCGATACAGCGATTTCCGCCATTCCACCGCGAACTTCCCCGTCTCGCGGGTCGTGTACCCCTTTATCGGAGTCACCGTGAAGTCCTCAGGCGTGTACTCGATGTTGTCATAACCGAGACTTACCTTCGCCACGCGGGAGGCCTCCTGCATGGCCGCACCCCTGTCCGTGAATCTCCTGCCGTTGACGTAATAGGCCTTGCCTCCGTCCTGCAAGTCAAGTTCCTTGAGCTCCGGCATGCTGAAACGTGCCGGTTTCGTGTTCGGATAGCCGAGTTCCCTCATCACATGATACAGCACGGAAGTGTATCTCGCCAACCCCTTTCCGTCCGTATTGTCCTCAAAGCCCTCCAAGTCCGTGCCGTTCTCCACGAAACCCCTTATCCTCTCGCGCTCCTCCTCGCTGCCCTCCGCGTACCTTTTTATTATGTCGAGCGTCGCCTTCACCTGCTTCGCCCACACCTCCGTATCGCGCCTCGCCCGAAAACCGCTCCCATTCGGCCTCTTGATAATCGTCACAGCCCTCGTCAAGGCCTCCAGCACAAGAGCGTCCTCCGGCGTCACCTGACCCTTCTCCACCATCTTCGCATAGTCAGGACGCTTCCACACCTTGCTCAGGGGGTTGTCAGCAAGCGACTGCTCCGTCACCTCACCCACAGCCTGCGCCAGCGTCGCGAACATATCCTTTCTCGCACCCGCAATCTTCTCACCCCAGTCATCTATCTTCCCATTTTCACTCCCTTTCCCTTGCACGCTTCCGGCATTTTCCGTAACTTTGCCCGCGGAAGAAGTACCTTCCGATACATCGCCACGAGATTCAAGGCTTATTGCGGGTGTAAGTTCGCTTACATGACTGATGGAGGAAGCGCCGCCCTCCGACGATGTTTCACTGCGCCGTATGTCATTTAATTTGGCATACGGCTCTTTCTTCTGGTTGAACAGCGACTTATGCAGAATTATTTTACCGTCTTCTTCAACCTGTGTCAGTTCCGCATAAAAACGACCAATCTTTTTTATGAAGATGATTGTTCGCTTGCCGTCGATATACTTTTCCTTGACACTGTCAGGATTATCGAGAACACTTTGGATATTGAGATATTGGTTTACATCAACATCTTCCACCGGGATTTGAGTCCCGTCACTGCCATGATTGCGTAAAGCATGGTCAATGAAGTACCCCTTGCCGCAATAAATCCGTGCGTCGCGCAGATTGTCACCGATTAGCGACAGGTATCTCCTCGGCACATACGCTATGGGCAAGGGCTCATTGCCGAACTCTTCAAGAATCTCATCACGGCTCTTGCCTTCCGCTTTCTTAAGATTGTCCTTAGAAAGCCAGTCAGTGATACGCGCGCGCATTTCCGCACGCTGCTCTGGTGTTATCCCATCACCCTTGAACCCATCTTCCCCAGTCTTCTTGTATCGAATTATCGTATAGCCAAACTTCCCACTCTGTCCTCTGGACTTAGGGTTCTCGTAAGAAACACTATGGTAAGTTCCTGTAGCGGCATCAAACCAAGTTATTGACTTCTCGCCCAAGTACCTCCAACTTACGGAACCGTTCGCCTCGTCAGCGTGGAGCATGTTGAGAAGCTCTTGCATGAAGTCAACATCAGAGCGACGATAATTCTTTGTTGTCAGTGATTCCTCGACACTCGCACCATCATCTTCGATGCGTGGCGTACCCGCCTTCCTCAGACGCTCGATGAGCGACAACGCACCGTCAGTCACCCTCTTGTCCTCGATGCGCAAAGCCGGGTCTGCGGCGTACTCGTCAACCGCCTCCTGCTCGATATAAACACTGCCACCCTTCTGCACGCCATTCATCGCTTCGTATGCGCCATCAAGGAATGGCAGCGTACCAGTAGCCGACAACAACGCAGCTTTCGAGTCGGCATCCCACCACTCTTTGAATTTTGCTTTGTTACCTATCAGTTTGCCAATCTCCTGCCCACACTGATAGCAGTATTCTCTGTATTCTTCGCTGAGTTTGTCACAAGAGCCGTTCGCACGCGCCTCGTCAAAATCCATCGCTCTGTAAGCATCAGTCTTCTTCCGTAGCTGCTCTGACAGCTCTTTCACTTTCGCGTCAACATTTTCACTCGCATCCCCTTGCACATTTCCGCCGTTTTCCGTAACTTTGCCCGCGGAAATATCCGGAACTTTGTTTGATGCGCCTCCTGCCGACGAGCCGTTCTCAGAAGTCGGTACGGAAGTAACATTTGCAGATGCGGCATCTGTATTCGAGGTTTCTTTCGCGCCCCTCGTCCAAAGTTCTGGATATTTTTTCTTTA
>JABUUE010000056.1 GCA_021443335.1 Bacteroidaceae bacterium
ATTTTTCGTCTTTTTGTTTTCTATCGGCATCTTTTTACTGCTTATTACAGTCAAATAGCACGCTATGTGACTTTATAAGCAATAAAAATCTGCTCGATATAAATCCAAAAACACTTCAAAATTCTAATGAACTTTTTGGGTTAAATCAATAAAAAATGTCAGAAATCGTGCAGATTTCTGACATTTTGTTTGTCATATCATCATTTTTGTTTACTTTTGCAAGCACAATCAACTCATTATATTACACAAGCACCAACACAAAACAATAATATATTATATGGAAAAGTTAGACTCTATAGACCGCAAGATACTATCTATTCTCTCGCAGAACGCCCGCTTGTCATTCAAGGAAGTGGCAACAGAATGTGGTATCTCACGCGCGGCTATCCACCAACGAGTGCTCCACCTTATCGATGATGGAGTTATCCTCGGCTCTTTCCTTAGCATCAATCAAAAGGCATTGGGCTACTCCACCTGCACATACGTCGGACTGACATTAGAGAAAGGAAACATGTATAAGTCGGTAGTGGAGGAACTAAAGAAAATACCAGAAGTGGTGGAATGTCACTTCACCACAGGTCCTTACACCATGATGGTGAAACTCTATGCGCGCGACAACGAGCAACTTATGGAACTGCTCAACAACCGTCTGCAAGGAATACACGGAGTAGTTACAACCGAAACACTTATCTGTCTGGAGCAGAGCATCAAGCGCGAACTCCCGATAGATTATTAATAATTAGTCCCCAACAATCGGCCCCCTAACCCCCGGTTGGGGGGCTAATTCTCATTATGCGTAAACCAACTATCGGCATAACAGCCAACTTCGCCGCCTCTGACGGCCTCGCCACCATCTCCAAAGCATATTATCACTGCGTGGAGCGTGCTGGGGGCGCGCCCGTCATCTTGGCACCTACTACCGACGAGTCTATACTTAAAGCGCAACTTGACAGCATCGACGGACTGCTGTTCTCCGGCGGCGCAGACATTAATCCGCTGTTGTGGGACGAGGAGCCAAGTCCTAAGCTCGGAGGTATCAATGCTGAACGTGACCGTGCAGAACTGCTGTTGGCGCGTATGGCTTACCGCAGGAACATACCTATGTTTGGCATCTGCCGCGGCCTCCAGACGTTGGTTGCCGCTCTCGGCGGAAAGATTATGCAGGACATCAGCGACAAAGCAACTGTGAAACACTCGCAGGATGCGGCAAGAAGCGAGGTTACGCACAGTGTACGCTACGCCAAAAGCACTATGGTGAAGGAGCTGTCGCAGGCAGAAGAGACACGTCTGCTCGTGAATTCCTTCCATCATCAGGTGGCAGCAGAGGGTGGTCCACGGTTCAAGGTTACCGCCACATCGCCCGACGGCTTCATCGAAGCAATAGAAAGCGCGGAGCATAAGCCTGTGATTGCGGTGCAATGGCATCCTGAAAACCTCTACGACAGTGCGCCGGAAAGCAGTCGCCCGTTCTTCCATTGGCTTATCGAAGAGGCTGGGATTTATAGCAAGGCGAAGCAGCTGCACGGGCATATCATAACCTTAGACTCACACTGCGACACGCCAATGTTCTTCCATCTTGGTGTTGATTTAGCAAAAGGAGACGACCGCGTGCTTGTAGATTTCCAGAAAATGCAGGAAGGAAGACTTGATGTATCAAACATGGTATGCTATCTGCCACAGCCAAAAGCGGGCGAGACCTTCCGCGAAAGGATACATTTCCCTATCGAATCGCCGAAAGAATACACTGACTTCATTTTCGACAGCATAGAGCAACAGGTGGCAGTCTCAGACGGAGTTGCCGTCATTGCCCGCAACATCGATGACATAATTAAGAACAAGCACTGCGGATGCCGTTCAATAATGATAGGCATAGAGAACGGACTTGCCCTTGAAGGGAAGATAGAAAACATTGAGCATTTCGCAAACCGCGGCATCACATATATTACTCTTTGCCATAATGGCGACAACGATATATGTGACAGCGCAAGAGGCAGCAACACCTTTGGCGGACTTAGTGAGTTCGGAAAGAAGGCGGTAAAAGAGATGAACCGTTTAGGAGTAATCATCGATTTGTCGCACGCTGCCGAAACATCGTTCTACGATGCTATAAAGGAAAGCAGCCAGCCTGTGGTTTGTTCCCACAGCAACTGCCGTGCTCTCTGCGACCATCCCCGCAACCTCACCGACGACCAAATGCGCACACTTGCCGCCAACGGAGGTGTGATGCAGATAACAATGTACGACGGATTCCTGAAGAAAGATGGTGGAGCGGACATCTCCGACGTGATAAAACACCTGAAACACGCCATCGACATAATGGGAATAGACCATGTGGGAATAGGCACAGACTTTGACGGCGACGGCGGCATCCCCGGTCTCGCCTCAGCATCCGAGATGCTTAATCTCACCCGCCACCTCATAAAAGCAGGCTTTTCCGATAAGGAAATAGAAAAAATATGGGGAGGAAACTGGATGAGGGTGCTAAAAAAAAATACAAAGTATTAAGTTCTAAGCCAAGGCCAAAGCCTAAGTTCAAAGTACAAAGTATGATTACTCTTAAGGCAGAATAGAAACCTCAAAACAAATCATACTCATCCCCCCTAAGGAGGGGAACTGAAGGGGGCTTACTTCGCACTTATCACTTCAAGTAATGCCCCTCGTCCGCTAAGTCGAGCAACGCTATATCACCCTTGCTGTTACCATAGACAGTGAGGGTGTATTCTTTTTTGTTAGGATATTGTGCCAAAAGTCTATTAACTTTCTGCACGCCGTCACAGTAGGGTGACTTAAAACGCCCTGACATCTGCCCCTGGTAAACGTCGAGGATAGTGCTTATGATTTCCACCTGCGGATAGTCTTTCAGGTACGCACGTATCAACGGCTCGACCGCTTCCGCAATAACAAGCACTTGCTCGCCGGCATTTAACGCATCATCCATACGCTGAAGCATCTCCGGGCGCAAAAGATGTTTGTTCTTTTTCGCAGTGTAATCGCAGAGCGAGGCAAACTTCTCCTCCGGCCACCTGTAATAGAAACGCTCCATCAGTTGCTCACGCATCCTGCCCTTACTTTTAAGTCCGAGTAGTGTAAGCAGCAACGAGGGCGACTCCTTTAGCAGGTTTATCATAAGATGCTGCCAACCGCCAGTGTCAAGAAGCAGTCGGAAGAAGGTGCCACGTGAGGTCAATGTGCCGTCAAAATCAAAACAAAGCATGATGGATAACAGTTTCTGGAAGGTCAGTTAAGGTGGGTTATGGCTCAAGAAGTTCCACATTCTCTTCCTCGGCTTTCGTGGTAAGCATCTCACGGTTAGCCTTGTCATATCGGTGCTTGAATATGGCTGTCTGCACACTTATAAGCACTTCAAGGAAGGCATAAGCGATGAAACACCATCCGCACAACTGCATAAAGAACGCCACAGTTTCAGAGATTACGCTTGGCTTCAGGATGATAATCAGTCCGACAAGGAAGATAAACGAAGACATAAGCCAGTATATCACAGGCACTTTAGCATATTTTCTTGTACGCATCAGGGCAAGGAACTGGTTGAAGCCGCCCAACATTATCATCGCACCGAAGATGATATTCAGGACCTCTATCAGTGTCCCAGGCACGACAATAAGCACCAATCCTAATATAAGACTGCCGCTACCAGCAACAGGGAAGAACGGCGTTGTGGGCGTCATCTTATTACCCTCGGCATCGAAAAGTTCCACCTTCTCAGCATTCTTTCTCTGAAAGAAATAGCTCGCCCAGGCAATGGCGCCAGAAACGAAGAACAATGCGCCGATGGCACGAACGAAACCATACTGCATATCCTCAGGATAGGCAATGAGCATATAGCCAATGGCTATGGCGCAAAGAGCGCGGAAGACGGTACTTTTAAGTATATGCATAGATTTTATAGTATATATGGAGTTCAGGGAGTTACCTAATAAAGTACTAAGTAGTAAGTACGAAGTATTAAGTATGATTACTCATATAAAGTACTAAGTAGTAAGTACGAAGTATTAAGTATGATTACTCATATAAAGTATTAAGTCTAAATTCTAAGTATGATTTGTCTTAAGGTGGGTAATCATACTTTGTACTTAGAACTTTGTACTTAGAACTTTGTACTTAGAACTTTGTACTTAGAACCTCGTACTTACTTGATTATTCCCGATGCAAAATTAATAGAATTCTTGGAAACCGGCAAACTTTTTCCAATAAAACGGCAAAAGAAGCAGGAAGATAATAAGATATGACAGCAGAACCTGCGGCAAAGTGAGGTAAATATCTGATATGGTTACGCATGGCAGCTGGGATATATAGTGAACATAACTGTTCATCCACGAGGTGATGAAGAACAGAACTTTCTGGGAATAAGCCAACAGCACCTGCGAGAAAGACACGCACAAGGAGAGCGCTCCGAACGACAATATGAGCGTCGCAAAGAGTCCGACGAATAGGTTTGTAATTAAGAAATAGACGGGGAAAGTGCCGAAATGATATAATATTAAGGGTAAAGTGCCAAGCTGGGCGGCAAGCGACACCATAGGAACCTCAATCAGTGTTCTCAGAAAACGATGCCGATACACTTTCGCACTGTACCAACGACTTTGGGCTATATCCATAATAACAATGATAAAGAAGACCGCCGAGAACGACAGTTGGAAGCCTATATCATAAAGGCTCTGCGGAGAAAAGATAAGGATTATGAGTGCTGCGGCAAAGAGAGAATTGAGCGGAACAGTATCCCTGTCTATCATCTGCGCGATTGTTATCATCGTGAATATCAGCGACACTCTCAAAAGCGACACTGGCATGCCGACAAGAAAGGCAAAGCCCCACAGCAAGACAAGGGTTACGCAGCCTCGTTTCTTCTTGCCCATACCTGAAAGCAACAGCGTAACAATGCTTATCAGAATACTGACATGCAGTCCTGACAGCGCAAGTACATGCGCCACTCCTGTCGCGGCATACTCGTTTTTCGTCTCCTGCGAAAGCCGGCTTTTGTCACCGAGAAGCATGGCGGCAACCAAGGCAAAGTCTTGTGATGACGACTCATGCGGACGAATACGGGCGAGCAAATCAGACCTTAGCCGCATAAAAAAGCGTCCTATATCATTGTCCTCTTGCAGTGGCAACAACTGACTATAGCGGTCATCCTCCAAGTCAACAAATGTTGTTGCTGCATAACCATGGCGTTTCAGATAGAGGGCATAGTCAAACATATCACTAAAATAATATCTTTTCGGCAAACGCCACCTTGAACTACAATGCAGTCGGTCGCCAACATGCAGACGGCGCGTATATCTAATTGAGGCTTTCAGCCTATATTCACGACTGAGATTTGTGGTTACAAGGTCGCACTCCCACACCTCATATCTCTTTTGCACTGGCTCACTATCTACAATGGCGTCATACTCCACATAATCCTGCGGCAGGCAAACATCCTTCTGCCTCCAGTCTGCCGACATAACAAGTCCGCCGAGAGCCATCGTCGCCATATACAAAAAGGTCACCGAAGTGTACTCTTTATGCCGGAACAACAAGCCAAAAACAAGGGCAACAACCAATACTGCAGCAAAAAAGAAAGGCATAGCCTCGTACTGACGAAGGGTGTCAGCCAAGGCTATGCCTATTGCAAAGAGTATGGTTATTACTCGCATACTAAACGGTAGTGCAAGGAGTTCAAGCCTCCTTTTCCAATATATCCTGTACCTTATCTACAGCCTCCGAGATATTGGAAAGACTATCGAGCAGCGTAACATCAACGACATGCTTCGCGCGGTTATAATATATTTCGCGCTGTTTCAGCTGCTCCTTTATGAAAGTCTTTACCTCTTCTGGAGTCTTGTTCTTCAGCAGCGGTCGCTCAACCTTTCCCATTTTAAGGTGCTCGTACAGCACTTCGGGCTCACACTTCAGGTAGAAAGTCTCGCCCTGCTGGTTAAGGTAGTCCATATTGTCGAAGAAACAGGGTGTGCCTCCACCGCAAGAGATTATGACATCTTCAAACTCAGCCACCTCATGAAGCATGGCGCGCTCAATCTTTCTGAACCCTTCTTCGCCTTTCTTGGCAAAGATTTCAGAGACGGTTGTGCGGTGGCGCGACTCGATATACCAGTCAAGGTCATAGAACATCATGCCTGTTCTCTTTGACAACTGATGACCGATGGTTGTCTTGCCAGCGCCCATGTAGCCTATAAGAATAATGCGTTTCATCCTATTTGTTGACGATATCCATACACTCTTCAAGTGTCAGCTGCTCTGCCTTCTGCTGCTGCGCCTTGGTCATGCGGTAGTTCTTGCCATCGTAAGCGATATAAATACCGTAACGACCGGTGCGTATCTCCATCTTTGGGTTCTCGTCAAAGGTCTTCAACACCTTCTTCGCCTCTGCGCTCTGCTTCTCCTCAACAAGCGCCATCGCCTGCTCAAGTGTGAGCGTCATTGGGTCAGTGCCCTTTGGAATGGATGTATATTTCTTATTGTAAAGCACATAAGGACCGAATCGGCCTGTACCTATGCTCACCGGCTTTCCTTTATATTCACCAAGGGTCTTTGGCAGTTCAAAGAGTTTCATCGCCTCCTCCAAAGTCATGTCCTGCATAGTCTTGCCGGCAGGCAGCTGGGCGAAGAGCGGCTTTATGTCGTCGTTTGCAGTGCCTAACTGCACCACAGGACCATAGCGACCTATCTTCACGAATACAGGACGGCCACTCTTAGGGTCAATGCCTATCTCGCGCTCGCCTACCTTGTGTTCGCTGTGGGTGTCAATGGCAGACTCCACATCCTTCTCAAAGCCCTTGTCAAACTCCTGGATGGATGTCAGCCAGTCGGTCTTTCCCGCTGCTATGGCATCGAAATCCTGCTCCACCTTTGCGGTGAAATTATAGTCAAGGATATTAGGGAACTGGTCGATGAGGAAGTCGTTCACGATAATTCCAATGTCTGTTGGCATAAGCTTGCCTTTTTCAGAGCCAGTCTTCTCCTTTTTTGTTGTGGTGGAAATCTTGTCTTTCGCGAGAGTTATCACCATATATTCGCGGTCAAAGCCTGTCTTATCCCCTTTATGCACATAATCGCGCTGCTGTATTGTAGATATTGTAGGTGCGTAGGTTGAAGGACGACCTATGCCAAGTTCTTCGAGTTTGTGTACGAGCGAAGCCTCTGTAAAGCGGATAGGGCCCTGTGAGAAACGCTGTATTGACACTATCTCCTTACGGCTCAATGTGTCGCCAGCAGTCATGTGTGGTAGCAGATGCGACTCTGATTCGTTCTTGTTTGTATCATCATCATCGACACTCTCGCGGTAAACCTTCAAGAATCCGTCGAAGGTAACAACCTCTCCGTTAGCAACAAAGCTATAGTCGGACCCACTGACGGATATTGTTGCTGTGGTCTTCTCCAACTCTGCGTCAGCCATCTGCGATGCTATTGTGCGTTTGCGGATAAGCTCATAGAGGCGACGTTCGGAAACATTGCCCTCTATCTCAGCCCTGTCCATATATGTCGGACGGATGGCTTCATGTGCCTCCTGCGCTCCCTTTGAGTTAGTGTGATACTGGCGCACCTTGCTGTATTCCTCGCCATACTGCTCAGTGATTTCCTTCTTGCTGGAGTTTATGCACAGCGATGAGAGGTTCACGGAGTCGGTACGCATATAGGTGATATCTCCGTGTTCATAGAGATGCTGCGCGATGAGCATGGTCTGCGATACGGTAAAACCTAACTTGCGGGCAGCTTCCTGCTGAAGGGTTGAGGTGGTGAATGGTGGCGCTGGAGTGCGCTTCGAAGGCTTCTTCTGCACATCTACCACGGTGAACAATGCATTCTTGCAGAGTTCAAGGAACTGCTCTGCCTCTTCCTTCGTCTGGAAACGATGGTCGAGGTCGGCTTTAACCTCTGCTTTTGACTCTTTATCAAGGAGGAAAAGTGCCGATACGCGGTAATATGGCTCGCTCTTGAAGGACTCCACCTCACGCTCGCGCTCAACGATTAAGCGCACTGCCACACTCTGCACACGACCAGCAGACAGCGCAGGCTTAACCTTACGCCAAAGGACTGGCGACAGTTTGAAGCCCACTAAGCGGTCGAGCACACGGCGCGCCTGCTGTGCGTTCACAAGGTTCATATTCAATGTGCGCGGTTGCTCTATGGCACGGAGTAGGGCGTCCTCAGTGATTTCGTGGAAAACAATGCGCTTGGTCTTATCCTTATCCAACTTAAGCACCTCACACAGATGCCATGAGATAGCCTCTCCCTCGCGGTCTTCATCGGAAGCTAACCAGACCTGTTCGGCCTTCTTGGCATTTGCGCGAAGGTCTGACACCACCTTCTTCTTATCTTCTGGTATCTCGTAATGGGGAGTAAGGGTTTTCTCGTCAAGCGATATTCCTTTCTTCTTCAAGTCGCGGATATGGCCGTAGCTCGACATAACTTTATAGTCGCTACCGAGATAGCGCTCTATTGTTTTCGCCTTTGCGGGACTCTCTACAATCACTAAGTTCTTCTGCATAATATATTCTTTTGTCCACCATTATAACTCGCGGTGGTTTACTTTGGGGCGCAAAAGTAAGATTTTTTTTTTGCTTACACATTATTATATATAGGAAAAGATATGAGAAAGGCATAAAAAAGTGATTTAAGTAGAGTAAAATAACGATTTATTTTGTATTTCACTCGCTTAATCGGACTCGGCTTTGCCGCTTGCAAGGCAAGAACTTTAAATAACTTACTCACGCTCAACAATAGCAAGGAAAAAGGAAAAGATTTCCCTTTTTCCTTGCTATTGTCTTCGCTTAATCGTAACTTTAAATAAATTACTCACGCTCGGAAATAAAAATAAATGAGATTTATTTTGTATTTCACTCGCTTAATCGTAACTTTGCCGCCATGAAACGACTATTATTTGTTGCAACTCTTGTTTTTTTAACTGTCAGTGCCTTCTCGCAGAAGGCACCAGCACCTATAAAGGCTGACCTCTGGACTAACGGCTCAGCGCCTAACAGCAACGGCGATGTGAAAGACACAGCACAAGTGTATATATATCTCGCGCCACAGAACCATAACACTGGTCGCGCCATCGTGATATGTCCGGGCGGCGGCTATCAGCACCTCTCGATGAAGAACGAGGGACACGACTGGGCAGAGTTCTTCCAGGGACAAGGCATCACAGCCGTGGTACTAAAATACCGCATGCCACACAAGCACCCCGAAGTACCTATCTCTGATGCTGAGGCGGCAATGAAACTCGTCCGACTAAACGCAGCAAACTGGGGAGTGAAGACCGACCAAGTGGGAATAATGGGATTCTCTGCCGGCGGACATCTCGCCTCTACCATCGCCACAAAAAGCAAGGGCGACGCAAAGCCCAACTTTCAGATACTCTTCTATCCTGTAATCTCAATGATAGAAGGCATCACCCACCAAGGCTCCCTTGAGAACCTACTCGGCAAGCGTGCCTCAAAGAAGATGCAGAAGCAGTATAGCTCTGACATACAGGTGTCGCGAGTTACTCCGCGCGCCTTCATCTGTCTTGCCGACGATGACCACGCCGTACTTCCTGCCAACAGCATCAGTTACTACACCGAACTGTACAAGCACGACGTGCCTGTCACCTTCCACACCTACCCAAGGGGAGGCCACGGCTTCGGCTTCCGCCAGTCGTTCGCCAACCATATCGAGATGGTGTTAGAACTAAAATCATGGCTTAACAGTTTCTAATAGTTAGCCCCCCGGCCTCCTAAAAGGGGGAGCAGGGCAATAAGCAATGAAACCTATAAACATAATATTGGCAGTAACTATCATTGTGATAGCCACTGCCTTTTATTATTTCTACGACCCCGAGAAGACCACGCTCATTCCCCGATGCGTGGCATACTCTGTTACGGGCTACCGATGTCCCGCCTGCGGATTACAGCGCGCACTGCACCAATTTCTCCACGGCAACATCTCTGAAGCCCTCAGATACAACTATTTTCTCTTACTCTGCATTCCCTATGCCGCCCTTTACGTCTTCGCCCTGCTACTACAACATACCCGCCGTTATCGCACCGCATCCGTTAGGATAACAAAAACTCTATATAGTGCCACCGCCCTTAAAGTCTTCCTCGCACTATACATTGCCTGGTGGATAATAAGGAATATCGCAGGGGTATAGAAACTTATCACTTCGGCGCAACAACAGGGTCGCCTACGGCTGAAGCCTCGACGTTATTCTCGTCGAGTTTGAATACCATGAACTTAGGGTTAGCCTTAGTGAATGGAGCCCACGCACCGCCCTTAGGACCATTAGGGTTACCGTATTTCGCAAAGTTTGTCCAGGCGGTAAGCATCTTCTCCGACAGGTTCCAGTCGCCCTCAGTCCACGGACGCCAACAGTTCTTGAATGACTTGAACACATACCAAAGGTCAGAAGAATGGAATGCGCCTTTTAGTTGTGATGTTACCTCAGGGTGTGAACCATCATCGGGCAGTGGACGAGCAAACTCGTATGCCCACGCCTTGTCGCCATACTGTTCGCGATTAAGGCAGAAATCAGCTATCTGCTCCGTCATATTGCCATAGTCGTGCATCGTGTAACCAATCAAATAATCTACATGGGCAAGACTATTGTCAAGGCACGCGTCATCAAAGCCCTCAGGAACCACATAGCCATCAATGGTAGGCCATACAGGGGCGGCAATGAGCGGACTGTATTTGCCCGTAACAGCCTTGTATATCGTACCCAAAGAGTAGATTGTCTCGGTGGATGCCGCGCGCATCTTCTGCAGGTCGGTAAATCCCGCCCAGTCCATCACCTCCTTTATCATCATCTCCTCTTCCGCAAGCTTCATCTGTCCACCAGCGAAAGTAGGAATACGAGAAGCTTCCTTCTGTGGCGGAACAAGACCGCCGCCACTCATGATGATAGCCTTGTTAAACAATCCCTTTGCCAATGGCGACGTACATAGTGTCTTGGTGCTGCGCGCGCCAGCACTCTGTCCGAAAATCATCACATTGGCAGGGTCGCCGCCAAACTGTGCGATATTGTTCTTAACCCATTTAAGAACCTGAATCTGGTCGAGGATGCCATAATTGCCCGACACCTTGTTTGGACTTTCGGCAGTCAGTGCCGGGTGGGTGAAGAAGCCAAACACATTCACTCGATAGTTGAAGGTAACAAGAACGACATCCTTGTCCGCCCACTCCTCACCATAGAACTCTGGTTCTGAGCCCCAGCCCTCGCGAAGTCCACCGCCAAAGATAAACACAGCAACAGGCAACTTCTTGTCCATCTTCCCAGCAGCCTTGGTATAGACATTCAGGTAAAGGCAATCCTCGCTATAAGGAGACTCGTCGCCATAACCCCACTCTGTAACATATCCGCCCGGATAATGTACATACTGAAAAGGTGGATGCCCGAATTTGTTACATTCCCTCACTCCCTGCCATGGAACGACAGGCTGCGGAGCCTTCCAACGGTTTTCTCCGATAGGAGGTGCGGCAAAGGGAATACCCTTATACACCATTACACCTGCCTTTTCTCCTGCCACACCCTGTATCTGACCACCTTCAATAGTCAGTATCGGATTGTTGGCTTGTACATTCTCAGCTTTGCCACACAGTGTTAGCGTAGCAAAAAACATTAATAAGAAAATTGTTTTTTTCATGAGTAAGTTCGCAATGTTTATGCCGCAAAATTAATAAAAAACCGCAAACAATCAAACAAATCTCAAAGAAATATATGGTTAATGAACAAATTTCATCTGCACACATAAACACAAATCATCCTCTAATGAACAAAAAACAGAGAATGTATAGCAACAAATAAAAATCCAAACCCATGATAATCATAGGTTTGGATTTTATTGTATGGGTGCCTAGTCGGGCTCGAACCGACGACATTCAGAACCACAATCTGACGCTCTAACCAACTGAACTATAGGCACCATCTGCGTTTTGCGGCTGCAAAGGTAGCAAACATTTATTAAATATCAGTTATTAATGATAAATTTTAAGCGGCATATTCTCTTTTTTTGAGAAATATCAAAACAGGCAATAGTTTTTATTTTGCATTGTCTCCGCATAGTCGTAACTTTCGCCTTACTAACGCGACAACTCTTTCCCCATGAGAAACAGTCTTATAACCTTTTTGTTGACAACCCTAACAGCACTACCATCCCTGCCTTCACACGCGCAGGGACAATATCATATATGGGAAGACCAGCATGTTTTGAGCCAACATCGTGAGCCGGCACGCGCGGATTTCTCCCCTTTCTCGCAGCAGAAAGGAGACAGGGAGATATGCCTTGATGGCAGATGGAAGTTCAACTGGACAAAGACTCCCGACGAGCAGCCAGCAGATTTCTATAAGATAGATTTCGACGACTCGGGCTGGGCGACCTTCCCTGTTCCTGGCGATTGGGAGGTAAGACCGTTGCCAAATGCCAAGGACGGTAGTCTCACAGCCGACGACACCAAGCGTTACGGCACTCCGATATACAGCAGTTCGGGCTACACATTCAAGATAAATCCGCCGTATGTAATGACAAAACCCAAGGAGACATATACGGCTTTCATAGAGCGCAACCCTACGGGATGCTACCGCCGCTGGGTGGAGATACCAAAGGAATGGCACGGCAAGACTGTTCATTTGCGTTTCGGCAGTGTGTCGAGTGCCTTCGAAGTGTATGTGAACGGCAAATATGTGGGCTATTCTCAGGGAGCGATGGAGCCAGCAGAGTTTGCAGACATCCCTGTTGAAGTCGGCTCTAACGGCAAGGCACTCATAGCCTTGAAGGTGTATAAATACAGCGACGGCTCGTATTTGGAAGACCAAGACCAGTGGCGCTTAGGCGGCATCCACCGCTCTGTCACGATGTACATAACAGAAGACATCCGTATCCGTGATGTGGGCGTACGCACAGAGGCTTGCGGACAGAGTGGCAATAACTACAGCAAGTGGTCGCTCATCGTCCATCCCGAGCTCTCTATCGGCAAGGATTTCAAGGGAACAGGCGAGAAATACACATTGACAGCCGAGCTCCTTGACAAGAATGGCGCAAGGATTAATTCGGAAGTTATGAGCGCACCTGTTGACTCAATGCTCAATCTCAACGCGAAAGGCGGAATACTCAACGCTCGCACACCGCAACGCGGACAGGCTCAATGGGGCTGGATGAGGTGCGTGGTAGAGAGTCCGAAGCTGTGGTCGGCAGAGACGCCAAACCTCTACACCCTGCGCCTGACACTAAAGGAGAAAGAAGGTGGCAAGATTGTTGAGCAGGTGGAGCAGAAAGTTGGCTTCCGCGAGATAAAGATTAGTGACGGAAAGTTGCTCGTGAACGGCAAGCAGGTGCGTCTGCGTGGCGTAAACCGCCACGAGTTTTCCTCAACCCTCGGCAAGGTTATGACTGAGGAAGATATGCTGCGCGACATACTTCTGATGAAACGCGGCAATGTAAACGCCGTGCGCACCTGCCACTATCCCGACACCGAGCGCTGGTACGCGCTTTGCGACTCGCTCGGAATATATGTGATGGACGAGGTGGATATTGAGGAGCACGGCCTCCGCGGCAAGTTGGCGCAAGACCCCGAATGGACAGCCGCCTTTCTTGACCGCACACAGCGCTGCGTGATTCGCGACCGCAACCACCCGTCGGTGATAATGTGGAGCCTTGGCAACGAGAGCGGTTACGGTCCGAACTTTGCCGCTTGCTCACAGTGGATACGCGAATATGACCCTACACGACCGATACATTATGAGGGCGCACAGGGCGACAACGGCAACGACCCGCAGACGGTGGATGTTATTTCGCGCTTCTATCCACGAACCATGGACGACTATCTCAATCCGGGCGTTAAGGACAACAATATGGAACGCCCTGAGAACGCTCGCTGGGAACGACTGCTTGCATTAGCGAAGATGCAGGACAAGACTGGCGGCAACCGTCCTGTCCTCACCTCAGAATATGCTCACGCCATGGGCAACGCTCTCGGTAACTTCAAGGAATATTGGGACGAGATACACAGCAATCCGCGTATGCTCGGCGGCTTTATCTGGGAATGGGCCGATGGAGAGATAAAGGTGCTGCGCGAGGACGGTAAGATAATGAAGGCTTACGGCGGCGACTTCGGCGATGTGCCGAACCTCAAAGCCTTCTGTGTGAAGGGCGTGGTTACGAGCGACCGCGAGGAAACGAGCAAATACCTTGAGATGAAGAAGGTATATGCGCCTGTCGTTATTCGTAGCAAGGGCAAGGCTGATGGCTATGAGATTGTCAGCCGCGACGAGCACATAGACCTTAACGATTACGAGCTTGTCGTTGAAAAAGACAAGAAATATGGCTTTGAGAATGTCTATGTCAAGCTGAACGTCGACAAGCCTTGGGCAAGCAAAGGACATATCGTGACCTGGGAGCAGTTCGGAGGTAATATGGTTAGAGGTCATGAGGTTAAAGGTCATGAGGTTAAAGGTTATGGGGTTAAAGGTCATGAGGTTAAGGGTTATAAGGTTAAGGGTTATGAGGCTGGAATAGAAAACATCATAACGCCGCACCTCTTCCGCGCGCCCACCGACAACGACAAGGGCTTCGGCAACTGGATAGCGAAGGAATGGACGAAGAGCGGACTTGATACAGCCAAGGCAGTAAAAAGCAATATCAGCAGGACAGCAATCAACAACGGTGGCGAGAAGGTCTGCTGGACCTCCACCACACAGTTGAAAGAAGGCAAGGTGGTTGTTGACTACACTGCGATAATCGACAAGAAAGGCGTTTGCGACCTGACGGCGACATTCACCTTAGATGGCAGTCTGCCGCCACTGCCAAACCTCGGCATAACGATAGCCGTACCCGCCGTCAAAGGCAAAGGCGCAGCACCGTCAGTGCGATGGTTTGGTCTCGGCCCGATGGACACCTACCCCGACCGCACAGCCGCGGCGATGATGGGCGAATGGACATTGCCACTAAGCGAGATGTACACCCACTACGCACGACCGCAAGACAGCGGCAACCACGGCGGGACCTACTGGATAAACATCACGCAGAAGGGTAAGAACATTGCCTCGGTGGTAGCAACAGACGCGCCGTTCACCTTCTCTGCCCTCCCCTATTCAGTACAACAACTATCTACCGTCACCCACGACTGCGACCTCACGGAAGAGTCTTATATATATATTAATGTAGATTGCGCGCAGATGGGCGTGGGCAATTCGAGCTGCGGTCCCGGCGTGCTTACGAAATACGCCATTGATATGACGAAGAAGCATGAACTGAAGGTGAGAATAGGATTATAATCTTTAAGTTTCGCGAAAACTTGAATTATAACATTGAATTATGACTAAAATATTGAAAAAGACCTTAATGCTGACACTGATGTCGGTAGCGACATTGACGATGTCAGCGCAAAACTCGTTAGAAACACAGCGGAAGTATCTGTCTGGCCACGGATGTGACGACATGGTGGAATGGGATTTCTACTGCACCAAGGGCAACAACTCCGGCAAGTGGACGAAGATTGGCGTGCCGTCATGCTGGGAACTGCAGGGCTTCGGCACATTCCAGTACGGCATGAAGTTCTACGGCAAGGCTTTTCCAGAAGGCATTGCCGACGAGGAAGGGCAGTACAAATACAAGTTCCGCCTGCCAAAGGAGTGGGCAAACCACCACATCGACCTCATCTTCGAGGCGGCGATGACCGATATGTCGGCTAAGATTAACGGCAGAAAGGCTGTCGGCTCACACCAGGGCGGCTTCTACCGTATAACAGCCGATGTCAGCGACCGCGTGTTCTTCGGCGACAAAGAGAACGTGCTTGAGGTGACAGTGGCCAAGGAGAGCAAGAACGCTGGTGTGAACCTTTCGGAACGCCGCGCCGACTACTGGAACTTCGGCGGTCTGTGGCGACCGGTGTTCATTGAGTGCAAGCCGGCAATCAATATCGAGAGAACAGTCATCGACGGTCAGGCGAGCGGCCTCTTCCGCGCACAAGTGTTGGTAAGTGCGGCAATGAACGGCAAGGTGAAGACAAGGATCACAGACCTGCAAACCATGAAGGTTGTGGCAGAGCAGACCAACGACATTCGCAGCGGAGCAAACTACTGCGACATCAGCATGAGCGTAAAAAGTCCGAAGCTGTGGACTGCCGAAACTCCTAACCGCTATGCCGTGGAGTTCACGCTGATTGACGCGCAGGGAAAGACGCTCCACATAGCAAGAGACAAGTTCGGATTCCGCACAATAGAGACGCGCGAGGGCGACGGAATGTATATCAACGGCAAGAAGGTCAATATCCGCGGCGTCAACCGTCACAGCTTCTGGCCAGAGAGCGGTCGCACATTGTCAAAGCAGAAGAACATCGACGATGTGAAGATGATAAAGTCGATGAACATGAATTCTGTTCGCTTGTCCCACTATCCCGCAGACCCTGAGTTCTACGATGCCTGCGACTCCCTCGGACTCTATGTTATGAGCGAGCTGACGGGCTGGCACGGCCACCACGAGACGGTTGTGGGCAGACAGTTGGTGAAAGAGATGCTCACGCGCGACCTTAACCACCCTTCGGTAATATGGTGGAGCAACGGCAACGAGAAAGGATGGAACACCGAGTTAGACTGCGAGTTCCACAAATGGGACTTCCTCCAGAAGCGTCCTGTCATACATCCGCAGGGCAACTTCTCTGGCTACGAGACCATGCACTACCGCTCCTACGGCGAGACGGAGGAGCACATGCGCCGTCCGCAGATATTCATGCCTACAGAATTCCTCCACGCGTTGTATGATGGTGGAGCGGGCGCCGGACTTTACGACTATTGGAAGCTCATGCGCTCATGGAAACGCTGTCAGGGAGGCTTCATCTGGGCGTTTGCCGATGAAGGCGTGGTGCGCGTGGACGAAGGCGGCAGGATAGACAATGTGGGCAACTACGGCGCCGACGGTATCGTTGGTCCTCACCACGAGAAAGAAGGCAGCTACTGGACGGTCAAGGAGATTTGGAGCCCGGTATGGTTCGATGCCAGATTTAAGTTCAACGCCGACTTCAACGGAACAATTCCTGTGGAGAACCGCTACGACTTCCTCAACCTCAAGGATGTAAGGTTTGATGTGGAGTGGATAGCTTTTGAGACGGGTACCGACTGCAAGGAGAAGGTTGTTGCAAAGACCTCCGTTACAGGCTTGGACATAGAGCCGGGCAAGAAAGGACTTTTGAAAACAGGCAGTGCGCCAAAAGATGCCGACGCCTTGAGGATAAAGGCCACCGACACCTATGGCTGCGAGATTTTCGATTGGACATATTTCAAGGAGTTCAAGGAGTTAAAAGGAGTTCAAGGAGATTTTGAGAATCTCGAAAGCCCGAAAGCCCAAGAACTCGAAAGCTCGCAAGGCGTCAATTCCGTTACCCAAGGAACCACTGTGGAAAAGGGCGGCGTGAAGTATGAGTTCTGCGCGAAGACCGGTCAGCTGAAAAGCGTCACCACCAAGAAAGGCGTTTATCCTATGAAGAACGGCCCGCGCTTCTTCGCTTACCGCAGGTCCGACCGCTCCTTCGACCAGTTCTACAACCACGATGTCAAGGACGCGGAGAAGCTGAAGACCACCTACTTGGAGTACGACTATCTCGGCCGCACCAACTCCGACGGCACGACAGCAGCCATCGACGACCGCGAAACCCTCAAGTCGTTCAACATCTACAGCGGCGACACCACAACGGTTGTTGCTGAATACAGCCTCGGAGCGATAGAGAGGGTGATATGGAAGATAGCTCCCGACGGCAGCGCGAAGATGGCTTTCAGCTATATCTTCAACGGAGTGGTTGACATCATGGGCGTGATGTTCGACATTGAGGAGCAAGATGTGCTGAACAAGAAATGGCTCGGCAACGGTCCTTACCGCGTATGGAAAAACCGTCTGCACGGTCCGCAGTACGGCGTTTGGCAGAACGACTACAACGACCCTGTGCCCGGCGAGACATTCATCTACCCTGAGTTCAAGGGTTATTTCTCCAATGTGACTTGGATGAAATTAGGAGTAAAGACCTCCGGCGCCAACGGCTCTATAACAATAAAGCCCAACTGCCCTGCAATGTTTGAGGCAGAAGACTTGAAGCCAGCGAACATTGTCGGTGTGTTCCAGCCTCGCGACGGCCGCGACGAACTGCTCTACACCCTGCCAAAGACCGGCATCTCGCTCATTCAGGTGATACCTGGAGTGCGCAACAAGGTAAACAACACAGACCTCAACGGTCCTTCCGCACAGCCTGTATGGGCTAACGGCGAATATACCGGCGAGGTAGAGATAATATTTGAGTAATGGAAATCTACATAAGAAGCAACACGATAAGCATTCCTTCGCTCGAGATAAGCTACGCACAGAACACCACCATAAGCGTGGCGGCGAACATGCGCGAGATGATGAAGGCTTATGCCGACAAGATTGATAACAAGGAAAAGGCTGTGGTCTTTGTTGACACACCAGCCCTGACAGTCCCCGAAGAACAACTTTCCGAAGAGAACGCCAAAGAGCTTTACAAGTTCAGCATCACTGCCACCGACGAAGATACGATAATAGTACAAAAGCCTGTTGAAGGCTTGAAGGTCGTCGCACTCTATGCTGTGAGCAAGGACCTCAACACCGTCATCGCAGACAACTTCAAGGAACACGAGTTTCTGCAGGTGGGCGTGGAAGCCATGACCGCCGCAAGCCCTTCGAAGAGAGAAATGTCAAACGGCTCGTCAAAGACGCTCTTCGCCTATTTCTACGACACCACGATGTACGCCTACGCCTTCAAGCAGGGCCGCTTGAACTTCTTCAATTCGTATGCGGCGGCCAACGCGCAAGACTGTGCCTACATACTCCTTAGCGTATGGAAGCAGCTCGGCTATAACCAGTTGAAGGACGAGTTAGTGCTTCATGGCGAGGTCATTGAGAAAAAAGAAATGAAGACGTTGCTCGAAGAGTTTATAAAAGGAGTAAGATGCGAATAATAACAGGAGAATACAAGGGGCGGCATTTCGATGTGCCGCGCTCCTTCAAGGCGAGACCGACAACCGACTTCGCCAAGGAGAATATATTTAATGTGGTAAGGAGCTATGTCGATTTCGAGGAAGCGACAGCCCTCGACCTCTTCGCCGGCACGGGCAGCATATCCCTCGAACTGCTGTCGCGCGGATGCCGTCAGGTGGTGAGCGTGGAGAAAGACCGCGACCACGCCCGCTTCATTCGTCAGTGCATAGAGAAGTTGGGCGACAGCCGCTGCAACCTCATCCAGGGCGATGTGTTCAAGTTCATAAAGAGCTGCCACATCAAGTTCGACTTCATCTTCGCCGACCCGCCGTATGCCTTGGAGAACCTCGCCGAGATACCAGACCTCATCTTCGCCAACGACCTCCTCGCCGACGATGGCGTGTTCGTCTTCGAGCACGGCAAGACCAACGACTTCTCCCAGCATCCCCGCTTCGTAGAGCACCGCGCCTACGGAAGCGTAAACTTCTCAATATTTAGATAGGTCTTGGCCCCTAACCCCCTGAAGGGGGGATTGGCTTTGGCTTTGGCTTTTAACCTTATTATATTATGAACAAAAGAAATCGTTTATTTTTTATTGCACTCTTTTTGACGAGTGTAATCATGACCTCTCACGCGCAGCGCCAATATCCCGTGAGCGGTATCTTCAAGCAGATGTCCATTGACGGCGACGGATGTCGCACCACGAAAATGCTGGAGAGCGTGTATAAACTGCACGACGGTCCTCTCTCGCTTATGTTCTGGGTGTTGCCCCCTCAAAAGGATAATCTGAAGAGAGTGACCTTCCGTGTTGAGGCCGCCCCCAACCCAGAAGACCCTTTCTGCCAGAAGATAAATGTTGTCAACCAAGACTCGCTCGTGCTTTCATGGTTTAACAACTTCAAAGGTTTCTACAACTACCCCACTTGTATATGGATTGACGAAGGCTGGAAGCGCGTGAAGAACGATGCCAATGTAGATATGCTTTCCGACATACTGACGCACCATGCTGATGTAAACGAGGCAAGACCTATGGGCACATGGAAAACCGTGGCTGTGCAGTTTACGGAACGCAGTGATTCGATGTTCATCACACGACCAGTGCATAAGATTTATGGCGAAAAAGGCGTTCTGCTTGTAGCGTCAAGTCTCTACAACATAGAGGCGAGCAATGCAGGAGAGTGGCGCGCCGTGGAATGGTTGTCCGACAAAGTGTTTACAGAGGCAGGCATCAGACATGAGATAGTGGCGCTCTCGCCCACAAAGATGGTAGTCTCATACCCCAACAATAACGGAGAAAAACTTACTGAGACATTCGTCAGAGAGGATGTGCCGGAACCTCTTGCAACACTTTTCTCGAAATTCAAGTAATTACAACTCGTTTTCTGTTGGAACTTGGACACGAATCACAATGAAACCAAATCGCATTTTTTGCTGACACTTTTTTTAACTAAAAATTAGTATCTTTGCACCCGCAATGACAACGACAACTGCTGCGAGTTCTGCGGTATGCCGTTGTGAATTGCTTAAAAATTAGTATCTTTGCACCCGCAATAACAACGCGAGTAACGAAATGTGTTCCGTTTACCTGTTGTGAACACATTAGGTCCTGAAGCCATCGTCCTTTAACGGTGGCTTTATTTTTTGGATTTCTTTTGCGTTTAATCAAGTTTGAGTCGGTTTTTTGTACAATAGTTCGGAATTTGTAGGCTGTAAATCATAAATAATTGCTATCTTTGCAGCCGCAAACGAGGAGACTTGTGCGCAAAAAGAAGAAAAAACATGATCGCGGAGTGGAGCAGTTGGTAGCTCGCCAGGCTCATAACCTGGAGGTCGCATGT
>JABUUE010000057.1:0-8873 GCA_021443335.1 Bacteroidaceae bacterium
ACCCACAACTGCCCTTGACTGTCTTCATTGAAGCGCAGTCCTTGCAATGCTCCCTCTCCATCATCACAGTCGGCATATATATCGCCTATGTAGTGCGGAGCGCGGCAAGTTATGCGCAAAGGCTCTACACGATACTTGTCGAACACATTCGCGCCATTGTTCACAAACGCCTCGATAGCATCAGTAGGGAACTCCGCAGCCATTTTGCCATGCTCGAAGTATTTTGTCCGCTCCTTAATGTACCAGTTGATTGCCTCGAGTGTAGCCCCTTGTTGCCAAAGATACCACAGATAGCGTCCGCTTTCTTCACGGTCAGACGGTATGTTACTGTTATCCATGTTCTTCAGAAGCCATTTTGCAAACTCAAGTTTGTAAGCCTCATCGTCAAAGTCGAGTTGGTAGAGTTCTATTCCATACCACGGCATGAAGAACGGCTTGAACTGCGATTTCCCGTCAGCGGCGGCAGTATATTCCTTATGGAAGTATGTTCCGACACCATCGGCGGTGCTCTCATAGACAATCATCGTGTAAGGACGGTAAAGAATACCAGATGTAGCGGAGCGGATAAGGTCAGCAGGCTTTATCTTTTCAGTATCCTTGAACAGACCAATCTCCGATATGTGGGCAAGCGCGTAGTCGCCCGAACGAGCCGAGTTGGGCGACTCGGAAGAACCTACGGAAATGGTGCAGTTTCTTTGAGGTATTCTCTGTGTTGTGTCGGAGTTTCCGTCCCACACCAGTTTTTTCTCCCCCTGCTGAAAACTCTCTCCCGGCTCGTGCATCATTTCAAGAGGATAGGCATCGAGCATCTTTCGGAACATCGCCTTTATCTTTTCGGATGCAGGGTTTACATGGGCGACGATGATTGAGTTTAGGCTTGGTCGGTGGCATAGTTGAAGCCATGCCATATACATTTGCGTTTCGGTAGAGCCTCCCCACTGTCTTGCCTTGCACATACAGATGCGTATCGGTTTTCCTGCGAGCCTGTCTTCTTCAAGAACAGAGAGGTATTTGCGCTGTGGATATGTGAGACGAAACAGACAGTCGGGTTTACCCGGGTCCTTGTCCTTTATATATACGAATGTTGCAGCCCAAAACGGAAAGTCGAAACGGCATCTTATTCGCGTGAACTGCTCAACAACCTTTTCTTTAGTATCCTCATCTACAACCACTCCAAGTACATTTTCTATAAAAGAAGAAACAGAGCCTGTTTTAACCAGTTTCTTTACAAGAGGTACTTCCAACATCTTACGCGGTATCCATTGAATACGGATAGGGAAATCTTCTATCTCTATACGAACACGCTCTCCGACGCTACCTTCGCCTGTTATCGGGTTGAAACGCCCGAACATTTCCTCGCGTCGGCGTTTGTTCTCCTTTATTATGTCATCTACGGAACTGATTTTCATAGAACCCTTTTTTCACTTTGTATATAATCTCCATTGCGCATCGAGGACGCATATAGAATTTGGGCGCAGGAGAATTGACAACATGAACAACCAATGTGAGCAGGTCGCAGTCTTCGTTTCCTTTCTTCATGTCCATCACACGCTTGTAAATCTCTTGGAACATTTCTCGCTTTGTAGGACGCATCGGTTCAAGTATAGGTTTTCCTTGCATGAGTGCCGCGCACACAACCATAGCACGCTCTTCCGATACCCAAAATCGTTCGCACGGTTTGTTTACGATGCGCTGGGCAATGTCTGCGATGCAGATTTGTTCACATTCGCAAATAGCCTCACGATACGCTTTCATAAGCGCATCATTGCGTTGGTCGGTGAAATCAAGTACGCATCCGTGATATTTCATGTGCGAATTAAGATATAAAATAGTTTTTTTGATGCGTAATATGTTGTATTTCTGCGTACAAAATTAAAAGAAATAAATCGAAAAATTGCATAACTGAAAAACAAAAGATAAAATGATTTAGGAATAAAGTGTGCGTAAATTTGTGGCATGAAATCATTAAAAAACGATTAAATATACCAATATGGCTGACGCTCAGGCACCGAAAAGCAAGCGCGACCTTTATATGGAGCGTTTGAAGACAAAATACCCCGACCGTGAATTTGCGGACGATGAGGCTTTGTATGAACAGGCAAACGCCGATTATGAGGATTACGACAATCAGATTAACGGTTACAAGGACAAAGAAAGCAAGTTGACAAGCCTATTTTCGAAAGACCCCCGCAATGCCAAGTTCATCACCGATATGGCAAAGGGCAATGACCCTTGGCTCGCTGTCATAAACCGTCTTGGCATTGACGGCATCACCGACTTGTTGAACGACCCAAGCAAACAGAAAGCATACGCCGAGGAGAACCAGAAGTATGTGGAGCGTCTTGCAAAAGAGAAGTCGTTGGAGGAAGAGTATCAGAAGAACCTTTCCGAAAGCCTTGCCATGCTTGACAAGATACAGACGGAACAAGGATTGAGCGATGAGACCATTGATGCCGCTTACGACCTTGTTATCCGCATAGCCAATGAAGCTGTTCTTGGAAAGTTCAGCGAAGAGACCATGGCGATGGCTTTGAAAGCCGTAAGCCACGACGCGGATGTGCAGACAGCCGCAAGCGAAGCCGAGGTGCGCGGCAAGAACGCCAAAGTGGAGGAGAGGCTGCGCAAGCAAAAGGGAGGAGACGGAACATCTCCGTTGGCAGGAACTAACAATATGCCTGCCCAATCAAGGCAGAACAAGAGTATATTCAACCTTGCAGACGAAGCGTAATGGGAGAGCGAGTACAAGTAGTCAGCCAAACACTTGCAACCCCTACAACAGGAAGCGCAGGACTGCGGACACAAGTCCCGGGACGCATGACAAGCGTAAGTTCAGTTGCGAATTACAGCGGAGGTTTAGGGCGAGGAAATCTAATAGAGAGTGACAGATAATTATTAACAAACCATTTAATACATACAACAATGGCAGAAAATGTAGCAGTTGTTGCTGGTTCGTCTCCACAGGTTGCGACCAGCCCCGGCAGTGCCGGATTAAAAACACAGGCACCGGGTAGTGCCTCTACCGTCGGCAACCTTGCAGGTGCAAGCGGAGGTGTTGACGCAGGTAATCTTGTCGAGGTTGACATCGACGAGGAGTTGTTCAGATTTCAGAGTGAGGACACCGCTCTGATGTCATTGATGCTAAAGGCGAAGAAGCGCAAGGTTCAGTCGCCCGAAGTTGACCATTACATGATTGACGAGCAGCGCAGCACGCTTACTGTTGAGACCGCTGTGGCACAAGGCAGCGGCAATTCGTTCAAACTACCTCTTGTTGCCAACGACCGCGAGATACCTCGCGAGCATCACACACTGCTCGTAAAGGGAGTGAACGGTTGGAATGAGGACGGCAGCGCAGAGACACCGGGACGCGACCTCATGCTTTTCGTTACAGGCAGAGACACTGACGGCAGTCCTATCTGTCGTGCCGTTAACGGCAAGCGCGCATCTGCACAAGCGCAGTGTAGCACTCCTGCAATCCCTGCAAACAGCAAGGTTATCCTCTTGGCGAACGCCATGTACGAGACGCAGAAGGAGGTTGACCCTGACCTCATCATCCCACAGCCTACTCGCATCTATTTGCAGAAGCGTGGCATGAACCAGATAGTCAGTGACTATTTTGACGCTCAGAAGAAGCGCATCCCGTTCACGCAGGCAACAATAGCCGAGCAGGCAATTCTGAACTTCAAGCGCGCAGGCAACCGCACATTGTGGGCAGGTCGCAAGTCGAAGTTCGTTGTCAATGTGCCGAAACTCGGTCAGCAGTCCATCTATACCATGGAGGGTGTGCGCTGGCAGTTCAAGAAGGAGTTGCAGCATACAGGCAAGTGGACTATCGAGAAACTGATTGCACTTGCAAAGATGTTCTATACAGGCGAGGATGTGCCAAAGTCTGCCCTTCTGCTTGCAGGCAAGAACCTCTTGGAGGAAATCCAGTGCATAGACTTCACGAAGCATCCCGAAGTGCAGATGGCTGCCGCAAGAAACGAGACATTAGGCTGGGCAGTCACACGCATCCACACCGTGTTCGGCGACATAGACATCAAGCGTGAGCCTACCCTTGACACGCTCGGCTGGAGCAACAGCGGCGCGCTCATCGGTGAAGACCGCATCGTCCACTACAGCTACTCAACACAGCATGAGTTCAATGACCGTGTTGAAGGTGAGGAAGCAACACGCAAGGGCATCGTGGTATGGGACGGTATCGCATTGAAGGGTTCTTGCCACATCTGGATTGACGGAGAGGGCGATGAAGCCAATGCGGGTGCAACCTCTTACATGATGTGGGAGAAAGACACTGCTCCTACTGGCGCAGACCTTATCGACGGTATGGTTTACTACCTCGTGAACGATTGCCCGGGCATCAATGCCGCTGCACAGAACGGCACGATGTGGAAAGCCTCTGTAAACAGTGGTACTGCAACTTGGACAGAGTTCGCAGGAGAGATTTTCGCAAGCGACTAATCGCGTAACACAACCGTGATTTACTACTATCGTGTGGCGGATGGCTTAAACGCCATTCGCCATTTTCAATTTAACAGACAAACAAAACACAATTATGATACAGAAGACTTATGCAATTACCAGTCTTGTTGATTGGAAAGCACAGATTAGCGCAGGCAAAGCCAAGGTGATTGTACATTTTACAGGTGGAGCAATCACAGCATACGGTATCACTCCTGCGGAGTACACAACCTCAAATCCATTCTTCCAGCATGTTATCGAGAACAGCGACTATTTCAAGAACGGTCGTATCACTTTGCTTCGTGAGGCAGAGGTGGCTGATGATGCCTCCACCAAAGCACGCAAGGAGCGTGAGGAAGAGCGCAAGGAGCAGACGGAGAAACCTGTAACAGTGGCTGATGAGAGACGAGAAGATGAGCAGACATCTGTAGAGATAGGAGACGCTAACGCAACAGACGGCGATGCTGACGCGGTAAGCGACGGAGAAACAGACAGCGATGATGGCAAGACTGTCGTGGAAGCGTCATGCCGTGAAGATGTTGTGGAATATCTTAAGACAAACTTCGACTACACTGCCACACAGCTTCGCACAAAAGGTGCGCTTATGCAGGCACTCACCGAGCATAACCTTGTTGTAGTTGGATTTGAACTTTAATTCCCTGTTCATTAAGAGAAAAGCCGAGGATGAAATACCATATAACAAAGATAATGCAGGATGTACGCGTGTGTCTTGACCAGAACATGACGTCCGACGCCCTTATCGAGGCAGAGGATTCCGACACACTGAGCCTTGACGAGATTATAAGGTCGAAGGTGCCGGAGGCTGTCCTGCGTGTCCACGTTGAAGCCCCCGTCCATCTTCTGGAGTGCGGCCACAACATGGACGGCGCGATTTGTTGGGATGAGGGCGATTGTGTGAGTGGCTGGATACCCCTTCCGGACGATTTCCTGCGCCTTGTGGTGTTCTCGATGGATGACTGGGATTGCGCGGTCTATACTGCGATAAGCGCGGACAGTCCGCTGTACGCTATGCAGCGGAGCCGCTTCCGTGGTATCCGCGGCACTCCGCAGAAGCCGGTGTGTGCCCTCGGGATACGACCCGAGGGGAGGGTGCTGGAGTTCTACTCGTGCAGGAGCCGAGATGCGAAGGTGAGCCGCGCGGTGTATATCCCATGCCCGGAGATTGACGCTGACGGTTATGTGGATTGTAGCGAGCGCTGCTACAACGCGATAGTTTACGCCGCGGCGGCCCTGACGCTGCAGTCTTGCGGCGAGAGTGAAAAGGCGTCGGTATTCTCTAATCTGGCTAATACATTCCTGAAATGAGCACATACAACATCACAGATATTGACGGCGACCTGTCGGTGGGCCGCAACGTGACTATGGGCGGCGACCTGCTGTCCCAGGGGAGCGCTTTGATAAAGCATGACCTGACGGTTGAGGGCCTGCTTCGCGCCAAGAACATCAAGATTGACGATGGCGGCAGCGGAGGTGCCTCGGCATATTTTCTGGAGAGATGGATGCGTGGCAAAGGCCCATCTTCCGACATGCCTTACCGCCTGCTTCCGAATGACACGGCTGGCGGCGTGAGTGGTGTGTTCAGCATCGAAACGCTCTTGTGGCAGCTGGATTTCATGGTCAGCGCCGACACGGCCGCCGACGTGGAGGCGTGGGAGGGTTTCTTCCGCGGCGAGGTGAACGGTATCCCCTTCGGGGTTAGGACACTGTACACGAGTCCAGGCGGCCACTCGTGGGTGCAGGTCGTGGAGGGTTCGTTCAGTCTGACGGAGGAAGGCTCGCTTGCCATTGACATGGACGCATACAGGATATTCTGGCGGCAGTGCATCGTGAACGACGATAATGGCGATTGGAAGTCGGTCGGCGGAACAAGCGTTGAGGATATTAAGCCTTATGTTGATGATAGAATTGGTAAGATTGAGGATAAACTGAATGGCAAGGGAGAGGGCGAGATGATGCCCTACCGCATACTGCCAGGAGGCACGGACGGACGCTTCGCGGACACGGCGGCGCTCGTGGCGCAGCTCGACACCATGTGCGGCGGAGAGGATGCGCGCAACGGCTTTGAGGGCTTCTTTCGAGCCAACATCAACGGCATAGCCGTGGAGGTCATATCCTCGCTAACCTCGCCCTCGCAGCAGGCATGGGTGCAGGTGCTCGCCGGAGCTGTCAAGGCCGACACATCCAGGGCATGCGGCATCGCGACCGACATGGAGGCATACCACATACTCTGGCGCAATCGTAAGGACGGAGAGTGGCACGAGTGGCAGGAAATCGGCGCACTCGATGTGGACACCGCGAACATGCTGCTGCGCATCTCCAGGGGAGGCGCCACATACGTCTGCGACCTGCGAGTGCTCGCGGCTCCACCTGCCCCCCAGCTGAGCGCAGCCACCGACCTCGTCACCACAGCCGATACAGCCAGCATGACCATCACCAACAAGGCGGGGGCGGGAAAGACACACTACACCACCGACGGAACAGACCCCAGGACAAGCGCCACGGCGAAGAACTCCACAGCGGCCACAGTCAATGTGCCGCTCTCGGTCAGCCAGACGGCGGCGTCCACGGCCTACACCGTCAAGGCCGCAACACAGAGGGACGGCGAGTGGAGCGACACCGCCAGCGCGACATACACAACCCGACGCAAGGTGGCGACACCGGCTATCTCAGCCAGCGGCGACAAGTACACCGCCGCCTCCGAGAAGCGCACCGTCACAATCACATGCGACACCGCCGCGGCCGTCATACACTACACCACCGACGGCAGCGAGCCGACGGCGGCAAGCCAGACATACACACAGCCGCTCCAGCTCTCCGCCACCGCCACCGTCAAGGCTGTGGCTACACACGCCACATTCGTCGCCAGCGCAACCGCAAGCCTGTATGTGGAGATCGGCGCGCCCATGACATACTACGGAGGCAGCGACAAGGAGACGCTTACAGCGGCGGACATCCCGAACCTCGCCAACCATCTCCGTCTCGACGGCATAGCCACCTCGACGCTCTATCCCATCACTCTTTCAGCGGACAACTACGTGTGGATATGCCAGAAGAACACGCTAAACCCCGACAAGGTGTTCGCCAGCCCCGACGCTGTCATCAACTACGGAATGGCGGGCAAGGGAAACACTGGAGGATGGAACTGCTACCGCTCCGACAACCTCATCGCCGCGGGACAGACAAGCATCTACCTCAAACCATAACGAACCATGGCATACAGACTGACACAGCAGCTCGAGTCCGGCATGGCCGGGAAGGGCATAACACAGACCAGGCACATCGACGACGAGGCACTGGGCAAGACACAGGCGGATATCAACGCCGGTGTGGAGAATGAGATATGCGACATAAAGGCCGAGAACGAAGACCAGCAGCGGTCGATAGACAACGCCGCGAGGCTGCTCGACTTCAATGCCGTAGTGAACGATGGCTCGAATCCAGGCGTATATCCATTCATACGCCTGCAAGCGGGAAACTACATAACCGAGGACGGAGCGGAAATCCTAAACCGGCACAGCCTCTACATCGCGCGAACGACCTGCGAGTGCGGCGGCGTGACATACAAGGAGGGAAGCAGCTATCGTGTCACCTCTTCAGTCAGCGAGGGCGTGCGCACATTCACACTCGTGTCAATCGGAGGCAGCGTCGAGACCGACAACCTCACCATATTCGAGCGCGACAACGCGCTTTGCCTCGGCGCGCCCGAGGACACAGCCGCGGGCAAGACCCCGGTGACGGGGCAGGGTGGGGTGGTGACGTGGCAGGACAGCTATGTCATCTACGACAAGTGCGACTACACGCTCGACTTCTCGCTCCACGGCGAGACGCTCTCCGAGATAGTGATGTTCCGCCGCCGCATACTCGACATGACGATGTGGAACGTGGCGTCGCTGACGGTGCAGATTGACGGAGGCGCGCCCATCACACTCATCGCGCCACCGGAGGAGGGAGAAACGCCCACATCACCAACTAAGAAGATGATTCAGTGCCGGGACGAGGGGGAGACCGCGACATACAGCCCCGCGCTTGACAGCCTCGGGCAGCTGGCATCCGGCACACGCCTCACATGGCTCATCTCGCGCGAGGTGGCGGGCAACGCCGCGGCGGGAGTAGGGTACGGCGAGACGCGGTGAGCCACAGAGAGCGAGGGTGGCGGAGCGGCGTCGGCCGCGCCATCAATGCGAACAATGCGAACAATGCGAACAACGTTTACGGCGTGTCCCTCTCAAACTCCCATCAGGACGAAGCATCACACCGCCACCGGCGCTCTGCCCTTGACGGGCAGAACACAACAAGAGACAAAATGTGAGTAGCGAAAGCGAAAACCCAATAACAGGAAAGCAGGTTACGAATGAAGCGACACGGCAACCTTTATCCTCAGATATGCAGCCGCG
>JABUUE010000057.1:12362-15584 GCA_021443335.1 Bacteroidaceae bacterium
GGAGCGATATGCTTCTGGCAGCTGTGGAGCATCCTGGAGAACGAGAGCAGCTGCAACGGCGCTTTATGGGCGCGGATAGCGCAGAAGATACTCGTGGACAAGACGAGCAGACATTTAGATATAGACCTGTCGGAACTGAATAAAAATGAAAATACTCATTGACAACGGACACGGTTGGAACACACCTGGCAAATGCAGCCCCGACAAGTCGCTGCGAGAATACAAGTGGAACAGAGAAATCGCGAAACTCATTCATGCCGAACTAATACGCAAGGGATTTAATGCGCAGCTGATTGTGCCAGAGGATAACGACATCACGCTTGGTGAGCGTTGTCGCAGGGCAAACAATATATGGAGAGATACGGGCAAGAACGCCATACTTGTATCCATCCATGTGAATGCGGCAGGCAACGGAGAATGGAAGACCGCTCGCGGCTGGTCGGCTTACACATCGAGAGGAAAGACGAAGGCAGATACGCTTGCCGCATACCTTTACAAGCACGCAAAGAAGAATATGCCCGGCATGAAGATGCGTGAGGACTGGAGCGACAAAGACCCGGACATTGAAGCAGACTTCTACATCTTAAAGCATACAAATTGCCCTGCTGTACTGACAGAGAATTTCTTCATGGACAACAAGGAAGATTTGGCTTTCATCATGAGCGATGAGGGTAAGCAGAAGATTGTGAAGATGCATGTTGACGGAATAGTGGATTACTTAAAAACAGAACTTGGCTTATGAACAAATATGTTTTTGCTTCGATTTTAGGCTTTATAATCGGACTGATTGTAGCATACTTCCTGCACAGGTCCTATGTTCAGGATGAGGCTAACAGAATTGATACCACTACGGTTGTGGTTGTTGACACAATATCATACTACTATCCAGTGGCTAAAGATAGTGTAGTAACAAGATATGTCAACTGCAGGTTGCCTTTAGCAGAGCCACCAACAGGCGAAGAACTAACGGTTACAGACACAATGCTTACGGTGAGCAGTTGTTGTTTTGGAGGACTTCCCCGACAATGTGACAGTGCGACTGTATCAGTGCCTATCGAGCAGAAAGTTTACGAGGACAGCACATATAAGGCATGGGTCTCGGGATATATGGTAAGCCTCGACAGCATCAATACATTTAACCGTACAATAACGACCACGATAACCAACAGAGAGACCAAACCTCCCAACCGTTGGGGAATAGGAATTACCGCCGGATATGGTTATGGAAAGCAAGGATTTACTCCGTTTGTCGGTATAGGCGTAACGTACAGTATTTTTCAATGGTAAGAATATATGGAGATAACATTTACAATCAACCAAGCAGATGTGTACAAGGAAGTCGCACAGACCACGAGTTACACAGGCGCGAAGATGAGCGATGATGTGAACGCCTACGAGCGTATATTCACAACGGATGAGGACCAGAACCAATTGGAGCGTTTCTGGAACGAGAGCCGTTCGGAGATTGCACAATCGTTCACGAGCAAACTTGTAGAAGAGGAGTATGACGAACCGAACTATACGCTTGTGCTTGATGTTTCCTCATCGTTTGAGACCTCATTGAAACCAAGCATGCAACTAAGCCTATTCAGTTTCTTCGTACAGAGCATTGCCGCCAAATGGTATGTGTTCACAAACAAGAAAGAGGCAGGCGAGTACGCAGACCGTGCGACCGCCTTACTTGACGATATGAGACAGAAAGCATTCTACAAGAAGAAGCCTACACGCCCGACATACAACTAACAAAAATATGTATCACAATTAAATACCACAAATAATCATGTCAGAACACAAGAAGACTATCGTCGTATCATTGCAGGTGAAGGAGATTATCTTCGATGTAATGAACAAGACCCACCTCACAGGCGTAAGCCGCAGGGCGGAGGGAGATAACTACGAGAACGCCGCCAATATGCAGGCAAGCGAGGACAACGAGCACTCGTACCAGATACGCCGCAGTATCAGCAACGCTTTTGCTGAACTGAAGGTTGAACTTGGTGAATATCTGACCGAAGACGGAAGCACCACCAACAACCTCATCAAGCAGGAGGTGGACAACGACGGAGTACTTGGATTGAGTTTCACCCTTCCTAGCAATTTCAACAATTCCGCTTGCGACAGTCTCGGTGGAGGCTTGCACGAGTATATCGTGAACAAGACCATTTTCGACTGGTTCACTATCACCAACAAGAAGGACGCGGCAGACTACAAGGCGCTTTCCGACGCATCACTTGAGCGCACGAAGAAAGCGTTGTACAAGCGTGAGCGTCCGACACGACCAAGTTACACTTAAACGCTATGAGTGAGAACACGACAACAGAAACGCGCACGGTAAAACTGAAATTCCTGCGCAGCCAGTTGCTCTACGACATCAAGAACTATGCCTATGTGGAGGGCGAGGTGATGGATGAGGACAAGAATGTCCATGCCAAGCATACACTGACAGAGATAGGCGAGGAGGGGAATGTTGACAGGGTGACGCGCATATTGTCTGTGGTACACGCCGCAGTCATAGAAATACTCTATCCCTACACCAAACTTGAAGCCGCAGAGGAGGAAATCAACGATATACTTTGGGCACCGGAGGAGTATTTGGTGGAGTTTCATGTTCCTACCACATTCTCACGCACAACAGCCCATCTGCTTTCACGCCTCATCCACGAGTTTATGGTGTACAGCGTGCTTCATGACTGGCTGAGCATAACAAATCCGTCAGCCGCCGCCAATTGGAAAGCGAAAGCTGACGCAGTCAGCGAGCAGATAAACGAAGTTAAAAACCTCCGTACAGGTGTGCTGACGAGGAAGTGCCAGCCGTTCTGATTTACGAATGCCAATTCAGACTGAGAGCCGAGACGCATCACGCGCCCCGGCTCTCTTCATTTTGCTGATGTGTTATCCCAAATACTATAAACTAACCAGAATGAAAATGATTTATCTTGGCTGATTGAGGTGTTTTGGTGTGTACTGTATTGATGCTCCGGAAATGGACTTGTCTTCCGTAAGCGTCGCTGTTCCCGCAATACGGTAGTATTTATACGGAGTGCCTCGGAAACCGCGCAGGAAGTTGTCTTTTGACGACCATACGATAAACCAGTTGTAGAGGTCGCGTGAGCCGTAGAGGACGGTCTGTACATCACCACGCTTGAACATTCCACGCTGTATAAGCACATCTATTGTCTTCAGCACATCGGGAGTTTCAAGTTTGAGCGGACGAGTGACGAA
>JABUUE010000058.1:0-8760 GCA_021443335.1 Bacteroidaceae bacterium
CAAAGCGGCAAAGCCGAGTCCTTCCTTTCAGTCAGTGACATCATTGTCTATCTGATAGAGGAAGGTTACCTCCTTTCAGTCAGTGACATCATTGTCTATCTGATAGAGGAAGGTTGCGAAACATGAACTAATTAAAGAACCAATAGAGGAACACCATCACAGCGACGAGCAGCAGCCACAGGACGATGACCGTGCGTGAAGGACGGTATGCGACATTGCCGTAGTCGATGGAAAGTCTTACGGAACGCGCATCAATGAAGCTGATTACCACCATACACGCCATGATGATGAGGCACAGGTAGAAGGAAAGGAGCATGAAATGAGGCCAGAAGGTGTAGCCCTGATCAGGGGTGAGCACCCAGAGGTAAAGCACACCGGTGCCAATGCTCATTACCGTGCCGAAGGTCAGCGCGAAGTTAGCGGCAGAGGTTGACGTGCGCTTCCAGAAGACACCCATGAGGAACACGGCAGCCATAGGCGGCGCAATGAAGCCGAGTACCGACTGGAAGATGTTGAAGAAGTCGAGACCTTTGATGTTGTATATGGCGATGGTGATGGCTATGGAGATAAGTCCGCCGACAACAGTGACTATGCGGCCAGTCTTTACTATCTGCTCGCCCTTGGCCTCAGGATGCGCCTTGGCATAGATATCCATCGTAAACACGGTAGATAGAGCGTTGAGGGCAGAGCCGATGGTGGAGACAAGGGCTGCTGTGAGTATGGCGAAGATTAGTCCCACCATACCTATTGGGAAGAGGTGCATAACAAGTGTCATATACGCCTTATCAGCAAGTTCTGGCGCGCCATTACCGCCGATAATGCCTTGTTTGCTCATGACATAGCAGATTATGCCCGGGAGGATGTAGAGGAAGACATCCAAGATTTTCAGCCAGCCGGTGAAGTTCGTTCCTTTCTGTCCTTCCTCGATGGAACGAGCCGCCAACACCGGTTGCACCATACTCTGGTCAGTACACCAGAACCACACACCACTTACGAGATAGCCGAGGAAAAGAGGGATGGCAGGATACATAGGGTCGTCGTTAGAGCGCCACAGATGCCAGAATTCCTCTGGCACACCGTTGTAGAGAGCCTCGATGCCCCCCACCCTATTGATGCCGACAACGGTAAGAGAAGCACTGACGACGATGAGCAGTATCATCTGATAGATATTGGTGTAGGCGAGAGCCTTCAGTCCACCGAGCATGGATATGAATGCCGAGAGACAGAGGAGGATGAGCGCCGACAGCCATATCGGTATGTTGAAGAACTGCTCCAAGAGTTTGCCGCCCGCAAAGAGCTGCAGCGCGAGCCATGAGATAACGACGGTGACAATGGTGTACCAGGCGAGGATATTCCTTGTCCTCTCGCCGAAACGCTTGCCCATAAACTCCGGCAGTGTGGAGATGTTTGAGCCGAGATATTTCGGGATGAACACGAAGGTGAGCAGGGCTATCAGTATGAAGGCATACCACGCATAGTTGCCTGAGCCGACACCAGAGAGATAGCCGGCACTTGCAGAAGCGATGAGCATTGACGGACCCACGTTTGTTCCCCACATGGAGAAGCCGATATGAGGCCAGCGCAGACTCCTCTCCGCAAGAAAGAGGCTACTGCCCTTCTTACGCTTAGAACTTGCCCAGATGCCTATACCAATAAGAATTACGAAATATCCGATAAGGATTCCCCAATCGAGGGTTTGAAGTTGTATGTCCATGGAATTAGATTTTTAGGAGTTCAAGGAGTTGCAAGGAGTTGCAAGGAGTTGCAAGACAAATGTCTTAAGGATGACTAATGAGTAATGACTATTGACAGAGGTAATCATACTTTGTACTCAGTACTTAATACTTCGTACTTAAAAAGTAATGTCTTGAACTCCTTGTAACTCCTTGCAACTCCTTGAACTCCTTATTATCAATTTGCTACCAATCTTTCCGCCAATGCCACAGCCTCGTTAGCATCGTCGCTGTAACCGTCGGCGCCTATCTCTTTCGCGAAGTTATCGCTTACAGGTGCGCCACCGACCATAATCTTCACTTTGTCGCGAAGACCGGCAGCCACGACAGCGTCAACGACATCCTTCATATAGGTCATTGTCGTTGTCAGAAGCGCTGACATACAGAGGATGTCTGGGTCGTGCTCCTTTATATTATTAATAAAGGTGTCGGCATCAACATCAATACCGATGTTTATGACCTCGAAGCCGCATCCTTCGAGCATGGAAGCCACAAGGTTCTTGCCGATATCGTGGAGGTCGCCCTTGACCGTTCCGATAATAATCTTGCCCTTTGATACGGTAGCCTTACCCGCCATCAGCGGCTTAAGAATGGCGAGACCAGCCTTCATGGCGCGTCCAGCCATCAGCAGCTGTGGCACAAACGCCTTGCCGTCAGAGAACTGCTTGCCCACCTCGCTCATGGCGGCAATCATATCGTTGTTGATAATCTCCTGCGGGTCGCGACCAGCCTCGACAGCAGCATTGGTGGCAGCCTCCGCATCGGCAGTCTTTCCTGCAACAATAGCAGAGAAGAGTGGTCCACCGCCACTTTGTGATGAAGACGCAGCCTTAGGCTCATCCTGCGGCTTGCTCTCTTTTGGCTTTGCTACTGCGGCTGATATGCCACGAGCGTTCTCGAGAGTGTTCACCTTGTCAGGACGGTAAGGATTCTGCTTTATTATCTCAATGTTTGCAGGCTTGATGGTCTGTGGACGCGAAACCTCAACTGTTACGGCTGCGCCCAATGGCTTAGGCGTTGTATATAGTCCCGGCATAGGTTCAACAAGTCGTGCGAGATAGCGTATATGAGCATCGTTCGTACCGCAACAGCCACCGACAATGTTCAGCTGATGGTCTTCGACGAGTGTCCATATCTCACGCGCAAGAATGTCAGGCGACTGGGTATAGCAGCCATTGCCGTCAGGGAGTCCGGCGTTAGGATGCACGGAAACGAGGCGTGAGGTCTTCGATGCAAGTTCGCGTGCAAACGGCACCATACGCTCCGCGCCGAACGAGCAGTTCATGCCCACGGAGAGAACATCGTATTTGTCGGCAAGCGCCACAAGGTCATCAATAGAATGGCCAGCCATAGTCTTGCCAGCAGGGTTCGCAATAGTCATCGACAGCATGATGCCCACGCTGCGCTGCATCTTCTGCATTGCCGCCCTTGCCGCCTCGCAAGCAGCCTCCGCATTGTCCATGTCGAAGACAGTCTCCACGAGAATGAGGTCAACACCGCCCTCGATAAGAGCCTCTATCTGCTCCTGGTAAGCCTCAAGAAGTGCGTTGTAAGTGCCACGCCCCTCCACGCTGACCATCTTTGTCGTCGGACCAACACTACCAGCCACAAAGCGCGGCTTCAGATTGTCGAAGGCTGTGTATTCGTCGGCTATCTTACGCGCAATCTGCGCACCAGCGATGTTAAGCTCGCGAATTCTGTCGCTCATGCCATACTCCTTCATTGAGATGCGCTGAGACGAGAATGTGTTTGTGGTGATGATGTCAGCGCCGGCATCGAGATAGCGGCGATGAATCTCCCTCACAGCAGCAGGATTGTCAAGGTTCAGAAGGTCGGAATTGCCCTTATAATCAGGCAATAGCGACTGCATCATAGTGCCCGTAGCACCATCGAGGAGCAGGACTCTACTGCCTGCCACATCTATAAAGGAAGGAGCGTTAGACATAGCGCTGAACTGAGATTCTATCTTGTTGATTATTTCGTTTACACGTTGCGCGGCAGTGTCCTCTGCATTGCCACGGAAAGCGTTGCCTGGACTTGCCTCGCGTGTGGTGTGAGCATTCTGGAAATCGCTCACTATGGTGAGAGCCTTCTCTACCTCCGCCTCGTTATGGAAGTCCATTTCGAGGTGAACGCCGTCGCCACCGATATTGTCGAGCAGTGGTCGGAGCTCGTCGAGAGTAACCCAACAAGCCATGATGCTCTTGCCAGCGGCAAGAATCTGCTTGTAGAGGTCGTACCATTTAGCCGATCCGCCCTGTGGCTCGCCAACGCCTGGTGTCCACTGCACAGCGTTGAGCTTCTCCACTTCAAGGAGTGCCGGCAGATGGTGGAGAGCGCCGACACCGTCAAGATGGTAGAGCGTATAGTCGATTTTATCGCACTGCTGACTGATGAACGGCTGTACGAAGCGGCGGTAGTCGTCAACGGAAATCATCGTCGATATGTCGCTCTGCAGCTTTGTCATCCTTCCCGGAGCCCAGGAAGAGAAATAGCAGAACGCCATTTCGCCATTGTCTTCCTTGATGATGTCGTACAGTTCGTCGTAAACCTTGAAATAGATATCGTTTATTCGCTGCACCTGTTCCTCCAACACATCCGGCTGCATCACCGTGTCGAGGAGCACTTTGTCTGTGCCTTTCATGGCAGCAAGCACGTCGAGACCTTCCATAAGGTCGGGCATTCCCACGAAATAATTGCCCTTCGCCTTCTCCTTAACAGCCTTCAGCAGAGCCTTATGGAGCAGGAAGTTAGGGTGGTTGGGGTCGAACTGGAAGTCGTCCTTGTAGTTAGGGTCAGGGTGAATCCATATAGTGTCAGGACCGCCCTCAAAGACTCCACCGAGGATGGCGGCGAGCGAGCCGGGACCTAAATGGGTGTTAGCCACCGGAAGCATATCGGCCTTCAGTGAAGAATGAGCCACATACCAGTCGAGATAGTCGGCACGCCACTGCGGGTCGAACCACTTCTGGTTAAGGTCTTTAGGAGCATTAGGCTTTGGGATGTCGGCATGAGGAGCCACTCCTTCCTGGAAATGCTCCCACATATTGAGTACGATTCCTTTATGATTCCACCAGTCTATATAGTGCTGCTTGGTCTCTGAAAAATTTGTTTTCCACATAATGAAAAATTATTAAGGAAAATATAAAAGTGATGTTAAGGGTTTATTGTACACGCAATTTATGAGCGCAAAATTACATAAAAAATATTATTTTTGGTATAAATGTCACAAAATTTACATGATTTTCTCTTTTATCCACCAAAAAAGTTTAACTTTGCAAACATAAAAGGGTGAACTCGCCCACGCAATTTGCCAAAACAAGCAATTATGAACTATGAAAACCACAATGAGCCTGAATAAGCGCATATCGCTTATAGCCCTGTTTTGTATAGCTACAGCTTTTGGCCTTTATGCAAAACCGACGAAGGTGAAGCAGCCGGATGTTACTGTGTCCTCACTGACGACAGAGCATCTCAGCAATCCGTTGAGCCTTGACACCAATACACCGCGATTGGGCTGGCAGATATGCTCGGCGAAGAACGATGTCATGCAGACCTCGGCGCACATCATCGTGGCATCGAGCAGGGAGAAGGCGGAAGCAATGGAAGGCGACCTTTGGGACTACACTGTGAAGGGCGACCAGTCGCAATGGGTGAGATATCAAGGCAAGGTATTAAGAAGTAACACGCGCTGCTACTGGCGTGTGATGGTGGAGACCACAAAGGGCGCATCGCCGTGGAGCGACATCAACGAATGGAACATAGGTTTGCTGAACGAGGCAGACTGGTCAGGACAGTGGATAGGATGGGACAGAGCAAATGAATGGGATGTGGAAGATGTACACAGCCGACTGTCATCAAGATACATGAGAGAGGAGTTCAAGACCGACGGCGACATAAAGCGCGCCACACTGTATATCTGCGGTTTGGGACTTTATGAGGCTTATATCAACGGCAAGAAAGTGGGCGACGATGTGCTCACGCCAGCACCTACCGACTACCGCAAGACCGTGCTCTACAACGCTTATGATGTGACGACAATGCTGCAAAAGGACAATGCCATAGGCGTAGTTCTCGGAAATGGTCGCTACTACACTATGCAGCAAAAGAAGAAGGCCTACAAGATAACCAACTTCGGCTATCCGAAACTGCGCGTGAACCTCATCGTGGAATACGCCAACGGAAGCAAGAAGACTATATCCACAAACGACAAATGGCGACTGAACTGCGATGGTGCATTGCGCTCAAACAACGAATATGACGGAGAGATTTACGACGCCCGAAAGGAGTTTGACGAGGATTGGACTATGCCTGGTTTCAACGACACGAAATGGCAGAAGGCTGAACGCTGCGCTATTCCGTTCGGCACACTAAGAGGAATGATGCAGCCAGCAATGAAGGAATTGCAACTCATTGACGCAAAAGAGATAAAGAAAGCAGGGGGAAAATACATCGTCGATTTCGGACAGAACATGTCGGGATGGGTACACATTAATATAAATAATACGGAAAAGGGCGACAGCGTGGTCATACGCTACGCGGAAAAGCTCGACTCAACAGGTAACGCGCTATGGGTGGACAACCTCCGCCACGCCCAATCGACAGACATTTACATCGCCAACGGCAAGGAGCAAGGCAAGCAGTGGCATCCGATATTCTCCTACCACGGCTTCCGATATGTTGAGATTAGCGGATTAAAACAACTTGACAAGACTGAAATAAAGGGCGCGCTCGTTGCCGATAATCTCTCAGCGACAGGCTCGTTCAAGACTTATAACGAGACGCTGAACAAGGTGTTCCACAACGCCAAGTGGGGCGTGATGACAAACTACAAGGGCATGCCTGTTGACTGTCCGCAACGCGATGAACGCCAGCCGTGGCTCGGCGACAGGACTGCGGGAAGCCTCGGCGAGTCGTTCCTCTTCGACAACTGCAACCTTTACGCCAAGTGGAGCCGCGACATCGTTGAAGCACAGCGCGAGGACGGATGCATCCCAGATGTGGCACCCGCCTATTGGAACTACTATTCAGACATCGTCACATGGCCCGCAGCACTGCCAATGTCGATGGAAATGCTCTATGACCAGTATGGCGACGACCAGCCGATACGCAAGTTCTACCCTGCGGTGGTGAAATGGCTGCGTCACATAAAATACCAATATGGACAAAGTGGACTGATAACAAAGGACAAATACGGCGACTGGTGCGTGCCGCCAGAGAGTCAGGAGCTTATACACAGCAAAGACCCGGCACGCCAAACCGACGGAACACTTATATCCTCGGCATACTACTACAGGATGTGCAAATGGGTGGAGCGATTTGCAAAGCTGCAAGGGCTGAACGCTGAAGCGGAGGAATTTGCGAAAGAAGCGGCGGCAATGAAGAAGGCTTTTAACGACAAGTTCCTTACCGTAAAGAAGAACACGAGCCTTTCTGCAGGTCATCTGCTATATCCCGACTCCACCTTCTACGGCAACAACACCGCAACAGCGAACATTCTGCCGTACTTCTTCGATATGATAGACGACAATTATGTCCGCGGCGAGGTGGAGAAAAACATACTTGAAAACATCATCACCAAGAACAACGGGCACATTTCCACAGGCGTTATCGGCACGAGTTGGCTTATGCGCTCACTGATGAAGATGGGGCGCGGCGATGTGGCGTGGTTGCTTGCCACCAACAAGACTTACCCTTCTTGGGGATACATGGCAGAGAACGGCGCGACAACAACATGGGAGTTATGGAACGGCGACACCGCCAACCCTGCAATGAACAGCGGCAACCATGTGATGCTTCTCGGCGACCTTGTGACATGGATATTCCAAAACCTTGGAGGAATACAGGCGTCGCAGGAGAATGTTGGCTACAAGCATTTCGTGCTTCGTCCCGACTACAGGACCGACGAGGTGGATGACATAGACTGCTCCTTCAACTCCATATATGGCGAGATTATAAGCAATTGGCGCAAGGATGGCGGCAAATTCTATTGGCATTTCTCCATCCCGGCAAACACTACAGCCACAGTATGCCTGCCTAACGGCACTACGAAAGAGTATGGCAGCGGCGTTTATGACATAGAAATGGATATGCCTTCAAACATCTCCGCCAAAACATCAAGTAAAATAATCGCCGACGAATGGGTTTATGAGGGCAAGGATGCAGGCGGTACATTCCCCGAATGTCACTCAGCAACAATAACGGAAACACCGAAGGGCGACCTCGTGGCAACATATTTCGGCGGCACAAAGGAGCGCAACCCCGACTGCTGTATATGGGTTAGCCGCAAGCCCAAGGGAGCAAAGAAATGGTCTGCACCAATACTTGCTGCCGACGGAATATTCAAGCCGGAGGAGTTCAGCGCAGACCCGGAGGTGGTGAAGAAGGAAGGAAAGAACGGCGAAATATCCGTGCGCGACCATCGCAAGGCACTTTGGAATCCTGTAATCTTCCAAAATCCAAAGAATGGTTTGCTTGAAATATACTTCAAGATGGGACTTAATGTCAAGGACTGGACAGGATGGATTGTGCGCTCGAAGGATGGCGGCAAGACATGGAGCAAGCGACAGCAGTTGCCAAACGACCTGCTTGGTCCTGTGAAAAACAAGATTTTCGTCAAAGGCACACGATTCATAGCCCCCACATCTCTTGAGAATGGGCAGTGGCGACTATACTTCGAACTATCTGACGATGGAGGAAAGACATGGCGAAAGACCGCCGAAGTGGAAGCCGGCACGACGCCTTCACCAGCCTTTGAAGCAGGAAAGAAGGTCAATGCCATACAGCCGGCAGTGATAGACCTCGGCAACGGAAGACTGGCAGCAGTGGCACGCACACGCAGTGAGCATGTGGCTTATACGGAAAGTAGTGACAATGGCGAGACATGGAGTAAACTCGAACTACTTGAAATAGCGAACAACAACTCCGGACTGGATGCCGTAACACTGGCAAAGGAGTTTGATGGCGGCTACAAGCACGTGATGATTTGCAACGACCATCCTGTGCCAGCAGGCATAAAGAACGGCAA
>JABUUE010000058.1:8804-15237 GCA_021443335.1 Bacteroidaceae bacterium
ATTGGGAACATTGGATTACGCTCGAGGACAGTCCGATAAGCCAGTATTCATATCCGTCAATATTCCAGACCAAAGACGGCAATATCCACTGCATATACACTTGGCGACGCCAGCGCATAAAGCATGTTGAGATAAGCATAGAATAAGCATATATAAGCATAAAAACCAACACAACAATGAAAATACTGACAGCGATACTCATCGCATCCCTATTTTTTGCAGGCTGCACAAAATACAACCTGGACGATGACAACATCATTGGCGAAGGCGACTCCCGACTGACATTGACAATATCGCCTTTCGAGACAGGCGATTTTGGAATCAATCCAGCATCAAGAATAGGAATTAACGAGGTTTGCACAAGGATAGGATTTGCGGTGTTCGACGCAAACAACAAGAAGGTGGCAAGTGCCAATCAGAACGTCAAAGACGCGGGATTTGGCACGATAAGCGCAAACATAAGCAACGGAGTGTATGATGTGGTAATCGTGGCACACAGCACCGGAGGCAACACAACCATAGCGAAGCCCGACTCAATAAGATTTGCTGACAACAAACTGTCGGACATCTTCACCTACCACGAGAAGATTACCGTCAACGGAAATGTCAGCAAGCAGATAACAATGAAGCGCAGCGTTGCGATGTTCAGATTGGTGCTTGAGGAGAGAATTCCGACGGAGGTAAAGCAACTGAAGTTCTATTATACTGGCGGCAGTTCCGCTCTCAATGCGGTTACAAACCTTGGTAAAATAAACTCACGCCAGACAGAAATAATAGACGTTCCGCAGGAGGCATATACCCAAAGCAGCAACATCTTTGAGGTTTACACCATCCCGCATGAAATCAACGACGCACTGAAAATGACAGTTACAGGACTTGGTGCCGACGGAAGTACCATCATTGCGGAAAAAATCTTTGAGGAAGTGCCTGTAACGCAAGGCAAGATAACGATATACAAAGGCATTATGTTCGATGGCAACAGTGGCGCATCAGAATCGCCATTCAGTCTAAGCCTGACAACAAATGACGTATGGACAGAACAAACATATAACTTTTAATTTTTAAACATAACATTATAAAATAACCTCTAAAACACGACCTATGAAAGACTTGAAAATGTACATCAACGGCAAGTTCGTTGAGAGCCATTCCGGCAAATGGATTGACGTGCTTAACCCTTCAACAGAAGAAGTAATCGCCCGTCAGCCAGAAGGAACAATCGAAGATGTTAACGAGGCACTCGATGCCGCTCGTGCTGCACAGAAGGCATGGGAGAAGACTCCTGCCGTAGAGCGTGCCGAATATCTCAAGAAGTTTGCCGATGGCATACGCGCTCGTCAGAACGAGTTTGTTGAGATTATCATGCGTGAGCAGGGAAAAACCCGCAACTGGGCTTCTATCGAGGTTGGCGCAACAATCTCATACTTCGACTATATGGCTACATTCGCACGCCATATCGAAGGCGAGATAATACAGAGCGACAACCGCGGCGAGACAATCTTCCTGTCAAAGAAACCTATCGGCGTTGTTGCAGGTATCTTGCCTTGGAACTTCCCGTTCTTCCTCATCGCACGCAAGGCTGGTGCAGCCCTCATCGCCGGTTGCTCTATCGTTATCAAGCCTGCACAGCTCACTCCAGAGAACTGCTGCGCTTTCGCTGAGATTGTTGACCAGTCAGGTCTTCCTGCAGGACTCTTCAATGTGGTAACAGGTAAGGGTAGCGTTGTAGGCAATGAGCTCGCAGCCAGTCCAAAGATTGACATCGTCAGCGTTACTGGTTCCGTTGGCGCAGGCGAAAGTATCATGAAGGCCGCTGCCACAAACATCACAAAGGTTTCTCTTGAGCTTGGCGGCAAGGCTCCTGTCATCGTGTTCCCAGATGCAGACCTCGACCTCGCAGCAAAAGCTATCCTTGACAGCCGTATCGGCAACAATGGTCAGATATGCAACAACGCTGAGCGTCTGTATGTTCACAAGGATGTAAAGGAAGCTCTCACCGAAAAGTTGCTTGCACTGTTCCAAGCAGTGAAGGTTGGCGACCCATTCTCTGCCGATGACATCGACATGGGTCCACTCGTTGAGAAGCGCGCTCTCGAAAGCGTTGAGGCAAAGGTTCAGAACGCCATCAACCAAGGTGCGAAGGTGCTTTGCGGTGGTCATCGTGTGGGCGAGAAGGGTTACTTCTATGCTGCAACACTGCTCGACAACTGCCGTCAGGACATGGACATCGCTCACGAGGAGACATTCGGTCCTGTACTGCCTATCATCGAATGGGACGACATCGACCAGGTTCTCGCTTGGGCTAACGACTGCGAATATGGACTTGCTTCATCAGTGTTCACCAACGACATCAACATCGCAACACGCTGCGTACGCGAACTTGAGTTTGGCGAGACATACATCAACCGCTTCCACTTCGAGGCTATCCAAGGCTTCCACGCTGGCGTCAAGAAGAGCGGCATAGGCGGTGCCGACGGCAAGCATGGCGTAGAGGAATATCTCCGCACACACGTTACTTATTTGCAAACCAAATGAAAGTAGGTTTATTCATTCCTTGCTATGTAGATGCCCTGTACCCAGAGGTCGGGGTATCTACATATAAGTTATTAAGGCATCTTGGTGTAGATGTAGATTACCCCGAGAAGCAGACTTGTTGTGGACAGCCTATGGGCAATGCCGGGTTCCAGAACAAGGCGGGCAAGCTTGTTGACAAGTACGACGAGCTGTTCAGCAAGTACGATTATGTCGTTGCCCCCTCTGCCAGTTGTGCGGCTTATGTAAGGTTTTTCCATCCGCAGATAGTGAACCATGAGTGTGAGGCGGCGAAAAAGACCACCGATATTGTAGAGTTTCTGCATGATGTGCTGAAGGTGAAGAGTCTCCCAGCCAAATTTCCACACAAGGTAAGCATACACAACAGCTGCCATGGAGTGCGTGAACTCGGATTATCATCACCTTCAGAGCGCAATGTGCCACGCTTCAACAAGGTGCGCAACCTGTTAGAAATGGTTGAGGGCATAACCGTTGTTGAGCCTGAACGCCCAGACGAATGCTGTGGCTTTGGCGGAATGTTCTCTGTGGAAGAGCCCGATGTTTCCACACGTATGGGCATGGACAAGCTGCAACGGCACATGGCCACTGGTGCAGAGTTCATCACTGGTCCCGACTCTTCCTGCCTTATGCACATGCAAGGCATTGCCAACAAGCAGCAGATGCCTATAAAATTCATCCATGTCGTACAAATATTAGCAGCAGGACTATGAGCACAAAACATTCAAAAAGGGCGGAGAAGTTCATAAAGAACGCTGACAATGTTACTCGCCACGACAAGACTTTCTGGACGGTACGCAGTCGCCGAGACTCCCTCGCCTACAACATCGACGAGTGGGAGCAGCTGCGCGAGGCTGCCAGTCAGATAAAGAAGCATACGGTGACTCACCTTGCCGACTACTTAGAGAAGTTTGAGACCAATGCCACGAAGAACGGTGTTCATGTGCATTGGGCAAAAGATGCCGACGAATACAACGACATCGTTCTCCAGATACTCCGCGAACATAATGTAAAGAAGGTAGTCAAGAGCAAGTCGATGCTTACGGAAGAGTGTCATCTCAACGAACATCTCATAGAGAAAGGCATCGATGTTGTGGAAACAGACCTCGGCGAGCGAATTCTGCAGCTTATGGAACTCGCTCCAAGCCATATCGTAATGCCTGCCATACACATCACTCGCGAACAGGTAGCCGACTGCTTCCGTGAGAAGGATATACTCAAAAAGCACGGCGAAACGGCTGCGGCAAGTATGGAGGGAGCGAAGGAAGAGTTGGAGAAAGACTCCGACCCAACCTACCTCACACGCTGCGCACGCTATCATCTGCGCGACAACTTCATGACTGCCGAATGCGGAATGACTGGCGCAAACTTCGGAATTGCTGAGACTGGCGATATTGTTGTCTGCACAAACGAGGGCAACGCCGACATGAGCACGTCAATACCAAAACTGCATATCGTGTCGATGGGATTGGAGAAACTCATCCCCGACTATAATGCTATGGGCGTTTTCCAGCGCCTTCTCGCCCGCCATGGCACAGGACAGTCAACGACCGTCTATACATCCCATTTCCGCAAACCACGACCAGGCGGCGAGATGCACATCATCCTTGTGGATAACGGACGCAGCAGCATCCTCGGCAATCCCGACCATTGGCAGACATTGAAGTGCATGCGTTGCGGCGCTTGCATGAACACTTGCCCTGTATATCGTCGCTCTGGAGGCTATTCATACACCTATTTCATCCCTGGCCCTATCGGTATCAACCTCGGAATGCTTAAAGACAAGGACAAGAACTACCACAACTGTTCCGCTTGCTCTCTCTGCTGTTCATGCGACAATGTATGTCCCGTGAAGGTTGACCTTTCCACGCAGATATACAAATGGCGTCAGGAACTTGATAGCATGGGGCATGCCGACCCGATGAAGAAGGCAATGTCAGGCGGTATGGAGATGCTCTTCAACCATCCGAAGCTCTATACGACAGCCCTGCGCATGGCATTCCTCGCTAATTATGTGCCGCCGTTTATGACCAACATCGACCTCAATGCGTGGGCAAAAGGACACACCATGCCACAGTTCGCTAAGAAATCATTCCATGAACTTTGGAAAGACCTAAAGGAGAAGGAGGATAAGAAATGAGCTCAAGAAACAAGATACTAAACCGTCTTCGCGGCAATGTTCGTGAGACTTACGACATGCCTGACCTTTCGTTCCAGAAGACTGTCTATGACGACCCTGTGGCTGTGTTCAAGGAAACGGCTACAACAACCGCAGGCGCAAATCTTATAGAGATGAAGGAGGGCGACAGCCTCGACGACCTCATCCGCCAGGCTTATCCTGATGCGAAAGTCATTTCAAGCAATGTTGAGGGTGTTACCGCCGATCGCAACCCCGACACCGTTGCCTCCGCCCAAGACCTTGATGGCACAGATGTAGGCGTTATTCTCGGTGGCGTAGCATGCGCAGAGAATGCCTGCGTATGGATTCCGCAAACCATGAAGGAGAAGGCAGTGTGCTTCATCTCCGAATACCTTGTGATAATAGTTGACAAAACGAATATCGTCAGCAATATGCACGAGGCTTACCAACGAATAGAAATGCCCGAAGCTGGCTTCGGAACATTCATCTCCGGACCATCAAAAACCGCCGACATAGAGCAAGCTCTCGTATATGGAGCACAGGCAGCAAGAGGAGTAACCATCATACTGCGATAATCCCTAATCTAACTTATAGGCAAAAGCCGCTCACCTTTTGAGTGAGAGGCTTTTTTATTATCGTACCAGCTGTTTGATAACCTTTCCGTTAATGCGGCGAATAACAATGCTGCCCTTGGCAGGCTTATCCACGCGCATTCCCTGAAGGTTATATATGGCTTCCGGTTGCAGGTTGACGACTGTTGGCTGTGATATTGCGGCAGGATCAATCTTGTAGTCTTTTGCCTCTACCTTAACAGCGTTCAATACAACACCCGTTCTACTCTCGAGAAGCAGGGCAACCACTGACGATTGGTTTACATTACTTATACTTTCTATAGGCAGAGTCGCGGTGAAAGTCATAGGCGCATCCGCAACGACGGTGGCAGGTATGCTGCCAGAAATGCCGTTAAAGTTGAAGATGTCGCGAGCGGTATGTTCAAAGGTCCATTCTACCGGGTCCGTCTGCTCGCCCCACCACTCCAATTCACCAGGATGGTCTGCGTAATAGTTTGTCTGTTTTCCCGTCAGTCCTTCCTCAAGAAGTGCGAACGCGAGTCTATACTGCGCCTTATCCTCATTGTAGGCAAAGGAAGTGTTTGTGGTGACTTTCAGTCCATCGACACCCCATTCCACATCCATATCCACCTTTGCAGGAGAACGCTGTTCTGCCCAAAAGTCCTTGCACATCTCAAGATATTCAAGATTAGGGTCAAGGGCGAATATCGGGTCTCGGTTTATTACGCACATTGGCAAGCCAGACTTAAAATATGTGCTTCTCAATGGAGCATACGATGTAGGGGCAAACTCATCGCCACTGTGCACCGCTATTCCGATGAACGAGTCAGGATATTTCTCCGTCATCTTGCTCAGTCCCACAATGCCTCTCGGACACCATCCGCACCATGTTCCCGTGCCTTCCTCCACCACAAACTTGCGGTCATAGCCTTCCTTGTCCATCGCAATGCAAATGGCGTTTGTAGAGCCCTCTGCCACCTCGCCATTAGCCTTTGTAATGTTGAGAGTCAGTTCATTAATACCTGTAACATACTTTGGCGAAGGGATAGCAATCACCTTCTCCTTTTCTGGCAACACATCAATCTCCACCGTCTGGTTATCGCCCTTTACGCCGTTGACCTCAAGGTTATATTCCATTGTGTTCAGAGTATTTCCGCCCACATTCCTAACC
>JABUUE010000059.1 GCA_021443335.1 Bacteroidaceae bacterium
ACAAAGTATGATTTGCTTCGGAGGTTTCTACTCTGCCTTTAAGTAGGTAATCATACTTAGTACTTACTACTTAATACTTTGGCTTTGGCTTTGAATCATTAATCATTAATCAATAATCATTAATCATTAATCATTAACCATTAATCATTAATCATTAATCATTAATCATTAGTCATTAGGCCTTAATTGAATTATGAAAATCTTTTATACAATACTTCTGCTTGTCGGCTCAAATGTCTTTATGACACTCGCTTGGTATGGTCATTTGAAACTTCAGGAAATGCGTATTTCAAGCAGCTGGCCGCTCCTTGGCGTGATACTCTTCTCTTGGTGTCTCGCATTCTTTGAATACTGTCTGCAGGTGCCGAGCAATCGCATCGGCTTTGTCGGCAATGGCGGTCCGTTCTCCCTTCTTCAGCTGAAGATTATTCAGGAAGTCATCTCCCTCACCGTCTTCACAGCCCTCGCTATGGCAATGTTCAAGGGCGAGTCGCTCCACTGGAACCATTTCGCCGCCTTCATCTGCCTCATTGCCGCCGTCGCCTTCGCGTTTTATAAGTAGTCATTTTTCTGCAAGTATCCAAGAAACCCCTTACCTTTCTTGCGTTTTGTGACAGTTTTTTCTATTTGTAAGCAAATTGCGCATAATGCTGACACTTTGTAAAATCCGCAGCGCGACAGAATAGCCTCGGTAAAACCAATTTGTATTTGGTCGTGAAATGCCGCAAGGATTACAAGGAGTGCAACAGTCTGATAATAAGACGCTTGGATTTTCAGCGCGCAAAAATACTTGCAAAATCTCTGTTTTCTGACTAAAAATGCGCCTGTTTTCGTGCAAAATCCCTATGACTTTCGATGCGTTTTGCTATGAGAAACGCTTCAAGTTCGTGGGACTTTTGCCTCTTTTTCGTATGAGTTGTGCCCAACACATCCCTTTTCTTGCAAAATATCCCTGCGCTTGGCTCTAATTGACGCCAAATAGCGAACAACGTATAAAATACAAAGTGTCAGCAAAAACGCGTTTTTGCTGACACTTTTGATTTTGTTTAGAAACTCTATTAGTCTTGTTTGCTGTTCACGAATACAATGACGATTTGAAATCAATAGCCTTTACAAAACTTTGTCAATAACCTTTTTCTTTCAGCCATTCCTTTAGAGTTTTAACATTAAGACCATGCTTTGCTATATATGATGTAAAGTAGTCTGCCCCTTTGCTGTTAAGGTGATGGACATCACCATAGTATGAATCGTCAGGGAAAACAAAGTCCTCATAATCGGCAATTAATGTATTGTCATCATAGTCTTTCATATAGTCGCAGAAGCCTTTGATTGGATACCATCTCTCGTAATGGTATAATGGAGTGAAGAATAATACTGGAACAACATTGTTGTTTTTGCATATTGTAATCACTTTTCGAATTAGTTGATCATTTGTGGAACAGTTTTCCTTAATCCATTTTCCCGAATATTTATAGGAGTTGCCCGTTGATGCGATGCTATCATACCAAGCCACGCTCCATTTTTTATGCTGTTCTTTAAGATTATTTCTTTCTAACTCGCTGTATTGAAATCCAAAGTCTTTTATGTGTTTGGGTGTGTCTGATATGAACATTTGTATGATATCAGGATTTAATAAAGCGCAATAAAAAGTGGAATTAGATAAAAGGTTATTCCACTCTGTTAGTGCGAGATCATAAAACATAATTGGCACTTGGTCTCTCATTGCCATTATTCTATTTTCTTGTTTACCAGGTTCCTGCTTAAATAGGAATCTGCCATGATTGATGAGGACAGTATCAATCTGCGGGTTATCTTGTAGAATGCGAGGTAATAGTGGAATAAATAAAGAAAAACCAGTCCCGTTTCTTGACATATTCAGAAAGCCTGCAATATGTTTCTCGTTTAATGCACACCCTGTTGTTGATGGACCGATAGCTATAATATGCGTACTTTTAGATAACTTGAAATCCGCTTCTCTAATCCAATGTGCATTATACCATGTGAATGATAATAATATTGTACAGGCAAATATACTTGCGATAAGAATATGAAATAGAAATCTTCTCATTTGCTCTTAGAATTGGAAATAGATGAATTGTCCGCCGTCAAATACTCCTAATAGGCCAATGCAAACTAAAAGAAATATCGGCCAGATATAGTTTGATAATAACGGGTTGTTGGATGTTGAGGATGTGTTGCTATTAAACTCTTCTATTGTCTCTTTTACAAAAACAATAAAGATTACAATCAGAACCAAAAATGCCGTGAACTTTCCATTAACAAGCGTGAAATCCGATGGGCTGAACATTTGTTGTACGGCTATTACAGCATCGCTTATGGTATTGGCTCTGAACAACACCCACGCAATATTTACTATAAATAATGTGGCAAGTATGTGTAGCAACTTATTCCATGAATGTAATTCTCGCTTATGTAGTCCGAGTGCTCGCTCAACGCATTGTGCTATGCCATGTAGCAACCCCCAGACGATAAAAGTCCAGTTGGCTCCGTGCCATAAGCCGCTTATGCCAAAGGTAATCATTAGGTTGCGGTAAGTCTTAGCTTTTGTTGTTCTGCTGCCGCCTAATGGAAAATAGACATAATCCCGAAACCATGTGCTTAATGATATGTGCCAGCGTCTCCAGAAGTCTGTAATAGAAACGGCAAAGTATGGACGACGGAAGTTGTCGTTAAGGGAGAATCCCATTATTCTCGCGCAGCCAATGGCGATAAAGGTATATCCCGCAAAGTCGCCGTATATCTGAATGGTGAACATTATGCTTGCAATCAGTGTGCTGTACCCTTCGTGGCTGTTTATGTTGTTGAATACATTGTCAACATATATCGCAGCCCTATCTGCCATACAAAGCTTGATAAAATACCCCCAAAGCATTAGCTTGAATCCCGACATGGCATAATCGTAATCAAATTGATGCTCTTCTTTGAACTGCTTGAGCAGATTTGTGCTTCGCTCAATAGGACCGGCAACTAACTGAGGAAAGAAACTTACGAATAATGCATAAGTGAGGAAATTCTTTTCTGCCTGCACATTGCCACGATAAACATCTATAGAATAGCCCAATGCCTGAAAGATATAGAAAGAGATACCGACAGGAAGCAATATGTCAAACCCTGGGATGTTGATGGCTATGCCCATTGATGACATAAGGGCAGTTATGGTTTCTGCAGCAAAAGCATAATATTTATAAAAGAACAGTATGGCAAGGTTAAGAACGATTGCTGCTGTCAGCCATATCTTTTTGTTCCTGTCAGAAGTGCTGTTCTCAATTAGTCTTGCCGAAAGATAAGTTACTGCTGTGCTGAGTAATAACAATAAGGCGTACTTGGGCTGCCAGCACATATAAAAGTAATAGCTGCCAACCAACAGCAAAAGGTTACAAACAGTCAGTTTGTATTTTGGGGGCAGAACGGAATTAAGAAACCTGTAAATCAAGCAGATACTCGGAAAGAACCAAAGGAACTGCAAGGAGTTAAAAAGCATGATGACAATCTTTGGTGCATCAGACTATCATCACGGATACGAACATACACAAATAAAGCGCGAGTTTATCTGTGCGTTCACCGAGGCAGTGTAGGAAAGGAAGCCTCCAAAAATCCAGAATAAACTCACGCTATGATAGCGTAAGCATTGCTCTTAGATTTTTGTAGCCTCTTATTTCCCACAGGGACATACGAGCCTTCTCTATTATTTGCGAGTCTATTTCCGTTAAAGCTTCCTACACTTTTGGGTGAACGCAATAATAGCCAATGCTTATTTGTATATTATATGTATGCGCGTACAGTATCACTGAAACGCGCTGCAAAGTTAGCAAATAATTATCATATTCGACGGAAATCTTTTGTTTTTTAACACATTTCCAACGATTAAAGTAAAAATGTGTGTGTACTTCTATAAAATATTCTTATTCAGCAGTAGGTCTCCGCAGTTTTGATATACCTCGTCAAAGATTTCTCGGCATCGTTTCTTGCTCATCTTTATCTTTGTGCCAACGGCGATAAAGTCTGGTAGGGTGGGGCGGCCTGTGCCATTGACTGATGTGGCGTGTTGTCCATTGTAACCTTCTGTGCAGAGAGTGAGGTCATAGGCGGGGGCAAGATGCCAGATATATTTTCCGTTTTCGGCTGCTTTACGGATAAGAAAACTGAAGTTCTTACAGTGGTCGTCTTTATTGTCTGTGAGATAGTTGAATACCATACGGCGGAACATCTCTTCAACATATTTCGAACTTTGAGTAAGATAACCTGTTAAAGCAAGAAGATTTGTGTAGTCGAGTACTGGAGCTGAGAGCGACAGGCAAAGCAAGCCTCCTGCTGTTGCTGTGTGTATGCGTTCTCCGTCGTTGGTGAGGTCGAAACGACGTGTTGTGTCGATGGCAGATAAATGGAAGTCGTTGACGCCTTCTTGAAGAAGTGTTTTGTGAAGCAGATAACGGCCGTAATCATCGGGTAGGCTGTCTTCAAAAATGCCAAAATTGCCGTTGAACGGTGTATGTTTTGCAAGGAATAGTCCGCTCTTGAGAGGCAGTTCTAAAGGAGATATGCTGAACCCTTCGGCAATCCAATGAGGGTTGTACTCAAAGGCAAGGCGTTTGTCATCTGGGGTGAGAGATATTGTTCCCACCGTCTCGCCGTGATATTTTACAGTAAGTCTGTCAATTTTCCTCATTGCTTGTGCGCTTTTGTCTTGCCTGCGTTCTTGCGAATTTGTGTCAGTTCTTCCATTGTAGAATACTTAGGTTCGGCAAATATGTCCTTGACTTCTGCTGTATATCCCATAGCTATGGCAATGCCGATGAGATTTTTCAGTGAGATAAGTCCCTTTTGCTCAAATCGTACTATATTGCTGACAGCTACTCCCGACTTCTCTGCCACCTGCTCTCTGGTAAGATTCTTCTCGATTCGTCGCTTGCGGAAGTCGGCAGCCAATGTCTTGGCAATATCTTCTGTATTGTCAAGAGTATAGTTTTCTAAAAGTGATAATATATCATTCATATGGTCGTATATGTGTATTCTACTGATATTATATTATCAGTAAAGTGTGTCTTGTTCGCGCTGCAAAGTTCTTGCTCTGGCAAGCGGCAAAGCCGAGTCCGATTAAGCGAAGAAAAAAGCAAGCATAAAGAAAGAAACTTCTTAATGCTTGCTTTTTTTAATGTAAGGAATCTTGAATATATTATCTTCCTAATTGGTTAAGAAGCTTGTTTGCTGCGTCGTTAACCTTCTCGCCAGTCTTCTCCATTGTCTCTTTGGCTTTCTCTACATCAGCCTTGGCTTTCTCTACCTTCTCGAGAGCCTCTTTGCCTTTCTCAACGGCAGCCTTTCCCTTCTCGATGTTCTCGTCGGCAGTAGCCTTGCCAGACTCGATGGCTTCCTTGCCCTTGTCGAGCAGCTCCTGGCCTTTAGCTTGGAGTTCCTCTGTGCTCATGCCTTTGACAGCTTCAACACTTTCCTTGATTTTGTTCATGTTCTCTTCAGAGAGTCCCATTTCTGTTGCCACTCCTTCGAGTGCTTCGGCATCGTTCCAAGAGATTTCTCCTGCCTTCTCCTTGATAGTGTTCAGAAGAACATCGGTAGGCAGAGCGGAGATTACTGCCGCTGCCTGCGCAGCCTTCTCACCAGCAACTTCCTTAATCTTTGCAGCGTTCTCCTTCAGGTATGTCTGAATCTGCTCGAGGTATGATGTTGCCTGCTCTGGGTTCTCCTTCACGAGAGTCTCTACCTGTGACTGTGCCTCTGCGAGAGTGGCTGTGAATTCCTCAGCGTTGCCGGCATCGAGTTTCTCGGTGAGGACGCTCAGTGTCTGCTCGATTTCGCCGACTGCTACTGCAACTGCTGTTGAGTCACCTTCTTCTGTTGTTGATTTCTGGCTGTTGCCACCACAACTTGTGATGGTCATAGCTGCCATAATGGCTGCTGCATAAAATAATTTTCTCATAAGTTTAATTGTTTTGTTAGTACCTATAATTTATTGCGCAAAGTTACATATAAATAATGAAATACAAAATAATTTGGGATTTATTTTGTATTTCTCTCGCTTAATCGTAATTTTAATCTTCGTTTTAAGTTACTTTCGCTCGGAAAAGCAAATAAAAGTAAACTTTATTTGCATTTTCTCTCGCTTAATCGTAACTTTGTCCCCAAATATTAGAGAATAACAACAAATATCAAACCATGAAGAAATTTTTATTATCTTCCCTTTTAGCCTTTGCTGCAGGAAATGTGGCAATGGCACAGGATGTTGCGGGCTGCTGGTCGGCATCATCTGCTGGAGAGAATGGTGTCTATTTTACTGAGGTAAAGAATGCCGATGTCTCCACGCCCGACAAGAACGGTTTTATCCGCCGCTGGGCACTGCTTGAGCCCATCGTTTGGCCTAACCGCTCAAACACTGTTTTCACCGACTCTTATCTGAGAGAGACATTCTGCACAAAGCTGCTGTCGAAGAAGAAGCAGCCGATCGTGCTGCCTGCAAGCCCGAAAGAAGGCGAGACAACGGTGGTGAACGGCGTGAAACTGAAATGGCACCTGCTGGAAAGCACAGGCTACAATATCCACCTATACCGCTATGCCACACAGCGCAGTTTGCAGAAGTACGGCATCATCTTCGCCGCTGTAACACACGTCTATGCCGATGAGGAAATGGACGTGCGCCTGAGCGTAGGTTCCAACTCGGCATCAATGTGGTGGATAAACGGCACAGAGGCACTTATCCTCTCAGGCGACCGCCGCATGGTTGTTGACGACGCATCGGCACCTGTCCACCTGAAGAAAGGCGACAACCAGATAACCGGCTATGTGATAAACGGCCCAGGCATGAGCAATTTCTGCCTCCGCTTCCTCGACAAGACAGGCAATCCAGTAACATCCCTAATCGTTAAAAACCAATGAAAACCATTATAATCTCCATACTCGCGGGCATGAGCCTCAGCGTCTCTGCCCAAGGCCTGCACCTTGCGGGCGAACCTTTCATCCACGACCCTTCAACCATTGCTGAATGCGATGGGAAATACTATACTTTCGGAACAGGCGAAGGCGGACTGTGGTCGGCTGACGGTTGGACTTGGAACAGAGGTGCTGTGCGCCCGGGACGCGGTGCGGCTCCTGATGTTCTGAAAATAGGCGACCGCTATCTTGTGGCTTACAGCACAACGGGCGGTGGTCTTGGCGGTACTCACAAGGGAACTGTCGTTACAATGTGGAACAAGACTCTCGACCCTAATTCGCCCGACTTCAAATATACTGAGCCTGTCGTTGTGGCAGAGTCGGCTGATGATGAGGACTGTGATGCCATCGACGCGGGATTGCTCCTTGACCCTACAACGGGAAGGCTGTGGTGCAGCTATGGAACATATTTCGGCTTTATCCGCTTAGTGGAACTTGACCCAAAGACAGGCAAGCGCATGGAGGGCAATGAGGCTCTGAATGTTGCCATTGACTGTGAGGCTACCGACTTGCTTTACCGTAATGGATGGTACTATCTGCTTGGAACTCACGGTACTTGCTGCGACGGCGTGAACTCTACATACAACATTGTTGTCGGTCGTTCACGCAAGGTTACTGGTCCTTATGTTGATAATGTGGGCAGAGACATGCTTCACGGTGGCGGGAAGATGGTTGTCTGCGCAGAGGGCAGAGGAGTAGGTGCAGGACACTTTGGTCGTTACATCGAGACCGATGGCGTAGAGAAGATGTCTTTCCACTGGGAGGCTGACATGGACCGCGGCGGTTACAGCACACTCGTTATCCGTCCGCTGATATGGAAGAATGACTGGCCTGTTGTAGGCAATATGTTCAAGGAAGGCAATTACTCAATCTTCTCTGAACGTCGTGGCTATGCTTTGGAATTAGGTGTTGACTTCGTTCGCCTTGAACAAGAGCGCTCTGCGTGGTGGAGAATGGACACTACGCTTATGCGCAAGCAACTGCCTTATCAGAAGTTGGAGGATGTTAAGGACACATGGAAGCAGGCTGAGGATGCCAACGGAAACATTCCTGCACGTGTGGGTGACTTTATGATGCGCCCTCACCAGAAATGGACTATCGCTGCCGTTCCAGAGTCAGAAGGCTATCTCGGCTCTCTCTATTACAAGATTGTCATTGAAGGTACAGACCGCGCACTTACCGCAAAAGGCAATGACGTATCTACTTCTGCTTTCAGGGGTGACGATACGCAGTTGTGGAGAATAGAGCAATGCACCGATGGCACTTACCGCATAATGCCAAAGCGAGTGGCTGCTGATGCTCCTGTCAACAAGACTATTGTGCTTGCTTCTGTTAGCGACAGCACTCCTGCTCTCGCTCCGTTTGACATGAATAATGATAATTGCAAGTGGAATCTAAAATTATTGTTTAATGGTAAATGATTAATTATTAATTCGGGGCGAAGAAACACCGCATTAACCAATAAT
>JABUUE010000005.1:0-20279 GCA_021443335.1 Bacteroidaceae bacterium
GTGAGGTCCGTGGAAGTTGACGCCACCGGCGAAGATGTTAGGGCAAGGAAGACCTTTGAAAGAGAGCTGCGCTCCATCGGTACCGCCACGAATAGGCTGCACTCTCGGCGGCACACCACACTGCTGCATCGCCTTCAGGATAATGTCTATGACGTGCATCACTGGGTCTATCTGCTCCTTCATATTATAGTATTGGTCAGTGAGTTGCAGTTCCACAACGCCCTCACCATATTTTTCATTCATCAGTTTCACGCATTTCTCCACAAGGTCTTTGCGGTCTTCGAAGCGCTCGCGGTCGTGGTCGCGGATGATGTAAGCGAGTTTCGCCTGCTCGCAGCCACCCTCTATATGAATAAGGTGGAAGAAACCCTCGTAACCTTCCGTCGTTTCGGGAGTCTCGTCAGCAGGAAGCATGCCTGCAAGTTCTGTTGCCACGCGCGCCGCGTTTATCATCTTTCCCTTGGCATAACCCGGATGAACGCTGATGCCGTTGACCGTTATCTTGGCAGAGGCAGCGTTGAAGTTCTCGAATTCTATCTCGCCGAGGTCACCGCCGTCAATGGTGTAAGCCCAGTCGCAGCCGAACTTCTCCACATCAAAATGATGCGCGCCCATGCCTATCTCCTCGTCGGGATTGAACGCCACACGGATTTTTCCGTGCTCTATCTCCTTGTTGTCGCGAAGATAACACATGGCTTGCACAATCTCAGCAATTCCAGCCTTGTCGTCAGCGCCAAGTAGCGTCTTGCCGTCAGTGACGATAAGGTCCTCTCCCTTGTGGAAAAGCAGTTCGGGAAACTTCTTTGGCGAAGAGACAATGCCTTCCGACAGCACAATGTCGCCGCCATCATAATTCTTCACGATACGCGGATTGACATCTTTGCCGGAGCAGTCGGGCGAGGTGTCATAATGTGAGATAAAGCCTATCGTAGGCACCTTCTTTTTCGTGTTTGCCGGCAGAGTGGCATAGATATAGCCTTTGTCGTCCATCTCCACATCGTCCAGCCCCTCAGCCTTCAGTTCATTGCAGAGATATTCGGCAAATATAAGTTGTTTAGAAGTTGAAGGCACCGTCTGAGAATCTTCCGACGACTGCGTGTCAAACTTCACATAGTTTAGAAAACGAGTTATTAAATCCATAAGCGATATACTTCAATGTTTCGCGAGTACAAAATTACGAATAAATCCTCATTCCGCTTTTTGTTATTGCACGTTTTATCGCATAATATGCAGAAAAAAAGCTGTTTTTCTCAATTAATTCTTGATTTATTTGTGTGTTTTAGATATTTTTTCTAATTTTGCCCCGATAAAAAAGACCTACCTAATGGGCAAACGCATTAAAAAGATAAGAAAGATAAAGAATATCAGACTACACCATGAAGGGACCGACATCCTGATGTTAGGCTTGGCATCCATTGTTCTTGTAGCCATCATTCTCTGGTATTCTTTTGACAACAAGATACCTTTCTACGCCTTTATTCTCATTCTTGGCGCTGTTTATGGCATAACCATAAACTTCTTCCGCTGTCCTATCCGCCATTTCGAGGGTGAGACAGAAGGTATTGTTGTTGCCCCCGCCGATGGAAAAGTTGTCGTTTTGGAAGAGGTCTTTGAGGACAAGTATTTCCACGAGCAGCGCCAGATGGTCAGCATCTTCATGAGTCTTTTCAATGTTCACGCCAACTGGTTCCCTTGCGACGGAACGGTTGACGCTGTCCATCACTTCAACGGAAACTTCCACAAGGCGTGGCTGCCAAAGGCAAGCGAAGAGAACGAGCGTGCCGACATCATAATAACTGCCGACAACGGTCAGAAGATTCTTTGCCGACAGGTTGCCGGAGCTGTGGCAAGACGCATTGTGACCTACGCCAAGCCTGAAGACAACTGCAGCATCGACGAGCATCTCGGCTTCATAAAGTTCGGCTCACGCGTTGACCTCTACCTCCCTATGGATGCGAAGATTACGGTGAAGATGGGAGAGTCAACAACAGGCGACGTAACAGTCATCGGCTATTTGAATACCTAAATCCCAACTTTCTTCTTTTACGATGGAAGAAAGTTGAGTAGGTTATAAGATGTGATAAATTCCCCTAAAAACATATCACTCCCCTCTCATGATGGAGAGGGGCTGGGGGTGAGGCTTATGTACAAACACATTCCAAATACGATTACAAGTCTGAATCTTATCTCTGGTTGTATCGCAACAGTATTTGCTGTGACAGGTTCTCCTGTTACAGCTCTTTTGTTTATTATCCTTGGTGCTGTCTTCGATTTCTTCGACGGCATGACCGCCCGTATGTTGGGAGTCTCCTCCCCTATCGGCAAAGAGCTTGATTCACTTGCCGACTGCGTGACCTTCGGTTTCGCGCCGTCAGCAATGATTTACCATCTGCTCTGCGTGCTCGATTATCCTTCCGCTCTCGAATGCTCTCGCGAATATCTTCCTTACATCGCTTTCGTCATGGCAGCGTTCTCCGCACTGCGACTGGCGAAGTTCAACCTCGACGAGCGTCAGACATCATCGTTCATCGGACTGCCAACGCCAGCCAACGCCCTCTTCTGGGGTTCGCTCATTGTTGGCGGCAAAGACGCGATAGCAAGCACAGAGTGGTCGCCAATAATCATTATATTGTTAATGTTTGTGATGAGTTGGCTGCTTATTGCTGAAATACCAATGTTCTCGCTGAAGTTCAAACATTGGAACTGGAGCGAGAACAAACTACGTTGGTCATTCATCATATCATGCATACCACTGCTTCTTCTCTTCAGGCTTTCTGCCTTCGCCATCATCATCGCATGGTATGTTGTGCTTTCAATATTGGCACCAAAGCAACCTTTAAAGAATTAATGCGCTAACTGCGCTGACACTCTCACCACCGTTAGGCTATACGCTGGGAGCGTGTGCTGGAACTTTTCCGCGACAGTTATTGTTGAAGTCTGCGGCTTGGCATCCTTGCTATCATAGTTGCCGGCGAGAACTGTCAGGTCAGCAGTCTTATTGTAACCGCTAAGGTCTCCGAGGCTAATGTCAACATCGGCGGGAACATTAGTCATATTCACAAGCTTGATGATTATGTCGCCAGTCTTTGAATCCCTTACAACCGATTTTGAAATACGCTTGCTGACATTGGCAAGATACTTGCCGTCAATGTCAAGACCAAGGTCGCTATAGATATATTCGTCGCCCGAATTCTCGCCAAAGAGTTTCTGCACATAATAGTTCACCGAAGGCTCTACCGTAGTGTTAGTGAAATATATAAGGTCTGTGCTCCACTGCGTATTGCCTCTTTTCGCGAGCAGCGGCGCATAACTTGCCATTGTCACCACATCAGCATTACGCTCCACATTAGTAAGGTGCAACGCCTCTGCCACAGCATTCTCCACGGCATTTCCCCAAGAAGCCCACTCGCCGAGATACACCTTTGTGCCGTTGCGGTCGTAGCGGTCGTAGAAGTCTTGGTTGTGTAAGAACCATCCCGGCTGAACATAGTAGTGCTCATCCACAATGTCTATGTTCTCCTCCTTTGCCAAGCGCCAGCCAAACTCATAGTCTGCGCCCTCGTTGAAAGGTCCAACGGTGCCAACGACTTGAATATTAGGATAACGCTCCTTGATGCGACGGTTTATGAAGTTGAAGCGCTCCTTGAAAACGTCGCCGATGATATCTTCATTTCCCACGCCTATCATCTTCAGATTAAAAGGCTTCGGATGACCAGCCTTTGCGCGAAGAGCTGCCAATGGAGAAGTTTTCGCGTCGCCGTTAGCCCACTCTATAAGGTCGAGCAACTCCTGCGTGTAGCTTTCCATCTCACTCATAGGCACGCCGCCCTGCTGTCCTTTGCCGCCTCGAGAAGAGTTCTGGCAAGGCACTCCGGCAGGCAAAACAGGCAGAGGCTCGGCGCCGATGTCCTCACAGAAAAGGAAATACTCGTAGAAGCCGATGCCTTTCGACTGGTGATAACCCCAGAGGTTAAACTGCGGTTTGCGCTCCCACAACTCGCCGATAGTTTCTTTCCAGCGGTACATGTTCTCCAGTCCGTTGCCGTGGCTCACACAACCGCCAGGGAAACGCACGAAGCGCGGTTTAAGGTCAGCGATAGTCTGAGCAAGGTCTGCGCGCAAACCGTTCTTGCGATTATTGAAAGTCTTCTGCGGAAACAAGCTCACGAAATCCACTCCCACGCTGCCCTGCTGCTGCGGTTCAATGAGGAGAACAGCCTTTTCCGCCGACTCCTTAGCCGTCAGCACAGCCTTCACGCGCTTCCATTTCGATTCAGAGCCAAGGCCAAAGCTTGCGGAAGCAATAACCTTCTCTCCATCCATCAGTTTCACTGAAACACGACCGCTCTTTCCGTCCATCTTCTTTAGGAAGAGCGACAAGTCGTATTTCTCACCCTTTCCAACAACGATTCCCGAGAAGCCGCGGTTTTGTATTCCGCCGCCCACTCGCTCCGTCTTTATCACTGCATAATGCGAATTATTCTTGTGAATCGGGTTATCGGTGCTGATATCCACCTTCACTCCGTCGCCCTTCACATCCCAGTAGCTCATAGCGTTCCATTCTCCGCGGTCGCTCGCAGAATATTCGAAGTCGCGGTTCTGCACCAATTCTGCGTACAAACCGCCGTCGGCAGCGTAGTTTATATCTTCGAAGAACACGCCCATCAGATGGTCGGAGATTTTCTTTGTCCGACTGAAATCCACTGCAAACGAGGCTTTTATCCTTTCAAGTCCCTTGAACCTGTCGCCGTCGCCCGCTGCTCTTTCGTTGCAACGCTGGTTACGAAGATTATAATCGTTGATACGGCAGCGCAGATTGTCTATCAGCCCGTAAGGTGCGCGAAACTTCTCTCCCCTCACCTTCTGGCCGTTCAGCGTCACCGTCGTCTCCCTTTTCACTCCGTCATAGACAGCCTTGGCTATCTTCTCCGGTGCCGACCAGCTGACAAAGTCCTTGCTCGTCATGCGGTAGCAGTCGCCTTTTCCCGTGCGGAAGCTCACGCAGAAAAGCCCGTTGCTCTTCGTCAGCAAAGGTTCTTTCACACCTTCAACACCCTTGGCGTAAGGATAATCCTGCGGTTTCCAGAGGAAAAGGTCGTCGGAGAAAGTAGTGGCAAACTGCGGTTCTTTCTCGTTAACTTCCCACACCGCATACAATCTGCCATTGTTGTAAAGTGCCGACACGCCGTACATTGACTTATCACTGCCCCAAGCGCCGTAATCACTTTTCACCACGGAAAAGCCGTCGCCGACCGACATCCACTGCCTGCCGTCAACACTGTAAGCCACTCTCACCCCATCCTTAGGGCTGCCGTGATGGTAAATAAACACATTGACCGAGTCTGGCTGCGCAGCATTGGCTGCAAGCGAAACAAAAAGACAAAGAAAAACAGATAATAGTTTCATTATTTTAGGTATTAGGTTTGCGGTTGCGAAGGTACGATTAATTATTGAATAAGCCTTACTTTCTGTTACACTTTTTAGTTTTTTTGCGAACAAATGTTCTCAAAATGTCGCTTTCTTTAACATTTATTTGCTTTTTTGCTTGAAAAAGTTGCAAGAAAGAGTAGAATTCTCTAACTTTGCAAATCATAAAAACACATAAACATACAAGCATAAACCTGCTCATTAGAATTGCACGAAACTTGAATAACACTATAAAAACACAAACCTATTAACATTACACTATGAAACAAAGACTAAGTCTTATCCTTGTCTCGCTATTCCTCTGCATAGGAACGGCGCTTGCACAAATGGAAGTAAAAGGCACTGTTGTTTCCTCTGAAGACCACGATCCTATCGTGGGAGCAACAGTCAAGATTGCAGGAGAAAACAAAGGCGTAATCACCGATTACGACGGCAATTTCCAAATCAAGGTACCATCAGCAAACACTATTCTTGAGTTCTCTTACATCGGTATGGAGACACGCCGCATCAAGGCCGAGAAAAACATGCCACACGTGGTGCTCACTCCTGACAACGCACAGCTCGACGAAGTGATGGTTGTGGCTTACGGTTCCGCAAAGAAATCCACTATCACTGGTGCCGTTTCATCAATCAAGTCTGATCAGATTGATGTTCGTCCTGTATCAAACGTTTCTGCTGCATTGGAAGGTACAACCTCTGGTGTGCAGATAAACAACTCTATCGGCGACCCGACTGTCGAACCTGATATTATAATCCGTGGTGTCGGTACAGTCAACGGTACTACCGCTCCGCTCTATGTTGTTGACGGTGTGCCTTACAATGGTTCACTCAACTCACTCAACCCTGCCGACATCGAGTCTATCTCAGTGTTGAAGGACGCTGCCTCTTGCGCACTCTATGGTAACCGCGCGAGCAACGGTGTTATCCTTGTAACCACTAAGCGCGGACGCTCTGGCAAGGGTAGCTTTGAGTTCAAGGCAAGCCTCGGTGTATATCAGCGTGGTACTCCTGAGTACGACCGCCTTGCTCCAAAAGAGTGGATGGAGGCTTTCTATGAGACCATCAAAAACGGTCTTATGGCTGAAGGCGCAGGTATATCTTTGGAGGAGGCTACAGCTGAGGTTCAGAACAGCCTCATCTCAAAACACCTCTACACCAATGTCTTTGACAAGAAAGAGAACGAGCTCTTTGACGCTAACGGCAAGATGACCACTTCTAACATCCTTTCAGGTTATGCCGACGACCTCGACTGGTACAAGCAAGGTCTTCGAAACGGTATGCGTAACGAGTATCTGTTCAGTGGAAACTCATCATCTGATAAGGGTAACTACTACTTCTCTATCGGTTACCTGAACAACGAAGGCTACGTGAAGAACAGTTCGTTTGAGCGTATCACTGGTCGCCTGAACGTAAACATCACTCCTAGAAAATGGATTGCTGCAGGCTTGAACCTCAATGCCAGCCACGAGAAGTCGCTCAATTCCTCAAGTGCCGATATTGACAATTCAAACTCTTACACCAATATCTTTATGTACGCGCGTAATATTGCGCCTATATATCCTGTGCATCTGCACAATGAAGACGGCTCTTATGCGCTTGACGCTGACGGCAACAAGCAGTATGACGGCGGCTCTACAACACGTAAGCAGTACATCGACCGCCACGTGCTTTGGGAGAATGAGATGGACCGCGACCGTTCTACTCGCAACACAGTCGATGCAACAGCTTACGCCGACATCTTCTTCCTCAAGGACTTCACGTTCTCTTTGAAAGGTAATCTCGACCTTATCTATGACAACGAGCGCACTTACGACAACTCTACCATCGGTAACGGTTTAGGAGCTGGCGGACGTACAAAACAGATTACTAAAATATACAAGACATGGGATTTCCAGCAGCAGTTGCGCTGGACACACGATTTCGGACAGCACAATGTGGATGTTCTCTTAGGCCATGAGAACTACTCTTGGGACCGTGACTATACTTATGCATTCAAGACCAAGGAGACTTTCGCCAACAGAGATTACCTCTCTAACTTCTCTGAGTTAGCAAGTCTTGACGGTTACGCAGACGCTTACCGTACAGAGAGTTATCTCGGACGCGTGCGCTACAACTTTGCCGACAGATATAATGTTGAGGCTTCGTTCCGTCGCGACGGTTCTTCACGCTTCCATAAGGACAAGCGTTGGGGTAACTTCGGCAGCGTAGGTGCCAACTGGGTTATCAGCAAGGAAGCGTTCATGAGAGACGTGAAATGGGTTAACTACCTGAAGCTCCGCGGCGACTGGGGACAGGTAGGTAACGATGCCGGCTCTGGCTACTACGCTTGGATGCCTCTCTACACAACTGAGAACTACAACAGCCAGGGAGCTTACTATCTTTCACAGAATGCCGCCACCGAACTGCAGTGGGAAACCAGCGAGTCTTTCGGTGTCGCTATTGAAAGCCGCTTGTTCGACCGTTGGAACTTCGCCATCGAATATTACAACAAGCGCAACAAGGACCTTATCTTCGATGTCTATCAGCCACTGTCAGCAGGTGCCACATCATCTGGTTCAGCAGAATCTGTTATGACACAGAACCTCGGTGTTGTCAGAAATCATGGTATAGAGATTAACACTGATGTTGACATCTATCGTTCAAAGGACTGGAAGGTTAACTTCGGTTTGAACCTCACAACCCTTAACAACAAGATTCTTACGCTTCCTGAACAGAACAGAAAAGACGGTATCTTAACAGGAAACTTCAAATATATGGAAGGCAGGTCACGCTACGACCTCTTCGTTTATACATTTGCCGGCATCGACCAGATGACAGGTAACTCAATGTATAAGGCTGACTTGGAAAAGTACTATTATGTTGTTGACGGACAAAAGATTGGTAACCAGGAAGGCACAGACATCACAAAATACGTTACTCAGATAAACGGCAATGCCTATGTGAACAACACGACTTACGCTCTCCGCGAGTACCACGGCAACGCGATAGCATCTGTCTATGGTAGCTTCAACGCTTCAGTATCATGGAAGAGCCTCACTCTCTCTGCCCTCTTCACATATTCTCTCGGTGGCAAGGCCTTCGACGGAGTATATCAAGATTTGCTCTCTTGCACATCAACTCCAAGCGCACTGCACGCAGATGTTGTAAACTCATGGAAGGGCGTTCCGGCAGGCATGACGGAGGATTCTCCAAACCGTCTTGACCTCAACGGTCTGGCTCGTCTTGACTACTCAAACACTTACAACAACGCAACATCTTCACGCTTCCTTATCTCAAGAAACTATCTTGTACTTAAGAACCTGTTCATAGGCTACTCTTTCCCAAAGAAATGGGTAAACTACCTGACTCTCGAAGACCTCAATCTGTCGTTCGCTTGCGAGAACGTCTTCACATGCACAGCACGCCGCGGTCTCAACTCACAGCAGACTTACAGCGGTTCGCAGTATAATGCAAGTGTTCCTGCACGCACATTCATCTTCAGCCTGAGCGTGAAACTCTAATCAATAAAAAAGGTTAAAGGTTAAAGGTTGGAGGTTAGAGGTGAGATTACCGCTTGCCACAACCACAAAATACCTTAAACCCTAAACCTAAAAACCTAAAAAAATAAAACTATGAAACTAAAAAACATATTTTTCGTAGCGGTGTTGGCTCTGTCTCTTTGCTCCTGCTCAAAGACTTATATGGACACAGTGCCAGAAGATGCCGTTAGTAAAGGCGTAATCCTTGAAAGCGCAACAAACGCGAAGCTCGCAGTCAACGGCTTGATGCGCGCTATGTACCGCCAATATCTCAGCACTCAGGGCTGCAACGGCGAGGGAACCATGAAATACTGGTTCAGCGACTGGCAAGCCGATGATGTCCACACTGTTTCTTATACAGGTTGGGCAAACTTATGGAACTCAATCTACATTGAGAACAGTGCATCAATGTACAACTACTATATGTGGTATTACTACTACAAACTGATTGTCAACGCCAATGCCATTATCGTAAACATCGACGCGGCAACAGGCGACGAGAACGAGAAGAAGTTCATCAAGGCGCAGGCTCTCACCATGCGCGCATACTCATACCTCCGTCTGACAGAGTATTACTGCCCACGCTACTCAGAGATGCAGAGCCACCCACAGGGAATAGTGTTGCGTCTTGACGAGAGCACCGGCGACCTCGCACCGTCAGACCAGAGCAAGGTCTATGACCAAATCTTCAAAGACCTTGACGACGCTATCACGCTCTTCAAAGCAAGCAATCTCACCGCAAAAGACATGTATGGCAGTGAGGGCTATGTTCCGAGCATTAAACTCGCCTACGGTGTTTACGCACGCGCGGCATTGTTCACAGAGAAATGGGACAAGGCAGCAGATAACGCAAAGCTCGCTCGTGAAGGCTATTCACTCATGTCTGTGGATGACTATATTAACGGCGGCTTCAGCACTCCTAACGCAGAATGGATATTCTACAACGACGGAGCAGCAACACAGTCACTCCACTACTACGGTTTCTTCTCTTACAACGGTAGTAACGCAAGTTCATCGGCTTCTCGTACATATCCTAAAGCCATCAGCAAGACGCTATACGACCAGATTCCTGTCACAGACATCCGCAGAGGCATGTTCCAGCATCCGGATTCTATCACAGGTATGACTGACTACACCGTAACATACAAGTCTGGTAGCCCTCAACAGAAGGAAGTTATCAAGAAACATCCGGGCAAGATTTACAGCACATCAACCGTAGCCGCCTACATGCAGTTCAAGTTCCAAGGTCAGAACGGCGCTTACAACATCGGCGACATCTGCAACATGCGAGCTTCTGAGATGTATCTTATAGAGGCAGAGGCACAGGCACGTCTTGGCAAAGATTCTGAGGCACAGAGACTGCTGAAAGAACTTGTCAAGGACAGCGGCCGCGACCCTGAGTTCTCTACAAGCCTCACCGGTGCTGCCCTCCTAGAGCAGGTTAAGCTTTACCGCCGCATCGAGCTCTGGAACGAAGGCTTCCGCTGGTACGACCTCAAGCGCTACAACGAGCCACGCATCCGCAAATCACAAAAGGAAGGCGGAAACTTCGGAGCTTCGTTCTGCGTAAACCTCCAGCCTACAGACAAGAACCACTGGGTATATGTCATACCAAACAGAGAAAAAGACTACAACAAGGCGTTCAGCGCAAATGCTGACCCTGTGAAGACTGAACAGTAAAGTTCAAGTTTCGTTCCCGAAACTTGAATCTCCATGATATTAGCAGGTAAATGAACTAATTTTCATTTACCTGCTATTTGTATGTGAACGCAAAAGTTGCATAACCCTTAATTCCTCTCAATCATTTTGCTGACGAGCAACGAGTGGCTGAAGCCTGTCAATGCGTCGCATTTTGGGCGCAAGATAGTAAAAAAATAACGCTATTGCAACATCAGTGTAGCATAAATTTTGTAACTTTGCAGCGCCTTACCGCAAATTCTATCAGATAAATTCAAAAAGGTAACCTAATTCAAACCGTTGTAAAAAATATGAAAAGAAAATGTTTTATTGTTGCCATCGCGCTCCTTGCAATGTGTTCTGCTGTCCGGGGGCAGACGGAAAAAAAGAAGTTTGAGTTTAAGCCCATTGCCACGGGTATGATGAGCGTCGGCGCCAACTTTCCCGCCGACAGCAAGGTGGGCTACGGTTTCAACCTCGACCGCGCCTATCTCGGAGTGGAAGGAAAATGGGGCAAGGGATGGTCGTTTAAGTTCGTCGCCGACTGCGGCAAGAGCTCTGCCGTAGATGACTACCAGCGTATCGTCTATATAAAGAACGCGCTCGTGCAGTGGAAGAGCGACAGGTTCAGCGTGCGCGCCGGACTGATAGGCACCAACGTGTTCGGCACTCAGGAGAAGTTCTGGGGCAGACGCTATGTGATGAAGACGTTTCAGGACGAGTATAAGTTCGGATCGAGCGCCGACCTCGGTGCTGCCATAGAATGGAGCCCGTCAAGGGTGGTCTCGCTGGACGCTATCATCGTCAATGGCGAGGGCTTCAAGAAACTGCAGATAGAGCGCGGACTTCTCTACGGCGTAGGCATAACGGTGAAGCCTGTGGAAGGTCTTACGCTGCGCGCCTACGGCGACCTCAACCAAAAGCCTGATGACAGCACGCCGAAGAAGACTCTCAACGCCATGGTGGGCTACAAGAACCAGACGTTCAGCATCGCCGTGGAAGGCAGCTTCATCTTCGACAAGGAGACTCAGACGCTGACTGAGACTCAGACTCAGACTTTGACACAGACGGAGACTGAGACTTTGACTCAGACTCAGACACAGGCACAAAGCCAAAGCCAGATTCTGAATCGAAACCAGAGCGGTCTGTCGGCCTATGGTTCGGTGAAAGTCGGCAAATGCGACATTTTCGCCCGCTACGACCTGCTGACATCCAAAAACAACTGGAACAAGAGTAAGGACGGAAGCATGGCATTAGCAGGCGTAGGCATCGACCTATGCAAATATGTGAAGATGGCGCCCAACGTCAAAGTATGGATTCCGAAAGAGGGAAAGGCAACGCCATCAGTGAATGTGAATTTTCAGTTTGCGCTGTAGGGGTGAGGCATTAGCCTTCGCAAGCCTGCTTTTTTGCGAAAGTAAAAACTTGCGAAGGCTAATAACATCTACCACGCCAAATAATAATGTCCCCAGGCGGAGCCGATATAAGCTCCGAGAAGGATGTAGCCTTCAGTGTCGCCGAGAGAGCCGTAGCAGTAGCCTGCAGCGAGGTAAGGCTTGAGGGTTGCGGCGTCGTCGGTTCTGCCCGTGGTCAGCGTGACATAGCCTGAGGTTGATGTCTCGCCCTCAACACCGTTGGTTATAGGCGTGATGCCGGTGATGGCGGCAGCCTCTGTATCGACGCCAACCTTCAGGTCGTAGCCTTCCACGCCGGCGAAGGCGTGAATGAGGACATAGTCGTCGTAAACATCAACCTTGACATTTGTGAGCGTCGGGAATGCCTGTCCCCAGCCCGATTTCTCGGAGGTCTGCGCAAGAGCGGAATATCTTGGGGCTTTGACAATCTTCTTCGGGTCGTAGGTGAACGTTGAGTAACCCTGTCCGCCACCACCATAAGCATAGACAGAGAGCGAGCCTTCCTCAGCGTCGAAACTGCTGTATGCCGGGTAAAGGTAGGTGTAATAACCGCCAGGATAGAAATCGACCGTAACATATCCGCCCGACTCGCCCGTAGCGTTAAGGACGTTTATCGTGCCGTCGGCGTTAACGCTGAACTGCAGGTCGCAGCCTGAGCCCGCATAGAGCCAGTCTTCTATCACGTAAGAGCCGTCGGAATAAGCCACGAGCGTGCGCTTGCCAGTGGTCAGATATTCGCCCGCGTCGTAGAAATCGCCTTCCACAGTCCATATAGGCTTCGCCTCCTCTTCGGTCTGTATGCCGTCGATGGTTGCCCATGCCGATGGTGAGTAAGCCTCGTTGTCGGTTTCGGCATTAACCCTCACGCTATATTCCGACTTCTGCTCGCCGGTGAAGGTGAAGGATGTGGCTGCCTGCTGCGCCCCTTTCACCACTTCTCCTGCGCAGAGCACCTGCACGTTATAGACCTCGGCATTCTCCACCGCCGGCCATGTTACGGTTACGCGCAGTCCCGACACTTCAACGCTCGGTTGCGGCGTGCTCAGCGGTACAATCTTCAGTGTGCGACCTACAAGCACCACAGGCTTGGCAGTAGTGAACTCACTGCTTGTGGCAGGAGCGAAAGCCGTAATCTCAAGTTTATACTCCTTGTCGTCCTTCAGTTTTGTGAATACGAGTGTGGTTTCTTTTGTCACGCCGCCACTGACGAGCGAGTCGCCGTTGGTGTAAAGGCGGTAGCCATACTGCGTAGCGTTCTTCTCAGCCTCCCATTGGAAGGTGAGCGAACTGACGGTGGCAGCTATTGCGTCGCCCGAAGGAGAACTTATCGGCTGACGGTTGTCGATGCCATCGTCCTTGCTGCATGAGACGAAAACAACGGCAAACAAGAGGCAGAGGAGAAGCCCGAAGCAGCGGATTTTATCATTTCGTTTCATTGTTGTCCCTCCTTATCATAATAAATATAGAAATTGTAATAGTACCAGTCGCCGTTCTGCGTCAGAGGAGCAAAGCGGCCGACGCCATAGGTGGATTCATTGCCCTGTTTCTCACGGAAATCTATGAAGGTGTATGTGCCCCAATAGAAATACATTGACGTGATGTCGTCGCCGTTGTGTGTCCATGCGTGCTTGGTATAACCCTTGCTCGTGTCGGCCTCTGTGCAGAGATACCAGCCGTAAGTGCCGTCGTCACGGTAGTGGTTCATCGGAACGATAGAGCCGTAACATTTCTTTGTGTTCGTCGGGTCGAAGTTGCCGTTGCCGTCAGTCTCGTCAATCATGAAGGCGAGGTTGAAGCCTGTGTTCAGGAAGTTGTTCCAGAAGAATCGGTTCTCTCCCGGCACCTGCGTTATCGTATAGACTTCCTTGTCGAAAGTGCCTTTGTCAATGCCTGAGGAAACGGCGTCGAAAGCCATGACGACATTACTGCTGACCACGTTAGGCTGATAAACAGTGATATGCTGCTGGTAGAATCCCGCCTTCTCCTTGTAGGGGTTTGTGTAGGCAACGGGGATTGACAGCGTGCCTTCCACCTTGCCCTTGTCGAGTCCGCTGTAGGTCACGGTGATAGTTCGCTCATCCACGCCGTCGGCAAATTTGACAGTGTCAGAGGCAGAGAGACTGCCGGAGATGCTCTCCACGAGGATGGGCAGGACGAGTTCGCCCTTGGTGTTCACGCGCTTGACGGTTAAGTCGAAGGTGTTGGGGTCGGTGAGCGCGCGAGGGTAGTCGCTGTCATTGCTGCCGTCAAAATACGCGCCCCAGTTGTCGGCGGCTACGGGCTCCGCCGGGGTGTAAGGTGTCTCGCTGCTGCAGGCTGCAAAGATAAGCGACGCGAGCAGAAGCCTCACCCCCAACCCATCTCCCTCAGGAGAGGGGAGTAATATGTTTTGAAATCTGTTTATAATGTGTTTCATAAGCCTCACCCCCAGCCCCTCTTCCATCAGGAGAGGGGAGTAATATGCTCTATAGGGGGATTTATTATTTGTGATTGATATTTATGACTTGTATAACGCCTTACCTTTGACCAAAGTTCAAAGCCAAAGCCAAGGTTCAGAGCCAGAGCCCCTTCAGGGGGAAGGGTGCTTACTCCGCCTTTACCACCTGCGACGGGTCTGGACTTCCGACGGCTGCAGGGTTTGTCTTTGTCTCATACTCTGAAGGGAAGCGCACGTTCATCCATGGCGCCACGAAGCCCTCCTTTGTGCGAAGGCGGTAGTTTTCGAGATAGTTTGTGCCGCTGTAAGCTCTGTTGATGGCAAGCCTGAGTCGCTTGTAGTCCCACATTACCACGCCCTCTCCCCAGAACTCTATGCGCTTCTGCACCATCATGTTCTCCATGAATGTTGCCAAGTCGTTAGCCGGACACTGGTAGGTAGGCTGCGTCTGGCGGTGGTTGTTCACGAAGTCAGTGATTTCGCCGGCAGCAGCCGCCACATTGCCTAACTTGGCCATTGCCTCCGCGTGTATGAAAATCATCTCCTCCATACGCATGAGCGGATAGTCGGCAAAGCGACCTTCGTAGTTGTCGGTCATGCTGCGTGAGCGGAACTTCAGGTTGGCGTAGGCTGGCAGCGTCTTCCACTGCTCGTTTGTCATATTTGAGCGGTAGCCCTCCGGTATCTTATCAGCTCCGGCAGCTTCCTCCGACACCCAGCAGTAGCGTCGCCAGTCGTTAGCGTCCATCTGGCTGTAGAGGCGGTTGGTGATGCAGCGGAAGAGTCCGCCATACTGCGCCATTGCCCATGTAGGCTCTGACACCATTTGTCCGAGGAAGGAGTAGTAATAGTAGAGGTCTTGCACCTCGTCCTTGCTGCTGTTTCTCATTATCCACATCCATGACTTGTCGGCAATGGTGTTGAAGCCTGTTGTAGGGTTCTGATACTGCTCTTGCGTCATCGGCGAACATTCTGCCTTAGCCTTCTCCGCGTAGTCGGCAGCCTTCTGGTAGCAGTCGGCAGCGGTAGTGATGCCGAGCGGCGCGTAGCCATCGTTGGCGTTCTCGTTCTTGAGTTGCTCGCTGAGGTCTTCGGGCATTGCGTCGAAGCGTGACGCTAATTCAAGCCAGAACCTTGCCTTCATGCCGTAAACGACATTGATGTTAGGATATACCGCCGATGTAGGTGTGTATTTGAGCAGATATTGCTCCGCGTCGTTAAGGTCTTTCAGAATGAAGCGATACATCGTGTAGAAAGGCACGCGCGGATTGTTCTTCAGCTGCTCGGGAGTCATGTTCGGAGTAACGATGGAAACGGTGAGCTTCATGCAGTTCCACTGCGTCTTCGCTTCCTGGTCAATGCTCTCATAACCTGTAGGCTGGTATTCCATAAACCTCGCCAAGTCTAAGTAGGCGAGCGAGCGGTATGTCAGGGCAATGCCCAAGTTGTTGAGACTTGCAGCGGAAGCCGCCGCGGGGTTGATGCTACCAATAACATTGTTACAGTTGTTAATCAACGAATAGTAGAAGCTCATCAAATAGTAACCGCGGTAGGTTAGGCTGTTGGCATTCTCTTCGTGGAAATAGTAGCTGTAAGCATCGTTTGAAACCGGGAAGTCCTCTCCATAGCACTCCCTCAGATACATTATGCCAGGATAGCCGGCATCGCAGTTTGCGCCGTTGTTGTTGCAGCTGGTCATGTGAGATGCCACGCCACGCAGCAACGCCATCTGCGCCTCAGGCGAACTTTCCACCTGGTTAGCAGTCAGGTAAGTAGAGCCCACCGTTGCGTCTTTGACACATGAAACAACAATAGTGACAAAAACCAAGCAGAGCAGTCCCCCTAATATATTCTGTATTCTATTAATATATGTTTTCATAATTTCATTGACTATTGAACGATTTACCATTTACTATCATTATTTACTATTTATCTATTTTTTATTTAAATATTTCTTTATTTTAAAAATTCTTCTATTAACGACTGGACAACACCGCGCTAATGGAGGAATAACTAAATAATTAATAATTCAATAAAATCCGATAGTAAATAGTAAATTGTCAAATAGTAAGTTTTAGAAGTTTAACGATATACCTGCTGTCAATGTGCGCATAGGAACATAGTTCGTGATTGCACAATATCCGTCGAATCCAGAGTTGCTACGAGGATCCAAGCCCTTTCGCTTGCTCCACAGGTAGAGGTTCTCGCCACTAACATACACCCTCAGATTCGAAAGACAGATAGCTCTGACTAACTTCTGCGGGAAGGTGTAGCTCAGGTTCACTGACTGCAACGAAAGATAACTGCCGTCTGTCAGCCAACGTGAAGAGGTATAGTTGGAGTTAAGGTCGTTGAATTGCAGTCGTGGGATGCTTGACGTTGTGTTTGTTGCCGACCAAGCGTTAAGAACATCCTGGTGCAGTGCGCCGCCAGTATAGCCCATCGACGGCATTGTCATACTTGTCCTGTAGCCATCGTCGAACACCTTTCCACCAATGGCGTAAGTGAAGCCTACGTTAAGAGCTATGCCTTTGTAGCTTATTGATGTGCCGAAACCACCGTTAACGTCGCTGTAAGGTGAGCCGCAAAGCACATAGTCTGCATTTGACCACACTGTCGTTGTGCCTGAACCGTCAGCAGCATTGGCACAAGCATAGAGCGCCTGTCCCTTGTCGTTCACGCCAAGATAGTGGCGCAGATACCATGTGTGGCGTGGCAGACCTTCACCGATGAAGTAGTTTCCGCTCTGCGCTCCCTGATAGACCTTGCCGTCATTGTAGTACGAAGCGTTGGAGCCCTTGTTCTCAACAGAGAGATATGTCACCTTGTTGACGTTGTGTGTAAGGTTGAGGTTCAGTCCCCATGAGAAGTCGCGTGTCTTTACAGGAATGGCACGAAGTTCAACTTCAACACCGTTGTTGCTCATGTCGCCCACATTCTCATAGTGTCCGGTATAACCGCTGGTCAAAGGGTCGCTGACGAAGAGAAGCATGTCGGTAGTCTTCTTGTTGTAATACTCAATGCCTCCGCCGAAACGTCCGTTGAACATGTCAAACTCCACACCCACATTCAGCGAACTGCAAGTCTCCCACGTAATCTTCTCGCTTCCCTTGCTGTTGAATGTCAGAGCCACCTCGCCGTTGAGGTTGTTGATGTTATAGGTGTCAACATAGCGGAAGTCGCCGATATTGTCATTACCCTGCTGACCGAACGAAGCTTTGAGCTTCAATGTGTTGAGCCATTTGGCGTTCTTCATCCAGCTTTCCTTTGTCATCATCCACGCAGCACCGAAAGAGAAGAAGTTTCCCCAGCGGTGGTCTGGGTGGAAGCGCGACGAGGCATCACGACGGTAGCTCGCATTGGCGAAATACTTGTCGTCGTAGTCGTAAAGTCCACGGAAGAAGATACCCTCAGTGTTGTGTGATGTAGCGGCAGAATATGTTGACACGGTCGTTACCGCTCCGTTCAGTTCCTGGTTTCCCCAATAGTCTGCCATGCCTGTCTTTGTGCCTGAGATATACTCGTAGTTGTATTCGTAATACTCATGACCTAAGAGCAACGTCATGTTATGCTTTCCGAACGACTTTGTGTAGTTGATAAGTTGCTGGAAGTTGAGGTTCGTATAGCGGTACTGACCTTTGAACACATTGCCTGTAGGGAAGGCCATCGCTCCGTAGCCGTAATACGGACTTACAGTGCTTGTCCTTCTGTAGTCGCGCTGTGTGGCAGTTCCGTTGGCTGTAATCTTCAGACCGTCTATCGGCATCACATCAACAAAGCCGTAGATGCTGTACATATTTGAGTTGTTTGTGGAAACATCAAGGCTGTTTGACTGCAGCGGGTTTACGTTTGCTATCACCGGGCGGAGCACGCCGTTCACCGCGCCATTACCATAATCGTACATCTCTCCGCGCTCATCCTTCATGATATTACCGTTGCCGTCTCTGAGGAACACCGGGTAAATCGGAGCTGTTGAGGCGAGCATCGCGAAGAGGTTGGTGTCGTCATCGTTGTCAAGATTATTCGACACAGAGTGTGAGTAGTTAGCGTTACCGCCAACTCTCAGCCACTTCTTCACGAGGTAAGACGCTTTCAGACGACCGGTGAAACGGTTGAAGTCGGAAGCTTGCACGATACCTTGGTTCTTCAGGTAGCCTACACTGGCGTAGAACTGTCCGCGGTCGTTACCGCCATTAACATTGACGTTATACTCCTGACGGAAGCCTGTGCGGTAAGCGTTGTCAAACCAGTCGTCGGGCATCAGCGTGTAATACTCTCCTTTATTATATACACGGTTGCCAAGACTTGCGTTAGGATTCATTTTGCCGTTCTCGCCGATGAGATATTCTCCCTGCGGTGCGGTATAAACGATGTAGCCGAGACCGCCAGCGTTAGAGGTCTGTCCCATCGTGTTGTTAGCCATCACATGGGCATCAGCATACGAGTTGCCGTTCGCCACATAATAGTTGTAGAGCGACTTGTAGTATGTCTCGTAGTACAGGCGTGGGTCATTGATAGTCTCATAGCGCTGAGTGCCACGCATGTTTGCGCCCCATTTGGCATCGAAAGAAACCTTCGCATCGCCACGCTGAGCCTGCTTCGTGGTAATCATTATCACGCCGTTAGCGCCTCGAGCACCGTAAAGGGCGTTGGAAGCTGCATCTTTCAAGACTGTAACACTCTCAATGTCAGAAGGGTTGATATTGTTCAAGCCAGCCTCAAAAGGAGCACCGTCAACAATTATCAGCGGTTCTGTGCCAGAATTGATTGACGACACGCCGCGGATAAGAAGTGTTGGCGAAGCGTCAGGAGCACCTGAATTGCTCACCATCTGCAAGCCTGCCACCTGGCCGTCGAGAGCGCTCACCACATTCGTCACTTGTCGCAGCTCCAAATCTTTTGAATCGACCACAGCGGCAGAACCGGTAAACGAACTGCGTTTCTGCTGACCGAAGGCAACGACCAACACGTCGTCAAGCGTCTGCGCCTCACTATCCATGACCACAGACATCTTGTCTTTTACCTTCAGTTCCTGGGTTAACATTCCTACGTAAGAGAAGATTAGTGTCGCTGACGCCTTGACACCCTTCATCTTGAATTTTCCGTCAAAGTCCGTAATGACTCTTGCGTTCGAGTTCTTCACAGACACTGTCACTCCTATTATGGGTTCGCCGTTGCTATCAACAACAGTTCCCTCTACATCCATCGATTGCGCCATCAGATGGATGCCCATAAAGAGAAACATGGTTAGGGCAATTAATCGGTATTTCATCTATTATATGTTATAGGTTAGAGGATTTTAAGTACTTAGAACTTTGTACTTAGATTAAAGCAAGATTCGCTTGCGAGACTTGAGTTTTTCTACTCGTCCTTCGGCACTATCGGCATTGAGCCATAGCGGTGGTACTCGTAAGCTATCGCCTGCTCCTTGATATAGTTGATAAGTTCAAGGCGACCTTCGTTCATCGGTTTCAGCGAAGCGATGTAGCGGTCGTTGTCGGCTGCTGCCTGCCACAGTTCGTTTGGAACATTTGCTGCTATTGTGCGCAGACGCTCATACTGCTTGATGTCTTTGATGAAGTCGGCAAGACTTTCTGTCTTCACAACAGCATCTGAGATGCCCTTGCAGTCGAAGCCCTCAGGCACGCTTATCGTCAGTTTCACACCAACAAGCTTTGCAGCACACACCACCTTCTTCACATCGTCTAATGAGTCGCCGTCGAAGAGGCGGAGCGCCATGTTCTTAACAGGCAGATAGCGGAAGAGGTTCTGCTCGCCTATGCAGTGGTTCCAGTCGCGCGGACG
>JABUUE010000005.1:23006-63091 GCA_021443335.1 Bacteroidaceae bacterium
ACTTGGAAAAGGAAACGGTCGCGAGCATTGAAGAACTTCGGAATGCCATACTCCTTGACGAGCTCCATTATACGCTTCGCGAGTTTCTTGTTGTCGCGAATCTGCGATGTCTCGTCGAGCATCTTGCAAAGGAAAATCTTGTCGTCATGGTTCTGCACCATGTCGGCATATTTCTCCTGCTCTTTTCGTTCCACATCTGTCAACTGGGCTTCACACGCATTGTAAAGAGTCATGACTCTTTCATGCACTTCTTTTTTGGTTACTGTTACCATGGTATTGTTGTAAAAATATTGATTAACGTTATTCTTGCGCAAATTTATATATTTCTTTTAACATACAATAACAAATCTAAACTTTTTTTCAACGAATAATGTTATTTGCTTTTCAAAACCCTTATTTTAACGATAATCATAAACAAAATGACACATAAATAGACGCTTTTTGTTAGAATTCGTTTGTTTCTCAAATAAATATTCTAACTTTGCATACGAAATACCATTACTCATTAGTCATCACTCATTAGTCATCACCCCGAACCTTATTCTTTATTATGAGAAAACTTTTTATCCTTTACCTTTGTCTGATAAGTTCTATTGCTTACGCCCAAGACTACGACAAGCATTTCAGCGACACAACTCTCCGTATGGACTACATCCTCACGGGCAATGCGGCATGTCAGCAGATTGCTCTCGACCGTCTGTCGAAGATGCCAGGATGGTACGGGCGCAAACATCACATGGAGTTGCTGCCAGTGGAAGGCAACGCGCAACTGACAGTGAGAGACCACCATACAGGCGACACTATCTACCGCAACAGCGCCTCTACCCTATTCCAGGAATGGCTCACATACCCCGAGGCACAAGGGGCGGCACGCTCGTTCGAGCAGGTGTGGCTGATGCCTATGCCGAAAGACACGGTGGATGTTACCGTAGAGCTGCGCGACAATCGCAGGAAGGTTACGGCAGCATACAGTCATACCGTCAACCCGAAAGACATTCTGATACGCCGCATCGGGGAACGCGACATCACTCCCTACGAGGTGTTGCAAGCCGCTCAGTCTGACTCGAGACGGATAAACATTGCCTTCCTTGCCGAGGGCTACACGGAGAGCGAGATGGACATCTTCCTACGCCACGCCAACGAAGCGACGGAGGCAATCTTCGCCCATGAGCCGTTCAAGAGTATGCGCAACCGCTTCAACATCATTGCGGTGAAGGCGCCATCAGCAGAGAGCGGCACGAGCGAGCCGGGTAATGGCGTGTGGCGCAACACTGCCCTCGGCTCACATTTCAACACATTCTATTCCGACAGATACCTCACAACGCTGCAGCTGAAAACCATCCACGACCGTCTTGCAGGAACTCCTTACGAGCATATCATAGTGCTCGTGAACACAGAGAAATACGGCGGAGGAGGAATTCTCAACAGCTACACGTTGACCATGACCCGTCACACATACTTCAAAGAGGTGGTAACGCACGAGTTCGGACACAGCTTCGCGGGACTTGCCGACGAATACGCCTACGATAACGACGAGCTGGACATGTATCCTCTGGACATAGAGCCATGGGAAGCAAACATCACTACCAAGGTTAACTTCGCCTCTAAATGGCAGGACATGCCACAAGCAGAACTTCACGAGGGTGCAGGCTACAGGATGAAAGGCATCTTCCGCCCAACAGAGGACTGCCGCATGCGCAGCAACACCACTCCCGACTTCTGCCCCGTATGCCAACGAGCAATAAGAAGATTAGTGGAGTTTGTTACGGAATAGTCCGACACTTTTCACTGAAAAAAACAAGCGGTTCACTGAAAGCATTTTGCAGTTTATCTAAAACACTCTACCTTTGCAACAGAAATTATTGATAAACTATTAATGATTATTTATTAATGCGGTGTTTCGTTGCTCCGAATTAATCATTTATCATTAAACAAATATTTTGTTCTCCATAACACTTGCACGAAAGGTTAGAGTATTCATGTATTAGGTTAATATTGCAAACAAAGAGTTTAATTTCTTCAATGGTTGGATATGCCCGTGAGGGTTTATCCAACTTGTTTTTTATGAGCAAAAACTACCACAATACGACACCTTAAGAATGTTTCACAGCGTTTCGCTCAATTTCCCTATGAGTTTTGGGTCAAAACGCAGGGAGAAAAAAAATTTTGTCATAGAGTTTTGATATGTTTCACGGGGACTTTTAAGCCGATTCTCTAAGGAAGATAATTTGAGTATCATAGAAACGCGCTTCAAGTTTCAGGGACACTCGCTTCGAGTATCATAGAAACGCGCACCGAGTATCATAGAAACGCGCACCGAGTATCATTGCAACTCGATGCGCGTTCTTTTAACCACCTTGCCTTTAAGTGGGTAATCATTCCCCATCCCCTCTAAGGGAGACCGAGGTGGGCTTAGAGGGGAGAGGTGAGGTTTTTTACTTCGTCAGGTCAAAGAGGTAGGTGATTTTGACGACAATGTTTCCGAAGTTTGAGCGGCTGAAATAGTCGCGCTTGGTGTCGTAGAAGATGTTGCCGAGACCGAAATAGTAGCGGCCTTCAAGAAGGAAATGGCCAATCTTCGGGTGGGAATACTCCACGCCGACACCTCCGGCAATACCATAGTCGAACTTGTTTTGTATCGCCAAGGTGTCTTGCGCAATGACGGCAGACGCTCTCTTCGAAAGGTTGTATTCCGACATATTATGGATGTCGAAGTTGGATTTGTAGCTGTCGTTAAGGTAGATGCCGAACTGCGGACCGAGGTTGAGGAAGCCGCAGAAGCCTTTCGTCTCGCGTCCCCAGGCAAGATGGGCGAAGATTGGAATCTGGATATAGTTGATGGTACGCTGATACTGCATGGCCTCGTCGGAGTTCACGAGCGGCACAGGCTTATCCTGTATGTCCGCAATACGCTCTTTCCATCCAATCTTGGCGTAGTTCACCTCGGCAGACACGGCGCAGATGGTACTGAAATACTTCTCGCAGATGTAGCGACCGGAAAGTCCGAAGGTGAGTCCTCCATGCAATCCCTGTGGCACCTTCGTCACAAAAGCCACATTACTTAATATATAGCCTGCATTACCACCCACCGAGAAGCGGTTGCGGTATTCGCCAATCTGTGCGGAGGCAGAGACCGACAGCAGGCTGAGGAGTAGAAGAATAACTGAAATCTTTTTCATCATCAGAACGACACTTCTGAAACAGAGTTGTCCTTTTTGAAATGTATGAACTTGAAACCTACGTTCTGCATTCCACCGTTCCTACCCACCTGCGCGAAGTGTATGCGCGACTGCAGGGCATCGTTGTTGGCATAAACGCCCTTATAGTCCTTGCCCATCTTTGAGAATCCGCGGAAGAAGAAACGGCCATGGTCGTAACCCATAAGTCCGAAACGTGGGTTATACTGGCTGAGCATCTCGCAGTTGAAGGTCTGCTTGTACTTCTCCATAATGACCTTTGTAGCAGGAGCATTGGGGTTAAAGAACGAGTGTGTAGGGATGAAGGTGTCGAACTTATGGTAGAACGGCGAGTAAGCTTCGGTGTATGTGAGCCAATCGGTGTAGCCGAAGAGTGAAAACTTGATGTCAGGATGTGCCTGCGCGAGCGTCTCGAGCTTCTTGAATGCCTCCTTCAGCGATGCGTTGCTTGATGAGTTGAGCACCACGACATTAGGCTTCTGAGTATTGAACGCCTTGGCAAAAAGCTCGTCTTTTGTGGTAAGACTGGTCAGCGTTACAGGGATGTTCTTCACTGCCAACTGCGTACGAAGGGCAGATGTGAAGTCGCCATTTGACACTTCGGCATCGTTGCAGCCAACAACAACCACCTGACTGTTAGAAAAGTATTCGGAAAACCTCTTTGTTGCCTCCTGGCGCGCGAAAGGAGGTTCCATATACACCTGGAACACATTGCCGTATTTTCCCGCAGGGTCGTTGCTGATGGAGAACGGAATTATCACCTTAGCACCGTTTTTCTCGGCGAAAGACTGCAAGGCTGGCACCTGCTTGGTGTACATCGGACCGAAGAAGAAGTCGCACTTCTTGGCGTTAGGGTCTTGCAATATGATGTTTACATCGGCGTCCTTGTGTACATTCCATGCGTAGAAATTAACCTCTATACCTTCCTGCTTCATCTCCTCGGCGGCGAGGATAAGTCCACGATAATATTCAATCGCCCTTCTTCCGTCGCCATCCTCATTGTGCAAAGGGAGTGCGACGCCAACATTGATAGGCACAATGGCAAGCGCTGTTGTTATGCTGAAAAACAATGCTGCGATAAGAGTCAAAATAGTTTGCTTTTTACTGTTGAGAATCATAATCAATAGTTTTGGTTTCACAAGTTTCCGACTTGCTAAACTTGAATTAATCACTTTTTATGGCGCAAAATTAGGAAAATAATTAAAAAAGTGGTGCGAAAAAAAACAATTATTTGTAATTTTGCAGAAATATTTTCATTATGACTAAGAAATTGTCTTTAACATTGGCTTTATTTATGGCTCTTGCGCTGCTGCCAAGTCTTCATGCGCAGACCATAAATCCCGTGTTCTATGTGATAACAGACGAGGGCGAAGAGGAACAGACATCGTATGACGGATCTGCCCCACTGCGCGTGAGGTTTGAGGCAAAGCCCGAAGGACTTGAAGGACTGAAGGTGAACTACGAGTGGCGCTTCTTCAAAGAGGGTGAGCAGACGGCTTATCTTATAAGATACGAGGAGAACACTGAGTTTGTGTTCAACGATGCCGGCGGACACAGGATAATCTGCATTGCGACATACGACGACGGCATGGGCGGCGTGGAACTGAGCAACGAGGACAGTCCGCTGACACTGACCATCGCTGAGAGCCAGCTGGATTTCCCTAACGCCTTCTCTCCCAACGGCGACGGCATAAACGACACCTACAAGCCCAAGGCTGGAGCAAAGAGTATCGTGGAATTCAACGCCGCAATATTCAACCGCTGGGGACAGATGCTGTTCAAATTCCGTGACATCAACGACGCATGGGACGGCACCTACAAAGGACGGCCTGTGAAGGACGGAGCGTACTTCCTGAACTGCGAGGCAAAAGGTGCCGACGGCAAAATATTCCGAATAAGAAAAGACGTGAATATATTAAGAGGATATACGGAGAAAGAAGGGATCGAACCATGATAAGAGTTTACGGTGCAAGGGAGCACAATCTGAAAAACATAGATGTCCAGATACCGCGCAACAAACTGACGGTAATCACTGGTCTTTCGGGCAGCGGCAAGTCGTCGCTGGCCTTTGACACCATCTATGCCGAAGGACAACGCCGTTACATCGAAACCTTCTCCGCCTATGCAAGAAACTTCCTCGGCGGTGCCTCACGCCCTGATGTTGATAAGATAACAGGTCTGTCGCCCGTAATCTCCATTGAGCAGAAGACAACCAACAAGAACCCTCGCTCTACCGTTGGCACAACGACAGAGGTCTATGACTTCCTGCGACTGCTCTATGCTCGTGCCGGTCAGGCATATAGCTACGCCACTGGCGAGAGGATGGTGAAATACACGCAGGAGTCAATCATCGAAATGATTGTCAGCAAATATGCAGGAAAGCCAATCTATCTGCTTGCCCCATTGGTAAGAAACCGCAAAGGACACTATCAGGACCTCTTCGAGAACATGCGGCGCAAGGGCTATCTGTATGTAAGGATTGACGGCGATGTGCATGACATGAAGGCAGGAATGCGCGTTGACAGATACAAGAACCACACAATAGAAGTGGTTATCGACCGCCTGAAAGTGCCTGCCGACGCTGACGACAACGATATGCAGCGACTGACGAAGTCGGTGGCAACAGCCATGAAACAAGGCGACGGAATGCTTGCTATCATGGAAAAGGGAGAGGAAGACGGCGAGTTGAAATACTACTCTTCACGACTGATGTGCCCAACAACAGGCATATCATACTCCGACCCCGCGCCAAACAAGTTCTCGTTCAACTCGCCCGAAGGTGCCTGTCCGCACTGCAAGGGGTTAGGCAAGGTTACAGCCATCGACCGCGAGAAAGTGATACCGAACGACGCTTTGAGCATAAAAGACGGTGGCATAGCGCCAATGGGGAAATATAAGAAGCAGATGATTTTCTGGCAGATAGAAGCCATCCTCGGCAATCACGGTCTGACCATTGACACGCCAATAAGGGACATCCCCGAAGAATGCATGAGAGAGATATTCTATGGTACGCTGAACGATGTGCGCATACCCAAAGACCTTGTCCACACATCGTCGGACTATTTCATCCGCTTCGACGGAATAATCCGCTATCTGCAGCAGACACTCGACAATGAAGACGCCGACGCGAAGGCGAAGAAATGGGCTGAGCAGTTTCTTTCGGAGCAGACATGCCCTGTGTGTGGAGGCAAGCGACTGAACCAAGAAGCTCTGTCGTACAAGTTCTGGGACAAGAACATAGCAGAGGCTTCCGACCTTGACCTCAACGAACTGCGCGAGTGGCTTGTAGAAGCGGAGAAGCATGTTGACACGAAGCAGCAGGCGGTGGCAAGAGAGATTCTGAAAGAGATATTTTCGCGTCTGGACTTCATGCTTGAGGTGGGACTTGACTATCTTGCGCTCTCAAGGCAGTCGTCGTCGCTGTCGGGCGGAGAGTCGCAGCGCATAAGACTTGCCACACAGATAGGATCAGGACTTGTCAATGTGCTTTACATCCTTGACGAGCCTTCGATAGGACTGCACCAGCGCGATAACGAACGACTGATAGCATCGCTGAAAAAACTGCGCGACATGGGGAACACGGTGATTGTCGTGGAACACGATGAGGACATGATGCGCGCCGCCGACTACATAATAGACATCGGACCAAAGGCTGGAAACAACGGAGGCAAGGTTGTGTTCCAAGGAACACCGGAAGAAATGCTGAAGGCAGACACGCTGACCAGCAGTTATTTAAGGAAAGAGATTTCCGCTGCCGACGACAGCAACAAGAAGGAAAGCGAAACGAGCAATAGCGGGATACTGACACTTCACGGCTGCCGCGGAAACAACCTTAAGAATGTGACGGTGGAATTTCCTTTGGGAAACCTTATCGTGGTGACGGGTGTGTCTGGTTCCGGAAAATCATCTATCGTAAACGAGACATTGCAGCCAGTGCTGTCGCACCACTTCTACCGCTCACTCAAAGAGCCGCTGCCTTACGACTCCATCGAAGGAATAGAGAATGTGGACAAGGTGGTTAGCGTTGACCAGTCGCCGATAGGCCGCACACCACGCTCAAACCCAGCAACATACACAGGGGTTTTCGCCGACATACGCTCTCTCTTCGTCAACCTTCCCGAAGCACAGATACGCGGCTATAAGCCCGGACGCTTCTCGTTCAATGTCAAAGGCGGACGATGCGAAACCTGCGGCGGCAACGGTTACAGGACTATTGAGATGACTTTCCTGCCCGATGTTTACACTGAATGTGAGACATGCCACGGCAAACGCTACAACCGTGAAACACTCGAAGTGAGATACAAAGGCAAGAGCATTGCCGATATTTTAGCAATGACCATCGACGAGGCTGTTGACTTCTTTGAGCATCAGCCCGCCATTCTGCATAAGATAAAGACACTGCAAGATGTGGGACTTGGCTACATCACCCTCGGACAGCCGTCAACAACCCTTTCGGGAGGCGAATCGCAACGAGTGAAACTCGCCGCCGAACTGTCAAAACGCGATACAGGCAAGACCATCTACATTCTCGATGAGCCGACGACAGGACTGCATTTTGAGGACATAAGAATATTGTTGGAAGTGTTGCAGAAACTGGTTGACAAAGGCAACACGGTGATTGTTATAGAACATAATCTCGACGTAATCCGTCGCGCGAACTATATCATAGATATTGGTCCTGAAGGAGGGAGACGCGGCGGTCAGTTGGTGGCATCAGGCACACCAAAAGAGATAAAGAAAAACAAGGAGAGCGTGACAGGAAGGTTTGTGTGAAAAGCCTCACCCCCAACCCCTCTCCATCAGGAGAGGGGAGTGATATGTCTCTTAAGGTGGATTCTGCCTTTTAAGTTTATGTATGCCCTTAAGTTTAGCCCCTTAAGTTTAGCCCCTTAAGTTTAGCCCCTTAAGTTAGTAATTATTCCCCTCTCCTGATGGAGAGGGGTTAGGGGTGAGGCTACTTCTTAAACAGCACAAAGAAAGAGATAGCCACAACAAAAGCGTAAGCAGAGAAGATGAACCAGCATATCTCCCATCCTGCGCCATTGAACTCAGCGCGTGAAACCATTAGACCAGCGTCGTTCCATTCGCAGTAATGATTGAATATCTGACCTGCTATCCATGTTCCTACGGCAGCGCCGAAGCCGTTTGTCATAAGCATAAACAAGCCCTGCGCACTGCCTCGCATTGAAGGTTCCGCCTCTTGCTCCACGAACAACGCTCCTGAGACATTGAAGAAGTCGAAAGCAACGCCATAAACGATGCACGAAGCAAAGAGGGCGACAATGCCAAGAACATTCTCTGTTGTGCCGACACCGAAGAAACCGAAACGCATTACCCAAGCAAACATCGCAATAAGCATAACATACTTAATGCCAAATCGTTTCAGAAAGAAAGGAATCATCAGGATACAAAGAGCCTCGGAAATCTGCGATACAGAGACAAGTAATGTAGGATTCTGAGCAAACCAACTATCGCTGATGGCGGAGAAACTATTTATATAAGGTGTGGCATAACCATTGGTAATTTGCAGACATACGCCCAAAAGCATTGAGAAGATAAAGAACAGCGCCATCTTTCGCTGCTTGAAAAGCACAAAGGCATCGAAGCCAATACGCTGTATAAGAGTCTTTTCGTCAGTCCCTTCGCTCTTGACGATAGGACACTGCTGCAAGGTAAAGCAATAGGCGCCAAGGATAAATCCGAGAACACCGCTCACCACAAGTTGCATATAGGTGAACTGTGCCGCCTCTTCCATGCCGAAAGTGACGAAATTAACAAACCACATTGTAGCGATAAAGCCCACTGTTCCAAACACGCGGATAGGCGGAAAATCCTTCACCGTGTCGTAGCCTTCTCTCTTCAATATATTGAAAGCCACCGTGTTGGAAAGGGCAATCGTTGGCATATAGAAAGCGATGGAAAGGATATACGGCACGAAGACGGATGCTATCGTCGGACTATCCATTGAGCCATTATAGGCAGTAAGTATCATTAATGCACCTGCCACTAAATGACAAAGGCCAAGAAGTCGCTGCGGCTGAATATATTTGTCGGCAATAATGCCCATAATGGCAGGCATGAATATTGACACTACTCCCTGCGCAACATAAAACCACGAGATATATTCTCCCAATCCCACGCGGCCAAGAAAGTTTCCTATACAAGTAAGATAAGCTCCCCACACAGCAAACTGCAGGAAATTCATCAATGTCAAACGAAATTTTGTGCTCATTATATTTTTCTTTACTGAATATTTTTATAAGGAGTTCATGAACTACTTGAACTTCTTATTATTATACATTCTCCGTCACCCATTTATTGGCTCCGATAACTGTTCCCTTGCTTATTGTTATGCGGCCAAGGACTGTGGCATTGGAATAAACAATGACATCATCCTCGAGAATAGGGTGGCGCGGTATTCCCTTTATCGGATTGCCGTCGGCATCGAGAGGGAATGATTTTGCTCCAAGCGTAACTCCCTGATACAGTTTAACATTGTTACCAATGATGCAAGTGCCTCCGATAACCACGCCCGTACCGTGGTCAATGCAGAAATGATGACCGATAGACGCTCCGGGATGTATGTCTATACCCGTTTCGGAATGCGCCATTTCGGTAAGCATACGCGGTATCAGTGGCACGCCCATAACGAAAAGCTCATGGGCAAGCCTGTAGTTTGTCAAAGCCTTGATACATGGATAGCAAGCGATTATCTCGCTCTGGTTGTCGGCGGCAGGGTCGCCAAGATAAGCAGCCTCAATGTCCGTGGCAAGAACAGCCTTTATCATTGGCAGCTTGCCAACAATGTCCGTGGCTATCTTCTTTGCCTTATTCTTCAGAATATCAAGCGTAACATGCTCGGCAGCAGGCACAGACTCGACGAAGCAAAGTCCGGCGAGGACCTGCTCTGTAAGCATCTTGTGCAGTCGCTCCACGCGGACACCAATATGATATTGTATCGTATTGATGTTAACATTGGAACGCCCATAGAATCCAGGGAAAATAATGCTTCGCAGAATGTCGATAATGTTTTGAAGTTGCTCCTGCGATGGTAAAGGGTTGCCAAACTGCTGTTCGTGGAACAGTTGCTTCAGTTCTTTTGAATCCGACAGTTTGTCAACAGTTGCTATCAGTGTTTGTGTTGTGTTGTCCATTTAGAAAAGGTTTCCTATCATATCCACGGCCTCGTCAACATCCTTGTTGAAGCCATCCACCAAGTCCTTGAAATACACCTTTGCAGGCATGCCCGGCTCAGGGTGGGAAATGCGGCTAATATAGTTCTGGTTAATCTGAATGATTGAGTTCAAGAGGTTGTCAACATTGGCGTTGTCAATGTTTTTCTCAAGCATTCCGGCAGCAAAAGTTTCTGATATCAGTTCAGCGCAAACATAATTAATAGTCTGCTTTAAATCGCGCTTATTTGCCATAGTGTATAGGTTTTTGTTTATTAGATGTTACAAAATTATGACAAAGATTTCATTCTTGCAAATATTTCCAATGTTTTTTTCAGTTTTACACAAAAAAAAGCGTAACTTTGCCGCAAATTTCGACGAAGTTACTGCGAACACAAAACCAAAACATAATAATATGGCTAAAAGTGCACTTCAACAAGCCCGCGCGGCTTATTCACCAAAACTCCCTGTAGCATTGCAGGGCGCTGTTGCCATCAAGGAAGGCAACCCAACACAAAGCGTAGATAACCAAGAGGAAATCAAGGCTCTCTTCCCTAACACTTACGGCATGCCTCTCATCGAGTTCGTTCCTGCAGAGAAGGCTAACGACGCGAAGATGAATGTTGGCGTTATACTTTCTGGCGGTCAGGCTCCTGGTGGACACAATGTTATAACAGGTCTTTTCGACCAAATCAAGAAGCTCAACCCAGAGAATAAGCTCTACGGCTTCATCCTTGGTCCTGGCGGTCTCGTTGACCACAACTATATGGAGATTACAGCAGAGTACATCGACGACTATCGCAACACTGGCGGTTTCGACATGATTGGCTCAGGTCGTACAAAGCTCGAGAAGACAGAGCAGTTTGACAAGGGTCTTGAAATCATCAAGGAGCTTGACATCAAGGCTGTTGTAATCATCGGTGGCGACGACTCAAACACTAACGCTTGTGTGCTCGCTGAGTACTATGCACAAAAGAATACTGGCGTTCAGGTTATCGGTTGTCCAAAGACTATCGACGGCGACTTGAAGAACGATCAGATTGAGACTTCTTTCGGTTTTGACACTGCTTGCAAGACTTACTCTGAGCTTATCGGTAATATTGAGCGCGACTGCAACTCATCTCGCAAATACTGGCACTTCATCAAGCTCATGGGCCGCTCTGCATCTCATATCGCACTCGAGTGCGCCCTCCAGACACAGCCTAACATCTGCCTTATCTCTGAGGAGGTTGAAGCAAAGAACATGAGCCTCGACGATGTTGTTGAGTATATTGCAAAGGCTGTTGTAGCACGCGCAGAACAAGGCAACAACTATGGTAGCGTACTTATCCCAGAAGGACTTATCGAGTTTATTCCAGCAATCAAGCGCCTTATCGCTGAACTGAACGACATACTCGCTACAGAGGAGGCACAGCAGGTTACACGCACAGAGCAGGTTGACTTCGTAAAGCGTCACCTCTCAAAGGAGAACCTTGCAGTGTTCAACTCTCTCCCAACAGCTGTTGCTCGCCAGCTCGCTCTCGACCGCGACCCACACGGAAACGTACAGGTTTCACTCATCGAGACAGAGAAGCTCCTCTCACAGATGGTTGGCGACAAGCTTCAGGACTGGAAGCGTGAGGGCAAATACAATGGTAAGTTCGCCGCTCTGCACCACTTCTTCGGCTACGAAGGTCGTTGCGCCGCTCCTTCTAATTTCGATGCCGACTACTGCTACGCTCTTGGAACATCAGCAGCACAGCTCATCGCTAACGGCAAGACTGGCTATATGGCTATCGTTAAGAACACAACAAAGCCTACAGACCAATGGATTGCAGGTGGTGTGCCTATCACAATGATGATGAACATGGAGAAGCGTAACGGCGAGATGAAGCCTGTTATCCGCAAGGCCCTCGTAGAACTTGACGGCGCTCCATTCAAGAAGTTTGCCGCACAGCGTGAGAAATGGGCTGTTACTACATCATACGTATATCCAGGCCCAATACAGTACTGGGGACCAACAGAGGTTTGCGACCAGACGACAAAGACCCTTCAATACGAACACGAGTAAAATAAAAAAGTCCCCCCTAACAAGCATTTAGGGGGGATTATATGTTTAAGGTGAGTTCTACAAATTAACTCCCACCACATAACCTTAACAATGAAAAAGAGAAACGCAAGAAACACCACTAATAAGTTCCATCATAAGGATGGCTTTTGGGGTTCTTGCGTTTCTCTTAAAGGTATTATAGGCATCGGTGTAATCGTTGCACTTTATGTGTGGGGGTTCTATTATTTCTTTGTCAGCCCGACAGGTTTTCGCTGGCGCGCCCTCTTTGGCGACCCTGATTATCCCAGCGGATATGAGATACGCGGCATAGACATCAGCCGCTATCAGGGTAAGATAAACTGGAAACAACTGCAATTCGCACGCATAGACAACTGTCCTCTGCGCTTCATTCTCGTAAAAGCGACCGAAGGATCCACAAAAACAGACCCTCGCTTCCGCTCCAATTTCTACAACGCCCGAGAATACGGCTTCAAGCGCGGCGCATATCATTTCTGGTCAAACACTTCCTCTGCTAAATCACAGGCGCGGTTCTTCTTGGACAAAGTGCCTCTTGAGAAAGGTGACCTTCCACCTGTGCTCGATGTAGAGAAACTGCCAAAAGACAAAGACATCGAGGCGTTCCAACGCGACTTGCTCACATGGTTGCACGCCATTGAAGACGTTTACCACTGCAAGCCTATCATCTATACCTACTACAAGTTTAAGCAGGACTACCTGAACACACCTGTCTTTGACCAATATCCTCTATGGATAGCCCACTATTACACAGAGGAAATGCAATACAAAGGGGAGTGGAAATTCTGGCAACATACCGACACCGGCAGACTGCCGGGAATAGAAGGTTATGTCGATTTCAACGTCTATAACGGTAGTTTCTATGATCTTGAGAAGCTATGCATAGATTAATCTGCTCACCCCGCCCCACCCATCTCATCTGAACAATGCTTGATTTCATAATAGAAATAGTCGGAACTATCGCGTTTGCCATTTCCGGTGTGCGACTGGCTGGAAGAAGAAACTATGACATTTTCGGTGGTTTCGTGCTTGCATGGGTCACTGCCGTTGGTGGCGGAACTTTGCGCGACACAATGCTCGGACAAACCCCATTTTGGATGACCAGCCCGATATACATAACATGCACATTCCTCGCCCTTATTCTTGTCCAGATATTTGCAAATCTCATGGACAAGATGAACACTGCCTGGATATTCTTTGACACACTCGGACTTGCATTGTTCACCATCGCAGGCTTGCAAAAAACACTGGCATTAGGTCAGCCTATGTGGGTAGCAATAATGATGGGCTGCATCACGGGTGTTGCCGGAGGTGTGATACGCGACATATTGGCAAGTATAAAGCCCGTCATCTTCCAAAAAGACATATACGCCATGTCGTCAATCCTCGGCGGATGCGTCTATGCGTTACTATTGTCTTGGAACATTGACCCGTGGGCAATATCCGCCATAACATTCTTCTTCATCGTTATCGTGCGACTTGTCGGCCTGCGCCTTAACATTGAACTACCAAAAATAAAAATAGACGCTAACAAGCGATACTCTTAGCATTCATTTATTTTGTTCACCTACTTCAAACATTAACAATTAATATTGTGGCAAATCTAAAAGTAAACATCGGAGGATTAGAACTGCGTAATCCTGTAATGACCGCATCGGGAACATTTGGATACGGAATCGAGTATGCCGACTTTATGAACCTCGCCAGCATCGGAGGCGTCATCGTCAAGGGCACTACCCTACTCCCTCGTGAAGGAAACGACTACCCACGAATGGCAGAAACGCCAATGGGAATGCTCAATTGTGTAGGTCTGCAAAACAAAGGAGTTGATTATTTCTGCACCAACATATATCCGCAAATAAAAGACATTGACACGAGAATGATTGTAAATGTCAGCGGAAATTCGCCTGATAATTATGCGGAATGTGCTGCTAAAGTGAACGAGCTGGAGAAGATTCCAGCTATCGAATTGAACATCTCCTGTCCAAATGTAAAGCAAGGTGGAATGGCTTTCGGCACATCCTGTGAAGGTGCAGCGGCTGTGGTAAAGGCTGTGCGTAAGGCATACAATAAGACACTTATAGTAAAACTCTCACCCAATGTCACTGACATTGTTTCCATAGCAAAGGCTGTGGAAGCGGAAGGAGCTGACGCAGTGTCGCTCATAAACACATTGATGGGCACAAAGATAGACATCGAGAAGCGTAAGATTGTTCTTTCTATTGGAACAGGCGGTCTCAGCGGTCCATGCGTCAAGCCTGTCGCTGTGCGAATGGTTCATCAAGTTGCCAAGGCTGTTAAGATTCCAGTTGTAGGTCTCGGCGGCATATCATCAACAGAAGATGCCATCGAATTTCTCATGGCAGGCGCAACAGCCATTGAAATAGGAACCGCCAACTTCCTTGACCCTGCCATTTCCGAGAAGGTGGCAATAGGCATAAACGAATGGCTCGACAATCACGGAGTAAAAGATATTCACGAAATCATAGGCTGTGTCTGACACTATGACACCACAACAGCGGCACAAGTGCATGAGCCGTATAAAGGGCAAGGACACAAAACCGGAAATGATTGTCCGCCGTTGGCTGTGGGGAGAGGGTTGGAGGTACCGACTCTATGTGAAAGGGTTTCCGGGAAAGCCAGACATTGTAATACGGAAGATAAAGACTGTTATCTTCGTCAATGGTTGCTTCTGGCACGGCCATAATGTGCAGGCAACAGGCACAGAAGACGGGGCTTGCGGAGTAATAGAACTTACCGACAGCGACTGCTGCAAGATTCCGCACACAAACCGTGAGTTTTGGCTGAAAAAGATAACCAACAACCGTATCCGGGATTATCGCAACTACTATTTTTACCAAAAGGAAGGATGGAGGGTACTTGTGGTTTGGGAGTGTATGCTGAAACCCAAACAAAGGGAGATAACCCTCAAAGCACTGTCACAACGACTAAACTCGATATTCCTTGATAGTGTCAGGAAACCTCAGCCATATAGTTTTACAGAAGATGAAGGCTATGCTATTGCAGCAGAACCAGAACAATAAATCCCAAACCAGTTTGGATAGCTGATTTGGGATTTAATTTATGTCCAAAACTCTTCCGAGCCATCTTTCCTCATAAGTGTACCGCACTGTGGACATGTTGCGCCATCCCACATTCGGATTTTATCAGAGCAACATTCGGGGCATAGTCGTCCTACAAGCGAATCGAAACTTGGAGCAATCTGCGAAATGATGCCACCGACAGTGATATTCCTTACCGCCTTGCAGTCCCCGCATACTATAGCCTCGATATGCTGTTTGAAGAAACCTACACCTTCATACTTTTCTGCCACACTATTGCACTGCGGACATCTATATCTCTGCTTTGTGGACATCCCTAACGCCTATCCTCTTTTACCAAACTCCGGTTCTATCTTCACTAAGGCGGAAACAATAAATGTTACAGCGCACAGAGCCATCACAATGATAAAGAACAACTCGTAGCCGACATTCTCCTGCAGCCAGCCAGAGATAAGTCCCGGTATCATCATTGACAGTGCCATAAACGCTGTACATAAAGCATAGTGAGAGGTCTTATGCTCTCCACGGCTATAATAAATAAGGTACATCATATATGCCGTGAAACCAAAGCCATATCCGAACTGCTCAACAGCAATGCAAGCATTTATCAACAGGAAGTTTTCTGGCAAAGCAATACTCATATAGATATAAACAACATCCGGAAGAGTTATGGCGCAGACCATAGGCCACAACCATTTCTTCAAGCCATCGCGACTAACGAGCACGCCGCCAAGGATGCCGCCAAGCGTAAGTCCAAGAACGCCCACTGTACCTTGCACGAAACCTATCTCTTGCGGAGAAAGTCCAAGTCCGCCTGCGCTCTGCTGCTCAATGAGAAACAACGGAGTTATCTTTACCAAAAGGCCTTCAGGCATACGGTAAAGCAACATAAAGCACACGGCTATAGCAACCTCCTTGACAGGCATCTTGGTAAAAAATGTTTTCAAAGTTGCCCATAATTCCTTCATCACATCGGCAACGGTGACATTGCCAGTCAATCCCTTGTCAGACTGCGGCTTAGGCAAAACCCTTGAATGCCACAAGACGACAGCAAGAAAAAGTCCTGCCAAGCCATAGAATATCAAACTCCACGAATACTTTATACTACCTTTCATCCAAGTCTGGATATTACCGGCAAGCATAATAAGTACACCAGAGCCAAACAAAGAAGCAAGTCTGTAGAACGTACTGCGGATGCCGACAAACATTGACTGCTCGCCTTCGTTAAGGCCAAGCATATAGAAGCCGTCGGCAGCCACATCATGAGTGGCACTTGAAAAGGCAAGAAGCCAGAAGAACGCTATTGTTGCTTGTAGCCAAAAGTCTGTTGGAATCGTGAAGGCAATACCTGCAAAGGCCGCACCTATAAGTGCTTGCATCGTGATTATCCACCAGCGTTTTGTCTTCGCCATATCAATGAACGGACTCCATAAAGGTTTGATTGTCCAAGGAAGATAAAACATTGATGTGTAAAGGGCTATCTCAGTGTTGCTCAATTCAAACTGCTTGTACATCAACACTGCTACCTGCATTACGACCACATAAGGCAAACCCTCTGCGGAATACAATGATGGGACCCACGCCCAAGGAGATTTTGTCATATTATATTTATTTAAGTTTCGCAAGTCAGAAACTTGCAAAACTTGAATTATTTATACTTTTTGCAAACTTGCTTTCGGAAAATAATGTTTCAAGATGCTCTTATGGTCATAGCCTTTTGCCGCCATCACCGCAGCACCTATCTGACACAGTCCAACGCCGTGTCCCCATCCTTGCCCTTCAAGCAGGAAGCCTGCAGCTGTCTTATGGACATTAAACCAACTGCTATAAAGATGTGTGTCGGAAAGGCGGCGGCGAATTTCAAGTTCCTTGCCCACGATTTCCTCTTTACCATTATTATACACAACCTTCATCTTCCATATTCTGCCACTTTTACCACGCTCTAAAGGAACGATTTCCCTTATCTCTGGATTATCATAAAGGGCAGTCCAATGGTAGAAATTTCGCGTCTCAAGGTCATAATCATTGAGCACCTGACGCAAGACTTTCTGTTCTTCTTCTGGAGAAGAAAACTGCTTCGCTGTATTGCAGAACGGACATTCCACGCTTTCAAGATACGGATGCTGCGTCGTGTCCCAACAATACTCGTATTCCTCAGAGCGTCCGCCGCAACATTTTGAGAAGCGGGCATCGCAAACCTTTCCCTCGTAAGCGAGCACCACGCCACGGGTAGCCTCCACAGCCTGTTCTACAAGTGGAGAAGTCTGCATGGTAACGCCCTGATATCGCTGGCAATGGTCGTCAGCACAAACATCATAGATTGTGTGTGCAGAGCGGTCGTACCATACAAGTCCCTCGCTATCCGAGCACTGTTCGTTGTGAACACCCTCAATGTTGGCAATGAGCCATGAGCGCGACAATATGGCATGAGCCTTCAGCAACTCTATGTCAGACATTGCGCTCATCTCACTCGATATCACGCTTTTAAGATAGTCTTCTATCGGCAAGATGTTTATCGCCACATGCTTTCCCTCTGCATTTTTGGTCAGTTTCAGTATGCCGGAATATGTCAGACGGCGTACCTGCTGCCAATGGAAGTTCACTCCTATCACAATATTATCAATAGTAAATGAACACTCTGCAGAGCAAGGGAAGAAGAATGTGTCGTTCAATATATCCACACGCTTATAATCTCCATTGAAAGAATATCTTATTTCGCCATCGGTTTCCATCAGTCCAACAGCGATATTCCTACCACATTCGTTCTTCCGAAGACTATATCTCAGCAAGTCAACAAGTTCTGGAGCCGACACCTCCCTGTATATTGCGTCAGCCTCTTCAGGAGTAATGTTATCAAAGTCTTCCTGTCGTGGCGTAATCAGCAAGCCTGCCATATCCAATGCTCCAGGAGAGACCATGTGTTGCCCATCATCGCTGCCATAGCATAATGGACGATGGCAAGAGCGAAGAAAGACTATCACATGATAGTCGTCATTGTGTTTACGAGCAAACACATTGAACATCGGTTCATACTCATTAGTAGGAATGGGAAGTGCAGCATATAACTTGCCAAAACAATTCGTCACTTCATCCTTACTACCAGTTATCGCAACACAAGCTCCGGGCCAGCTCTTAACATGATAGATATTGCCCTGCACGGACATATCACAATCTATCGGATCCAGTTCTAAACTGTCCCATTGCTCAAAGAAAGGAATGCCCTTCACCTCACCCACCTGAAAGTGCATGTGGTCTGGAGCGGAGGCTCCGCTATGAGGACCATTATAGAAGATGCAGAAATCGGGATTTTCTTCCACAAAATCAAGCATTACGGGGAAGAAAGGCTCTATCCTCTGCAACTCATGTCTGTCAGAAGGCATAGTAAAATGCATGGGAAGAATCGGGAACGGATTGATTAACAACGAATGTTGCCCACCAACTACGAAAGATTTCTGCTCTGGCGGTCTATTCTTCTCACACAGGAAGCATGGCCTTTTCGCCAGCGCGCTCTTGTCTATCTTGGCTGCTGTTGAAACCATTCTGGCAGGGTTACACTGCTTCTGTATCCACACGCCATTATTGAATGTAAGGGCATTCACCCTCACAAACTCCAAATCGTCGAAATTTTTCTTGGCAAGAGGCCATTCTGTGCGTTGCTGTTGAAAGAATTCGCGGATATTCATTGATTTGCCTTGCTCACTTCTTGCGCAGAAGCCGCAGATTCTATATGGGCAGAAGAAGGGCGTTTCGGCAAATGTGAACGCTTCTTCTCCTGCCAACGTTTCTTCTTCTGCTCGTATTCGGCATAATGATTTTCAAGAAAATTATCTGCCACGAGCTTACTTTTCGTGTTTTATTGTGTGCAAAATGCCACTAACCTGTCCAAGGGCAAACATACGGCCGAGGAATGTGTAGCCGGCGTTATAACCCTTGTTTTCATCACCAAGCATATTGGGACCGTGGTCAACACGCATTGGCAGACCAGGTTTTATCTCCTCGAAGATTTTTGCCACCTCTACAAGATCAGCACGACCGCCAAGGTGAGAAGCCTCCGTGAAGTCGCCGTTATCAAAGACCTTGCATGAGCGCATGTGAACAAACCAAGTGCGTGCAGCATACTTCTTAGCAAGAGCGGTAATGTCATTATGAGCGCCAGCAGACAAAGAGCCGCAGCAGAAAGTCAAACCGTTGTGAGGATTATCTACAGCATTCAGGAACCAATCAATGTCCTCGTCGCAAGTAACGATGCGCGGCAAGCCGAGAATTGGGAAAGGAGGGTCGTCTGGATGAACACACATATTCATTCCATACTCCTCGCAAGTAGGCATTATGGCAGCGAGGAAATAACGCATATTCTCGCGAAGAGCATCTTTGTCAATGCCTTCGTACAGTTTCAGTAAGTCGCGGAATATCTCAACAGGCTTTTCGTCATCCTCCTTGATATTGCCATTCACGAAGCCCTGTGTCTTAACAATGATTGTATCTACGAGGTTATGATTATCCTCTGGTGTCATTGTTTCCTTGAGTTTCTCCACCTCCGCAAGAACATCCTCAGAATAGTCGTTCTCCGCTCCTTCGCGTTTCAAGATGTGGATATCAAAATAAGCAAACTGTGCATGAGAAAAATAGAGATTGCTTGTACCGTCAGGATTTGGATGATACAGGTCGGTACGTGCCCAGTCGAGCACTGGCATAAAGTTGTAGCATATAGTATGCACACCCTCAAGCGAAAGGTTCTTAAGGCTCTCTTTGTAACGCTCTATCTGCTCATCACGGTCAGGACCAGCATACTTGATGCTTTCCACTACCGGCAGACTCTCCACAACAGACCAACGCATGCCATAACTCTCAATATATTCGCGCAGGTCGCGTATCTTCTCACGTGGCCACACCTCACCATTTGGTATGTCGTGAAGAGCTGTTACAATGCCCTCAACTCCGATTTGTTTAAGCATGGCAAGAGTTATCTTATCCTTCTTACCAAACCATCTCCATGTTTTTTCCATAGTAGTTATTATTTTAAGTCTATTCTCACTATTATGGCGCAAAGTTAGTAAAAAATTGCTACTTCCACTTTACTATCTTGTATAATTATTAAGATTATTTACACAAAAAGTCATTTTTCCCATCTTTTTTGTCGTTATTATCGCCATTAAGCCTACCTTTGTGCTATCTAAACATCATAAAAAACCATGAATGTACAAAAAATTATGAGCCAGCTCGAGGCTAAGCATCCGGGCGAGGCAGAGTATCTTCAAGCTGTAAAAGAAGTGCTGATCTCCGTTGAAGATGTTTACAATCAGCATCCAGAGTTTGAGAAAGCAAAAATCATTGAGCGCATAGTTGAGCCAGAGCGCATCATCACCTTCCGTGTGCCTTGGGTTGACGACAAAGGCGAGGTTCAGGTGAACATCGGCTACCGCGTGCAATTCAATAGCGCGATAGGTCCCTACAAAGGTGGCTTGCGCTTCCACTCATCAGTGAACCTATCAATCTTGAAGTTCCTCGGCTTCGAGCAGACCTTCAAGAACGCCCTCACCACCCTGCCTATGGGCGGCGGAAAAGGCGGTTCCGATTTCTCTATACGCGGAAAGAGCGACAACGAGGTTATGCGTTTCTGCCATTCGTTCATGAACGAACTGTACCGTCACATCGGTCCTGACGAAGATGTTCCTGCCGGCGATATCGGTGTTGGCGCAAGAGAAATAGGCTATCTCTTCGGACAATACAAGAAACTCACTCACCAGTATGGCGGTGTACTCACAGGAAAAGGCATGGAATGGGGCGGCAGTCGTATTCGTCCAGAAGCCACAGGCTATGGAGCATTGTACTTCGTTGACGAGATGCTTCGCACTCACGGACACGACTTGAAGGGTAAAACAGTTGCCATTTCTGGTTTTGGAAATGTGGCTTGGGGAGCTGCAAAGAAAGCAACAGAACTCGGAGCAAAGGTCATCACAATCTCTGGTCCTGACGGATATATCCTTGACGAGGCAGGCATCTCTGATGAGAAGATTGACTACATGCTCGAACTCCGTGCTTCAGGAAACGATGTTGTAGAGCCTTATGTAGAAGAATTCCCAGAGGCAAAGTTCTTTGAAGGCAAGAAGCCATGGGAGGTTAAGGTTGACATTGCCCTCCCTTGCGCAACCCAAAACGAACTCAACGGAGCTGACGCACAGACACTTATCGACAATGGCACTCTCTGTATTGCAGAAGTTTCCAACATGGGATGTACTGCAGAAGCGGCAGAACTGTTCGTTGCAAACCATAAGATTTTCGCTCCTGGCAAGGCTGTCAACGCTGGCGGTGTAGCAACATCAGGATTGGAGATGACACAGAACTCCATGCGTCTGCTCTGGTCAGAGAAAGAGGTTGACGAGCGTTTGCAGACCATTATGCACAACATCCACGAGCAATGCTCTAAATACGGCAAGCAGCCAGACGGCTATACCGACTATGTAAAAGGTGCTAACATCGCCGGCTTCATGAAGGTTGCCAAAGCAATGCTTGCGCAAGGTGTGGTATAACAACAACATATATATCGTAAAAACAATAAAGGTCTAAGCTTCTTTAAGCTTAGACCTTTATTGTTACCTCCACAGGGCAGTGGTCAGAACCAAACACCTCAGTGTGGATTTTTGCATCTTGCAGACTATCGTTGAGACGTTTCGAAGTAAGGAAATAGTCTATACGCCAGCCTGTATTGCGCTCGCGGCTCTTGAACCTGTACGACCACCACGAGTAGATATTCTCCATATCGGGATAAAAATGGCGGAAGGTGTCGGTAAAACCTGCATTGAGAAGGACGGTAAACTTATCACGTTCCTCATCGGTAAAACCTGCACTGCGGCGATTGGTCTTCGGGTTCTTCAGGTCTATCTCCTTGTGAGCCACATTCAAGTCGCCGCAAACAACCACTGGTTTCTTCTTGTCAAGTTCACACAGATAGGCACGAAAATCGTCCTCCCACTTCATGCGGTAGTCCAAACGGCGAAGGTCATCCTGAGAATTTGGCACATAGACTGTAATCATATAGAAGCTCTCATATTCAAGAGTTATCACGCGCCCCTCGTGGTCGTGCTCGTCAATGCCAATGCCATAGCTTACATTCAGCGGCTCGTGCTTGGTAAAAATAGCAGTGCCAGAATACCCTTTCTTATCTGCATAGTTCCAATAAGACTTGTAACCAGGGAAGCTCAGGTCCAACTGTCCTTCCTGCATTTTCGTCTCTTGCAGACAAAAGAAATCGGCATCAAGGCTTGCGAAGGTGTCAGCAAATCCTTTGCCTACACAAGCCCTAATGCCGTTCACATTCCATGAAATGAACTTCATATTCTTATAATAATTAGGAATTCAAGAAACAGCCTTTAGAATTTCGCCATTTTTATAGCTACTATAGCACATTCAGACCCCTTGTTTCCAAGACTGCCACCAGCACGCTCCTGTGCTTGTTCGAGATTGTCAGTAGTAAGTAAGCCATAGACAACAGGAATATCGTTTGTGGTATTCAGTCGCGCTATGCCATAAGTAACGCCTTGGCAGATATAATCGAAGTGAGGAGTCTCGCCGCGGATAACACTGCCGAGAACTATCACAGCGTCGTAACTGTCGTTGCGTGTCAACTGTCGAGCACCATAGATAAGTTCAAAACTTCCTGGCACCTGCTTCACATGGATGTTCTCTGGGTCAGCACCATATTTCTCCAATGTGGTAACGCAGCCTTTCAGCAAGGCGTTTGTTATTTCGGGGTTCCATTCAGACACAACAATTCCGAAGCACATATTCGAGGCGTCGGGCACCTGCATCTTCTCTTCTGCAGTTTTCAGTTCTGTTGCCATAAGATGATTGGTCTATCAGTGGCGTTATTTCTGTGAAGCGCGCTCGATGTACTTATCTATCTCCTGATAAGCCATGCTCTGAACATACTTCTTCTTGATGTCCTGATAGATAGCGAGAGCCTCATCGTTCTTATTCTGTGACAAGAGTATGTCAGCAGCACGGAGGAGGAATGTTGGAGAGAGACTATTATTTGCACCATCCTTTGCCTCAGCATCAGCCTTGGAAGCAGCGCTCTTCATTGCATCAACAGCCTTGTCAAGCTGCTTTGTATTAGCGTAAGCGTTGCCAAGAGCGAAGAGAGCTGCAGGAGAAACCATTGCATCATTCTTTGTAGAGAAGCCCTCAAGGTACTTCACTGCGTCTTCCCATTTGCCAAGCTGTGCTGAGCAGAGACCAGCATAAAGCTTTGCAAGATTACCTGCCTTTGTTGAAGAATACTCGTTAGCGATATAAACAAAGCCTTTGCAGTCCTTCTTGTCGCCATTGAGAGCCTCTGCATAGTTCTGTGCATCGAAATATTCCTGTGCCTTAGCCATCGCTGTACTTGCCTCTTCCTGAGAGCTTGCGCTGAAGTTGTTATATGCCAACCATCCGCCAACGACTACCAAGATTGCCACAACAGCAGCAATGAGCTGCTTCTTGTACTTAATGACGAAAGCCTCGCTCTTGTTGAGCATTATCTCTCTTTCGTCAAGTGTTTGTGTTTGTTTTTTTGCCATTTTATGTTATTTTATTTTGTTTCTATACTTTTGCAGCGTGCAAAATTACTAAAATGAGACGGAAACAACAAATTTATTTAAAAAAAACATATCTTTTCCCGATAAATATTATTTCTGCTTAATTAAAATCAAAAAATATGTTTCCCTAACGATATTTCAACAATTATCATTTCTAATCATTTAAATTATCCTTACCTTTGCAGCCGCTAAACCGAAATAAGGTGCGTTGGATGAGCGGTTTAGTCCCTGGTCTGCAAAACCAGTTAGTGCGGTTCGACTCCGCAACGCACCTCACAAAGAATCCGTTAAGTTTCTTTTTCACAAGAACTTAACGGATTACATTTTTTACCATAACTAAAGTACAAAGCATGAAACAACTTTATTTATTCCTTATCTGCTTAGCGTGTTATGCGTGTCAGACCGACCAACATATCCATAACATCTATAACACACAGTGGGCAATATGCGAAACCGACTCTACAAGCAAAGATGCTGATGTGTTCTTCATCTGTCCAAGTGTTTACGGTGGTTCGCAAGAAGCTCCACGTATGTCGTTACACGACGAGCAGGCCAAAGCAGCATTCATTGGCGCGACAAATATGGAACGAGGCATTTACGACAACCGCTGTCGCGTCTTCGCGCCATTCTATTCCCAGGCAAGTTTGTGGGCTTATAAACAAGACAAGAATATCTTGGACAGCATTCTTGGCGAAGCGTATCTTGAGGTTCGCGATGCCTTCCGTGATTATATGGAGAACTATAACAATGGTCGTCCGTTCATTCTCGCAGGTTTCTCACAGGGTGCCGACCACTGCATCAGAATCCTGAAAGAGTTTGGCAATCAGAAGGATATTGCAGACAAGCTTGTTGCATGCTATGCCATCGGCTGGCGACTGACAAAGGACGAAGTCGCGCAATATCCATGGCTCAAGAACGCAACTTCCGAGACCGATTTAGGAAGTATCATCGCCTTCTCAAGCGAAGCTCCAGAGATAAACAAGAGTATCATTATTGCCGACAATGAATGGAGTTATTCCATAAACCCATTATCATGGACAACAAGCAGCGACACCATTGCCAAAACATATAATAAAGGTGCGTGCTTTACCGACTACAAAGCAAAAATTAAGAAAGAAATTCCTGAGCTGACAGGCGCATATATCGACAGTAAGAGAGGCGCGCTGAAGGTTACGGATGTTACGGCAGATGATTATCCTCCTGTAATAGACATCTGCAAGCCTGGGGAGTTTCACATCTATGATTATCAGTTCTTTTACCGCAACCTTGAAGAGAATGTAAAGAAAAGAATTGACGCTTTCCTTGAAAAAAGATAAACAAGAAGTCCCTGAAACAGAACACTCGCATGAAGATGTTTTTGAAAAATAAGGTATCATTGGCACACTTCTGTGCCGTATTGAGCGCCTTTACTCTTATAGCCTACCATTGGCAGTTCTTTGGTTACATGCTTGAGAACATCAACTCTGACCTCAACGGTGTACTGATAGCCGTTGGCGTAACGGCACTGCTGCTCGCTGGCAATTATCTCTTCTACTATCTTTTGGCTTTCTGCGGTCGCATCGTGGGCAAGTGCATCCTCGCCTTCCTGTTTCTTGCCAACGCTATAAGCGTCTATTTCATAAACACCTACCAAGTGCTCATTACCGACAGCATGATGGGCAATGTGTTCAACACGCACTATTCTGAAGCATCGAGCTTTTTCTCATGGCAAGGAGTGCTATATTTCTTGCTTTTAGGCATCGCTCCTTGCGTTTATATCTTCATGCGCAAGGTGGATTACGGCAAGACAAAGCGTTTCTTCGCCAACATTGGCATCTCATTCGCGACGCTTGTTATAATAGCTCTTGTCAACATGCCGAACTGGACGTGGGTTGACCGTCATGTGCCAACGCTCGGCAGCCTTGCCCTGCCATGGTCTTATACTGTCAACACCATCCGTTACAACAATCAGGAGAACGAGAAAAACCGTCAGGCAATTCTGCTGCCAGACGCGAAGATTACAACAGACAGCAAGGATGTGTGTGTGCTTATCATCGGCGAGTCAGCAAGACGCGCGAACTTCTCCCTCTATGGCTACAACAGACCGACCAACCCTCTATTAGAGAAAGACAGCGTAACAACACTGATGGCAGAGGCCGCCACCACATACACAACAGGCAGCGTAAAAGCCATCCTCGACCACAAGCCCACCGACGACCTTTACGAGATACTGCCAAACTACCTTTTCCGTGCAGGAGTTGATGTAGAGTGGCGCACTTCCAACTGGGGCGAGCCGCCTGTGCATATCGACAAGTATTACAATTTGGAAGACATGAAAGCCAAATATCCCGATGCGCCCGATAAACACGACGGCATATTACTTGCTGGAATGAAGGAACAGATTGACTCTTGCAAGAAGAACAAGATGTTCATCGTCATACACACCTACACAAGCCACGGCCCCACATACAACAAGAACTACCCTGCCGAGTTTGAGGTGTTCAAGCCTGTATGCAACACTGTGGAGATGTCAAAGGCCAACCCACAAGAACTGATGAACGCATACGACAACACGATTGTATATACCGACTATCTGATACATTCCGTCATCGAACTGCTGAAGCAATTCCCTGATAGGCGCAGCTGCATGATGTTTGTCTCCGACCACGGAGAATCGTTGGGAGAAGGAAATCTATATATGCATGGCGTGCCGATGGCCATGGCTCCTAAAGAACAGATTGAAGTGCCATTTATTGTATGGACCTCAGACAAGAGCAAAGTTCAACAGCAAACAGATTCCACAAAACCCGTCGGACATTACCACATATTTCACAGCGTCTTATCATTCCTCGGCATCGAAAGCCCTATCTACGATTCCGAAAAAGACATCTTTGCAAATTAACAACTATTGGGGTTAATGGCAATGGCAAAACTCAAATAGTCCGCAACTGCATTTGTTAGCGAAATTATCCTTTATATTATCGCGATAGAACGTCCATAACTCATTTTCAAGGACTTTCCACTCTTCTTCTGTCAGCGGCTCCGCGAACTTTCCAAGCAGTTCCGGCTCCTGAAACACATAGACATCACCAACGCACACCACACAAGCGTAGTAGCTAAAACCGTCATCCTTGGTGTAAATATGCATCCCTTTGCCAAACGATTCAAACGTTTCTTTGACTCGTTTGGCAATTTCTTCATCATTAGCTTTTATCAATATCTTCATAGCTGATACACATAGCTGATTTTATGGTCGATATGCTTTTCCCTCAAACCAATAGGGAAAACTCCCTTCACTATAGGGGAAAAGTATTTGGAAAGTTTTTATATAGTCGTACTTTTGCATCAACAAAAGAAACAATTCACGGAAGTTTAACCAATAAAAAGATACGATTATGAAGACAACAATACTTTCTCTTGCATTCGCAGCAATCGCAATGACAGCCAACGCTAACACACACCGCAATTCATGTCATATAACAGTTTCCTCTGCTCCAATAGTCCGCGTTGAAGTTCGCAATGACATTTACGGCTACGGCCATCGCGCTGACTGGAGACATTGTAACCACATTCACATCGACCATCGCGGCAAGAAGGCTTTCTGCCACAGTTGCGGAATGGAACTAAGATGGAAAGGACATAAGGCAAAAGGCCACTACGAGGTTATCACCGCACGCCCTGTAGCTCCTTGCGCTTACACTTGCTCTCCCGCTCTGCCTGTTCCACCACACCCAAGACATCATAGGTAAAGTTTGCACATATATTTTGGATTTAGGTTAGTTATGACAATCCCAGCTTCTTCATCATGAAAAGCTGGGATTGTTGCTTTTGTTTAACTACAGCCTAAACAGCCAAGTTTATATTTCCTTAGATAGTTTGCTCTATGTTCCACACGAAGGCGCGGAGGCCAAGCAGCGGGTTTTCAAGGTCTATGATATGCAATCGCTCAAGCAAAGGCTGCACACGGTCCTCGTCGCAAACAGTTAAGAGAGCCTGATTTGTTGAAGGCCAAGCGTGGGTACCAAGGTGTGGCTCACCTGTTACGCTTCCACGTCCGGCAATGCTCGGAAACAAAGTGTAACCCTTGCATAGAGAGCGTCCGAGAGCTTCAAGTACCAACTCATGGAGAGCCTGGTCGTATGTTATAAGTACAGATTTCATGCGTTTATTGGTTATTCAAGTCTCGCAAGTTTATACCTTGCGAGACTTGAGTTAGTTTAAAACTTCTCTTCGTTCATGTGTTCCTTCCAGTACTCGTCGAGTTCGCGCTGCTCTTTCAACTGCTTGCGCTTTCTCTTCAGACCATATCCGCCGAAGATGCAGAACATTGAAGGCACATAGATAAGGGTCATGACAGTGGAAACAAACAGACCGCCGATGATGCTGACACCTAATGGTCGCCACATCTCAGAACCCACACCCTGACTCAAAGCCATAGGAATCATACCGAGGATTGTAGTGAGTGTAGTCATGAGGATTGGGCGGAGACGGCTTCTTGCTGCTGCCTTGGCAGCGCGAATCAGTCCGTAGCCACGCTCACGCAGCAGCGTCGTGTAGTCAATGAGCACGATACCGTTCTTCACCACAATACCAATCAACATGATACCACCAAGCAATGACATGATGTTCAAGTCAATTCCCGTCAACGCGAGCGAGATAGCCACACCGCAGAATGAGAATGGCACAGAGAAGATAATAATGAACGGATATGTCAGAGACTCAAACTGCGCAGCCATCACGATAAACACAAGGATAATGATAATTACACCGAGTGTTCCAAGGTCACGGTTAGATTCCTGCTGGTCCTCGTAAGAACCTGCCACCTGGATAGTGATACCCTGTGGAATATCCATCTTCTCATAGATAGCTCTACCAGCCTCAACACCTTCTGAGAGAGAATAACCATCGGCAAGCACACCGCTGACAGTAACATAACGCTGGCGGTCCTTACGCTCAATCGTTGGAGGAATAGAGCTTTCCTTTACGCTTCCCACATCTTTCACGCGGATAAGTTGTCCACGTCCGTTTGGAATGGTCATGTTCTCAATATCCTCGATAGATATACGAGCCAAAGGTTCAAAGCGCACTTTCACGTCATACTCATCACCGTCCTCACGGAAATAAGTCATCTGCGAACCGTTGATGCTGTTACGCACATAACCAGAAGCGGTGCTCAATGTGAGTGCCTGCTGTGAAAGTTTCTCGCGATCGAAGTCAACAACTATTTCTGGTTGGAAGTCTGAACGGGAGATTACAACCTCAGAAATGGCATCAAGCTGACGAAGCTTTCCAGCCAGTTCCTCTGCAAGGTCGCGCGTAACGTCAAGGTCGTAGCCGTAGATTTCGAAGGTAGCCGTAGCCTGGCCGCCCATACCGCCGCCACCGCCACCACCAAGCTTAACCTGGTATTTGGCAAGCTCTGGGATAGCCTTAAGGTCGCTACGCAATTCATCGCAGATTAGCGCGAGACCTTTGTCACGCTCGTTACTCTTCACGAACATTATATTAAATGAGATGATGTGCGGGCCGCTGTCTTGGAGAGATGCGTAAGTATTGTTCTCGCCAGCCTGACCCACGGTGAAGTTACAGTTCAGCATATCCTGACCGTAACGCTTCCTCCACATTGCCGTAAGCTGCTTCGCCAACGCCTCTGATTTCTCCACGCGCGTACCTACAGGCATCTGCAGCGAAATAGCCACACGACCGTTGTCGTTTGCTGGGAAGAAGCCCGACTGTATGCCGCACAACATCACTATAATAATTGTAATGATAATGAATACGCCGCAACCAGCAAGCACCGTTCTACGATGACGAACAGCCCAATTTATACGACCTTCGTACCAGCTGTCGAGATCATTCAAGGCCTGGCTTATCGGAGTATAGAAACGCTTGAACCATCCTGCCTGCTTTTTCTTCAGCTTGAGAGTCAGTGAGCAAAGCATAGGAGTGAATGTCAAGGCAGAAACTGTTGACACGGTCATGATGATACACATCATCCATCCAAGCTCCTTGAACAGCACACCAGCCATACCTTTCACCAATGTCAATGGGAAGAACACGGCAATCATGGTCAGCGTAGAGGCGATAACCGATATTGCCACCTCCTGCGTACCGTGCATAGCCGCTTGTTTCGGGTCGGCACCGCGTTCTATATGCGTCGTGACATTCTCGAGCACCACTATGGCGTCATCCACCACATTACCGATGGCAATGGAGAGACAGGCGAGGGAAATCATGTTGAGCGAAGACCCCGTGCCATACAGATAGATGAACGATGCTATAAGAGACATCGGGATGGTTATGACGATAACAACCGTTGCTCGCCATCTGCCGAGGAATACAAACACGACGAGCGCCACGAATATCATGGCATACATGATTGTTTCCTCAAGCGCACTTACCGTAAACTTGATGTTATCAGAAGTGTTGACAATAACGCCAAGCTTCACATCCGACGGCAAGCCTTTCTGAAGTTCAGGAATCATATCCATAACCTTGTCAGAAATAGCCACGGAGTTTGCTCCCGACTGCTTCTGAACGACAATCATCGCTCCCTGCTTTCCGTTTGTGAATGTGCGCTGCGCACGCTCCTCAAGATTGTCCTCTACGCGGGCAACATCTCTCAGATAGACAATCTTATCGCCCTGACCAGAGACTACAACGCCCTCCATCTCCTTCGGGTCCTTGAACTCGCCTTCCGTACGCACGGTAAAAGTCTGCGAACCGACATCCACCGTACCATTTGTTACGTTAAGGTTTTCTCCAGCAAGTGCAGCACTCACCTGTGCCGGCGACACATGGTAAGCCTCCATCTTGCGCGGATCCATATAGATGTTAATCTCACGTTCAGGCGCACCATTGATACTTACCGAACCTACTCCATCTACACGCGCCAACGGGTTGGCAACGCCTTCATCAAGAATCTTGTACAAAGCCTTCTGCGACTGGTCTGCCGTAACAGAGAGCAGAAGGATAGGAATCATGTCGGTGGAGAACTTGAAAAGGATTGGCGAATTGGCATCTTTCGGAAGCATGTTGTTCACCATATCAAGTTTGTCGCGCACGTTGTTCGTAAGGTCGTCAATATCATAGCCATACTCAAACTGCAAGGTTATGACACTGACATTATCACGCGAGTTAGAAGTGATATGCTTGAGGTGCTCCACAGAGTTGAGAGTATTCTCAAGTGGGCGCGTCACATTGTTTTCTATATCGTTAGCCGATGCTCCGTTGTAGTAGGTCATTACCATGATGGTGTTCGTTTCGATATCCGGCATCAAGTCGATAGGCAACTTGACGAACGAGAAGACACCGAACACGATAATAGCCACGAAGAACAGGCTTGTCATAATCGGTCGTTTGACCGCTCCTTCATATAATGTCATTACATTTGCGTTTTATGATGTTATTAACCCAAAATGTTTACTTCACCACCTCTACCTTCTTGCCATCAGCAAGACGGCTCTGACCGGCAATGACAACCTTCTCGTTTGGCTTCACGCCGTTGAGAATCTCATACTTGTCGCCCATATGACGTCCAAGGTCAACCTTCTGATACTTCACAGTGTTTGTTGAAGGGTTGTAAACATAGACATAGCGGTCGCCCGCACCCATCTGCTTTACGAGAGCATCGTCGGGAACAACCACATGATTCTTATATTCGAAGTCGATTGTTGCGCGAGCGAACATGCCCGGGCGCACCATCTGGTCACTGTTGTTTATAGTAACCTCCACCTGGAATGTGTGAGTGGCTTGGTCTATTGTAGGATAAACGATAGACACCTGTCCGCCAAAGCCTCTATCCTCATAAGCATCAAGTCTGATAGACACAGGCATGCCTTTCTTTACCTTTTTATAATATATCTCAGAAATATTCAGGTAAATCTTTACTGGGTTTGTCTGCTCAATGGTTATAACAGGCAGATTTCCTGTCATGTCGCCAACATCATAGTTGCGCGCTGTTACATAACCGCTGATAGGGCTGACGAGCTTATTGTTCTCTGAAAGTGTCGCACTCTGTGTGTGCAGACCTTTCAGCTGTGACTGCTGGGCAGCGATAGCGGCACTCTGCGCCTTCAACTGCTCGCGCTGTGCCTCAAGAGCGCGCTGCTGTGTGTTCAGCTGGAGATGCATAGCCTCGTTCTCTGACTTTGAAATGCCACCAGCCTTATAGAGTGCGTCCATACGGTCAACCTCTCTCTGAGTCTGCTGTACCTGCGCCTCATAGCTGCGTATGTTAGCCACAAGAGCCTGATAGTTAGCCTCCTGTCCTTTGATGGCCGACTGCTGACTCTGAATCTGCATCTCCATCTGGTTCTGGTTTGAGGCGTCAAGCAGTGCCACCACCTGACCTTTTGACACCTTGTCGCCCACCTCCACAAGAATCTTGCGGATACGCATTGGCGCATTCGGCGAAATGTTGTTCTTCACATCACTCTCTACGGTGGCGGTATAAGTCTCTGATTGTCCTACCCTTTCAGTCGCTACGGTTGCAATCTTCACCTGTGGGAGGTTGTTACCCATAGCGTTTGCATCCTTGTCTTTCTTGCAAGATGTTGCTACTGCGCATAAGCAAAGGGCAGCAATTGATAAATACTTAAAACTTTTCATTTATGATTTATGTATGTATTAGTCCTTATTATTTTATATATGTCTCGCGACCGAGAGTGTAGTCAAGGTCAGCCTTGTTAGCAAGATAGTCATACAAGCTCTGGCTGTAAGTGAGTTCTGCCTGAATGAAAGCTGTCTGGCTCTGGTTGAGTTCAAGAACTGTTCCGTTGCCCACCTCGTAGCGCATGGCTGCAATATCCACTGCCTTCTGCGCCTGCTCGATAGCCAATTTGTTCGACTGTATCTGGTCGATGGTTGAATACATGTTGCTGCGATAGCTTGCCACAGCCATGCGAAGCTGGTTCAAGGTGTTCTGGCGAGTGTCCTGAAGCTTTGATATCTGCAACTTGTTGCTCTTCAGCTTAGTGAAGTTGCTCGCGCGGAAGATTGGAATAGTAACGGCTATCGCGAATGTGCTGCTTGGAGAATAATCATACTTGAAAATGTTCCAGTTAGGATTTGACATTGACTGATACTGTCCTGTCAACTGCAGCGCAATCGTTGGCATAAGGTTGGTCTTCAAGATGCTTCTTGTGTCGTTGAGAAGTTTCTCGTTATAGTTCAACTGGCGCAGGCTGGAGTTGTTGTCCAGTTCCATATTCAGCGTGAACAAGTCCTCGACAGCGAGATTGCCGGAATAGTTCACAAGGTCGTCCAAGACATTGATATTCACATCTTCAGTGATGCCCATGAGCACCTTCAACTGAAAGAACGCCATCTTCAGACCCGCCTTAGTGCTTATCAGCGAAGAGTTCATTGAGCGCATCTGTACGGAAGCCGAAAGCTGGTCGTATTCGCTCGCCTTGCCAACCTGATACTTTGAGTCTATCACGCGGAATTTCTCTGCAGCCACGTCATAAGCCTTCTGCATCACATTCACACCATGCTTGGAGAGCAACACACCGAAATAGGCCTTTGTAACCTCCTTCACAAGACTCAACTTGCTGCCGCGAGCCGCCTCTTGCGCCAAAAGTATATCGTCTTTCGTCAGACTGATATTCTTGTAAATAGCGGGCGCAAAGACTGGCAAGGCAAGAGTGAGACCGCCGTTAGCGGTTGTCGTTCCGTCAGTACCCATCTTGAACTTACCCATACTTGTGGTAATTTCAGCCACCTTAATAGAGTGCGACAGCGACAACTGTCCCTCTAATGTAGGCAAAAGTGACTGCCATGCTTCCCTATTAGCAACCTTCTTCAACTGAATCTCCTTGTTTGCCGCACTTATTGTTGGGTTGTCCGCCAACGCTATCTCTATGGCCTTGCTGAGCGTAAGGTCAAGCGTCGGGACAGAAGCGGCATCCTCTGTCTGGGCAAAAGCAATCTGGCCAAACAGCAGAAGAACTCCCATCAGGAGATTTCTCATAACATGTTTTTGTGTTATCATACCTTATAATTTACCTTTTCTTAGTGAAAACTTTTAAACTCTTAATAGTTTTCGGAGTGCAAAATTACAACAAAAAATCAGCAAATTAACGAATAATCCCTTCTTTTTAACATACTCTAACACATATAAACGATATAAATCATTACATTTGCCCCTAAACCGCTCACTTTCGGTCTCCGAAACAGTCTAAAAAACCACGTGCGAATATCCCTGCAACTCAATGCAAGTATCGGCGAAACTCAATGCAAGTATCGGCGAAACTCAATGCGAGTATCGGCGAAACTCAACGAGAGTTCCTATGCCAAAATTCACACGATTTATAACATTTTCCACAAAACGTTTGTGAATATCCAAAAGATTATTTAAATTTGCCGAATTAATTGGCGAATAATTATTTTTATGAAACTTATAAAACTGCTATCAATTCTGATGGGAACGCTGTGTGTCGGTTGCAACGCACAGAACCCGAACGTGACAGTTGTCACTCCTTCCGACTTCAAAACGGCGGTGGAGACTGACGCTAACGGAATACTTCTCGACGTAAGGAAGCCTGACGAGTTTGCGGAAGGTCACCTGAAAGGCGCAAAGCTGATAAACTGGCTCGACGGCGACAGCTTCAAGAAAGAGGCCGAAAACCTTGACAAAACGAAGACCGTCTATGTTTATTGCCGCAGTGGCAGACGCAGCAATTCCGCAGCCAATTACCTTGCTGACCAAGGGTTTAAGGTCGTAGATATGAAAGGAGGAATAATGGCGTGGAAAGCTTCCGGACTGCCGACAACGGTGCTTGACAGCGACATTTTCTTTACCGGGAAAGGCAAAAGAGTGGAGATAACCTTCATTAAGCACGGCACACTGATGATAGACGCCGGCGGTTACTGCGTCCACATAGACCCTGTGCTGATGTTCGGCACCGACTACTCCAAGCTTCCTAAGGCTGACTTGGTGCTTGTCACCCATGAGCACGGCGACCATTTCGACAAGACTGCCGTGGAGCAGGTGTGGAAAGACGGAACTGTCTTCCTAAGCAACGGAAAGGTTGCAGAACTGTCAAAGAAGAGCGAGGCAATGAAGGTAGGAGAAACAAAACAGTTTGGAGCGTTGAGCATCACTGCCGCTGCAGCCTACAACATATCTCCCGGACATGAGAAATTCCATCCGAAAGGGCGTGATGTGGGCTTTATTCTCGACATCGACGACCTCCGAATCTATGTGGCGGGCGATACAGAGGAGATTTCCGAATTGGCAGAACTGAAAGATGTTGACATCGCCTTCCTGCCTGTAAACCAACCCTATACGATGACAGCAGCACAATGTATCAAGGCTATTGAGATGTTCTCGCCAAAGATAGTCTATCCTTATCATTACGGCGAGACAGACCTTAAGCCAATCGTTGAGCATTTCAAGGGCAAGAAAGACATTGAAGTGAGAATACGGCGACTGGAATGAAACTTAATGATTAATGATTATCGTTTAATGATTATTGATTAATGCGGAGTAGATACTATTGATTATCGTTTAATGATTATTGATAATTGATTAATGCGGAGTTAGACCTTTGCCCCGAATTAATCATTAATTAATAAATAAAAATAATAAATCTCCATGGAAGACTTATATAGAATAACGATGCGGAAAGAGCAGAAGATTTTGGGCGTATTAGGCATCCTCCTTCCTCTGCTGAGTGTCGGTTTCGGACTTTTCGGCTACTGGCGTGGCACCAACGAGCCGGGGTGGTACGAGAGCATCAGCGCCACCTACTACGCCAACTCTCGAATGATGATGATAGGACTGCTGTTTGCCCTATCCATTTATTACTGGGCATACAAGGGCTATGACATCATCGACAACATAGTAACCTCCGTAGCCGCTGTTATGGCAATGGCAATAGTGATGTTTCCGTGTGCCGACGGTCGGGCTACGACAGAGGAGTTTGTGGGCTTGTTCTGCCTTCCGCTGAAGGCGTCGGGCATCATCCACACCGCCTGTGCCGTGATACTCTACGTGTCGTTCTTCATACAGACCTGCCGTTTCATGAAGCACGGCGACAATATCACCGACGAGAAGCGCAAGCGCAACAAGGTTTACATCTGCTGTCTGGCGATGATGTTGTTTGGAATGTTGTTTATCTTAGCAACAAATGTCATTAGCAGCCTGAAAGAATATCATTATTTCGTGTTGATAGGAGAATGTTTCCTGCAATTAGCCTTTGGCACAGCATGGCTTGTAAAGGCAGGATGTATAAACGCGCTCAACGATAAAGAGTAGAAAATCAATGGAAGAAATAGAATACGAAAAGCGAATCGTTGAGAAGATGATTCGCCTATATTGCAAGAAGAAAGAAAACAACAGCGAACTCTGTCCTCAGTGTTCGCTGCTGCTTGAATACGCCCATAAACGTCTTGACCACTGCAAGTACGGAGAGGACAAAACCTCCTGCCGCCACTGCCCCACCCACTGCTACAAGCCTGAAATGAGAGAAAGGGTACGCAAGATAATGCGATGGGCAGGACCGCGAATGATGATTTATCATCCTATCGATGCCATAAGGCACATGCTGCATTAGAGCAACATCGTAGTAAATGGGGAGTTAAAGAGGAGTTAATGGGGAGTTAAAGAGGAGTAAATGGGGAGTTAAAGAGGAGTTAAAGCCTCACCACAATGGGTTCGTGTCTCATTGCGGGTATCACCTTCTCCATCAAGTCCTTTGTCTTCATTCGCAGACTTGATGTGTTCATGCAAGGATGGCAGCCCACAAACTCACTCTGCAGCACATCGCTGTCAATAAGCAGTTGCACGGCGTTCTCTTTATCGTTCATCAGTCCGAGCACAGAAACTGAGCCGGGCATTATGTCAAGATATTTCTGCATCTCCTCCTCTCCCGCAAACGACAGTCGCGCGGAGTTTATCTGTGCAGAAAGGTCTTTGGTGAGGAACTTCTTGTCGCCGGGAATCATCAGCAGGTAAAACCTCGTCTTCTGACGGTTGCAGAGGAAGAGGTTCTTGCATATTATGGCGTGCTTCGTATGCTCCTCGCCCGTCTCAGCCTTGAACTGCGACAAGGTCATTCGTCCGAAAGCAGCGTTTATTGCCTCGCACACCTCCATCGTCATTGCCGGCTCATGGTCAAGACGGTCGTAATCCACGCCTAACGAGTCGAGAAGGTCATAAACCCTCACCTCGCGCTCCGTCCTGCCCGACAGGTCATCAGGCCTTCCCTTGTGTATTGTAAGCATTACTTCAAAATCTTTTCCTGACGAACTACTTGACTTCAAAGTCCAGGCAAGTGCGCTGAACGGTGTAAGGACGGACCTTGCTGTTTGCCACTGCCACATGTTCCGGATGCTGCGAGTAAGCCTTCAGAGCCTCAGCACTTTCAAGCGTGCTGTCGAGCATCACATCGCAGTTTGACGACTCCAGTCTGCCGTCAATGTTAACAACTATGTCAAGAAGTCCGGGCACCTTCCCCTTCAAACCTTCAAGACCTTCCTTCATTCCTTGCTTCGCGGCAGTCTTCTCTGCCTCGGACAACTCCGCATTGAGTGTCCATAAAATAATATGCTTAACCATAAATACGTTTAATACGTGAGTACTTTTGCGCGACAAAGTTACGATTAACTAAATGAAATTACAAACAAAGTTCACTTTAACTGGAGTTTATGCACGAAAATAATTATAACTTTCACATAAAACACACAAATTTTCTTGCATATCAACAATACATTCATTAACTTTGCACCTAAAATCAAAATACTACAACACTACACTAACAAACTATTACTTACTAATAATCAGAAATTTAAGAGTGTAGTATGGTGCCGCCATACTACACTAACACTACACTAACACTATACAAATACTACACAAAGGCGAAGTAATCGATGTTTCTGTCTATGACACTCAACTCATGTTTCTATGACAGTCGTTTCGACTTTCTTAGGGAATCCGATCAAAAAGTCCCCGTGAAACATATCGAAAGTCCCACGAAAAAAAAAATTTCCCTATGAGTTTTGACCCGAAACTCATAGGGAAATTTCATGTTTTGCTGTGAAACATTATTTCTTCAAGTATCACTTACGTTAAACTTTCTGCAGGTTTCAGGTGAGATTACCTTTAACCTCCAACCTCCAACCTTCAACCTCCAACCTTCAACCTCAAGCCTACTTCACGCTTGCCTTTATCCACGCGACAATATCAGCGATGACCTCCTCCGAGAATGTCTCTTCTATCTCGGCATATTCGGTTTGAATACCTGTTGGCGCATGCTGGAAGAGGTGGTTGTGGCCCTCGTAAACCTTTATCTTGTCTGCCGGCTTCACCTTCAGCGACTTCTTCAACGCCTCCACATTGTCCTGCGCCACCACCTGCATATCCTTTGAGCCGAAAGCGGCGAAGACAGGACATTTTATTTTGCTGATGACTGTTGCAGGGTCGTATTTCAGGAAATAATCGTACCAAGGGGATGCCAACTGCTTATCGACAGCAGCTCTCGACGCGCTGTAAGCCGTTTGCTTCATCTCGTCGGTCACTGCCATTCCTGTTGTTTCAGTAACCTTCTTCAGAGCGAAGTCCACCGTCTTGTTTATCTGGAGTGTCATCACCTTCTCGCCGTCCAATGCCGGTCCGGCAAGCGAAATGATGAAGTTCACATCCTTCGGCTGCTCGCCAGCAACCATATATGCGATAAGTCCACCCTCGCTGTGTCCGATTATTCCTATCTTCTTCGCCACACCCTTTGCACGCAGCATCTTTACAGCGCAGAGCGCGTCCTGACGGAAATCGTCGGTGGTGAGGTCATCGCGCTTTCCGCCCGACTTTCCCACGCCGCGGTCGTCGTAGCGGAAGGAAGCTATGCCGCTCTTAGCTAACCTGTCGGCAATCACAGCAAAAGGCTTGTGTTCGAATATCTCCTCGTCGCGGTTCTGCGCTCCGCTGCCCGTGACGAACACCACGAGAGGCGCGTTCTTCGCATTGGCAGGCGTAACAAGTGTTCCTGACAGCACTGCGCCGTCCTTGTCGTTGGTGAACGACAGTTCCTCCGTCTTGTACGGGAAAGGCTGCTGCGGTGTCTGCGGACGCTTTCTCTCCACCACGCCCGGTGTCAGGTCAAGGTCGAACGACATGCCGCTCTGCGTGAACTTTCCGACAATCTTTCCGTCCTTCAGTTCACCCGCATATTTCGCTCCTATCATTGTCACCTCTATCTCGATGGCGCTGTCGCTGTTCTTCACTATCTTCGCAGCCACGCCCTTCGCTCCCTGGTTAGGGCTGTCCATGGTGCAGTCTCCACTGCCTTCGTTCAGGTGGAACACCAACGGCAGCTTCTGCCCCATAAGGTCAAGGTTTCCCATCCAGTCGCCCTTTATGGCCTGCGCGAACGATGCTGCACAAACCAAGAGACTAAAAACACTTGTTATTAACGCTCTTTTCATAATTTCTACTGCATTACCGCTGCAAAGTTACGAAACTTTTTTCAAACACACAAACATCACGAACAGTATTTCTCACACATTCGCTTGCACATCAGATCATTAATCTAAATCAAAAAAAAAAAAAAACGGAGCACCTTACGAGATATCAATGTGTATATTGACATCTATTTTTCGTACCTTTGCACAGTTTTTTGTGAAACCCACTCATATAACCAACTCATCAACCACATGAAGAATAAAACATTAAAACCGTACAAAGCTCCCACAATACAAAAGTATCACATTGAGGTTGAGACACTCTTAACGCCACGCTCGGGCCCATATCCACCATACCGACCCAAACCATGGCCATGGTGGCCATGGCCGAATAACCCCCAAATAAAAGCCGGTTCCCATACAGGCGGAAATGACATTGATATCGACAACTGGGACGAGGACAACGAAGAGTCAGAATATTAAACATAAACAGAAAACAGAAACAACAATGATAACATCCCCCAAAACCCTTATGGCGATGGCATTATGTGCCATTATATGCCTCAGCTGCAACAAGGACATTCTGGATAAAGACGTAGAACCTACGCCTACGCCCACACCCACACCTA
>JABUUE010000060.1 GCA_021443335.1 Bacteroidaceae bacterium
AATCTCCCCTTCAGGGGGTTAAGGGACTAACCCTTCTGCTACGCTTCTACTCTACCGTTACGGGGGGAAAGACGAAGCATGGACGGCCCGAACTCATGGGCTACGAGTGCGACAAGATGTCGCGCCGAGCCGCCGAACTGCAATACAACAATTACTTCAAGTGCATAGTCGATACGCTGCGAGCGGCAGGCGTCACCGTGGAGGGACTGGCAGTGGACAGCCATGAGGCTGGAAGCCAGAACTGGACGGCAGACTTCCCCTCGCACTTCCGCAGACTGCGCGGATATGATATCATGCCGTGGCTGCCAGCAATGGCAGGCTACAAACTGGAGGAACTGGGCATAAAGCCCCTTGAAGGACCAGCCACGACGGAGGAGTTTCAGGCAGACGTGAGGCGCACCATCGCCGAACTTGTCGCAACGGAGTATATCGGTGCGCTTGACAGCCTGTGTCGGCGCGACGGACTGCTATGCACGGCACAGGCTGTGGGCAACGGCCAAAGCCTCGTCTCCGACAATATCTGGGCGAAATGTATGGTGCAGAAGCCGCAGGGAGAGTTCTGGGCATACCAGCGCGACGGTGCCTACGACATAAAGGAGGCTGCATCATCGGCGCGCCTCATGGATAAGCCAATAGCCTCGGCAGAGGCGTTTACCGACTTCGACTTCAGCCATCCGTTAGGCTATCTGAAGCCCATAGCTGACCATGCCTATGCCATGGGACTGCAGGAGTTTGTGGTCTGCGCCGTGGCATACCAGCCATGGGGAGCCGACACCATCCCCGGCTCTACGGCGGGAGGAAGGAATTACGGACTGACACGCACGAACACGCAGTGGGAAATGTCGCGACCGTTCTGGGACTATCAGGCACGGTGCGCCTCACTGCTGCGCATGGGCAAGTCTGTGGCTGACGTACTCGTACTCTTGGGAGGTGACGCTCCGGTGAAACTGCTCACACACCGGCTTCCGCGACTGCCGCAAGGCGTTGACTTCGACGTGGCTACCGACGAAGCTTTTCTCGCCACAAACCATGCCTACCCCTACATAGCCATAGCGCGCGACGCAAGGCTCTCTGGCAGGACAAGGGCAAAGCTCGACAGCCTCAAGGCGATGGGCGTGAGGGTATTCGCCTTCGGAGAGGATGTAGAGATAAGTGAGCCAGACATACACTGCGATAAAAGGCTGCCCTTCGCGCGCTTCACCCACCGCCGTCTGGACGACGCCGATATATATTTCATATACAACCCCACGAGAGAGGACTGGAGCGGCGTGCCTACATTCCGCTCCTCATACAGGCACAGGCAGTTGTGGACGCCCATCGACGCGCGATGCTACAGCCTTGCCGACACGCTGACGCTGCGTGCCGGGGAGAGCGCCTTCGTGGTGCTGTCAGACAAGAACGACGAGCTACTGCCACTGTGGACTACGCAGCGCGACACCATAACGACCATAGGGCAGTGGAACGCTACGTTCAGGCAAACGAGAGGAGGCAGCCAGGCAGCCATCTTCCCCGCGACAGCCGACTGGACAAGGCATGACAACGAGGTGATAAGGCATTTCTCCGGCACTGCCATCTATGAAACAACGCTCGATATGGGCACGGCAGACTACGAAAGGATTAGGTCAGCAGAGCATGTGTTCCTCTCATGTCAAGATATCGGCGCTCTCGCCTCAGTGACGGTAAACGGTCGTTATGCCGGCACGCTGTGGGGCTGTCCGATGGAGGTGGACATCACCGGTCTGCTGAAGGAGGGCAGCAACACCGTCACGCTCAGTGTCTGCAACGTCAATGCAAACCGCATGATTGGCGATGCTTCCCTGCCCGAAGACCAGCGCGCCACGTTCAGCTGGCCGCCGACAGCAACGCCCACCGACCCCCTCGTACCCTCAGGACTGCTTTCCCCCGTAAGGATAACCGTTGCCAAGTGAACAAGAAAAAGCCTCCTAAACGGCAGAATATAGCTGTTAGGAGGCATTTTTTATCCCACATAGGCCTGTGTCAGATTTTTTTCAACCCAAAAAGTTCATTAGAATTTTTGGGGTTCAATTTTATCTTTCCTTTCCTTTTATCTAATCTCCGCATCCACAGTCTGCCAAAGTAACAAAAAAAGTGATTCATCAGAGTTAATCTGTCAAAGTGTAAGCGAATGGCGCGAAAGGCTGACACTTTGTAAAATCTGAGGTGCGGCAGAATCGCTTCGGGGAAACAAACTTGCTATTGGACATGAAATGACGCAGTGAGACGAAGAAACGTAAGTGGTTTATGGTGAGAAAGTTGGATTTTTGACACAGAGAGACGGTTGCGAAATCACTGCATTTTGACTCAAAAAACGGCTGTTTTCGGGCAAAATCCGTGGGAGTTTCGATGTGTTTTGCTATGATTTTCGATGTGCTTTGCTATGAGAAACGATCAAAGTTCGTGGGAGTTTTGCCTTGGGCTCGTGGAAATTGTCCTATAAGTGCCACTTTTACAGCAGAATTCTCTTGCGTTTAATGCTAAATGATGGCAAAAAGTGTACAACGCAGAAAAGACAGAATGTCAGCAAAAACGTGATTTTGCTGACATTCTGTCTTTTGCTTACTCCCTAATCATGCGTAGGAATTTTGGAGTTATTTCTCCTTTGGGTAGGAGATACGGGTGTGGTATATAGCCATCAAGCGCTCTATAAGCACCTGTTTAGCGGCGGTGACATCCCTGAAGTTGATAGGACAATTCTCGAAGAACCTGTCGGCAACCTGCGAATCGATTATCCTGTTCACCAATCCAGTGATGGACTTCTCGGAATAGTCGGGCAGCGAGCGTGAGGCAGCCTCTACAGCGTCTGCCATCATCAGAATAGCCTGCTCAGCGGTTGAAGGGTTTGGACCGCCGTAAGAGAAGTCGGCTGGGTTCACCTCCTCCTTCGGATGCTCATTCTTATAGTTCAGGTAGAAGTACTTGGTCAGTCCCGTTCCGTGGTGCGTCTGTATGAAGTCTATAATCTCCTGCGGCAGTCCTTCGGCTTTGGCGAGTCGCACACCCTCCTTAACATGCGAGATAATAATCTTCGCCGCTTCCTTGCGGTCCTTTTTCTCAAGCGGGTTCTTCATGCCGTTCTGGTTCTCGGTGTAATACTCCGGATTCGACATCTTGCCAATGTCGTGATACAACGCGCCTGTACGCACAAGCTGCGTCTGCGCCCCTATCTTCTCCGATATCTCGGCGGCGAGGTTGCTGACCATTGTGCAGTGCTGGTAAGTGCCTGGCGCCACCATCGAGAGTTTGCGAAGCAGACGGTTGGAAGTGTTGGACAGCTCTATCAGAGTAACATCGGATGTGAAGTTGAACATCCTCTCTATCAGATACATCGCAGGGTAAGTGAACAGCAGCAGCACACCGTTGATGCAGAAATATTTGTAGAAGTTATTATCGAGTTCAGAGGCAGTCTTTGTGGTCTGCATAAGCTGCAATGAGAAATATATCAGACAAGAGAATATCGTAACGTGGAGAGCGGCGACAAAGAGTTCCGAGCGCTTGGTAAGATGTCGCATGGAATAAATGGCTACCGCGCCGGCAACTATCTGCACAATGATGAACTCGTACTGGTATTTCACCGCCACAGCACATATCAATATCATGACCACATGACTGATAAATGCCGTCCTGGAATCCATGAACACGCGGATGAACATCGGCACCATAGCGTAAGGCAGCGCATAGACATTGTATAGCGTGTGGCTCATCATTATCGAAACGACAACCGGGAACAGCGTAACGAGCAGGAACTGGAGCATCAGCAGTCGCGGCTTCTCGAAATAGTCTTTGCGGAAGAGATATATGTATATGAGCAGCAGCACCATCATCACACACACATAGAGCGTCTGCCCGGCAACGGTCGAAGGGATGCTCGCCACATTATGTGTGCGCTGAGAGTTGGCTATCTCGTAAGACAGCAGCTTCTGGTATATGTCGCGCGTGATATTATCGCCACGACGAACAATCTTGGAGTTCTTCTGCACGAACTGTCGCGTCTCGGAAACCATGTTCTCCACATCGTTTATCTCGTCCTTGTTGCGCTGCTCATCGTAGATGATGTTCGGCTTCAGATACTCCTGCAGCTCACAGTTTTGTATGGCGGGGCGGTAAGCCTGCATGGCAGGACTGTCGAAAAGATGCTCGTACGCCGACCGCGGGTAATAGAACTCCATAATGTTTATGGGCACTGCCTGATTGCCCTCCACAAGACGGATGTTATGCAGGGTGTCTGCCGCTATCTTCATATAACGCGCATTGTCGATGATGCCCTTCTCGTAAACATTAGCCAACGCTCGCACAATGCTATACATCATGGACTGCGTAAGCCCATGGTCGTTCTTCTCGTGGTCGGCCTGAAAGCGCGCTATCTGCTCGGAGGCGATTTCCCTGTTCTTGGTGAAGTACGGCTCTATCAGGCTGACAAGGGAATCCTTCTCGCGGCGAATCTCCATAGAATCGCGGAAAACCGGAAAGTCAGAGTCGGCGATGAGGTCGGGATAAGTCCACGGATGGTTCAGCTCATACAGCAGTTTGGGGGCGTTATCCCTTGGGAGCGCCCATATTATAGCCACTATGCACGCCAAGAAAACCGGCACGCGGGCAAGGAGAAGTCGAAATTTATTGTTTTTAGCAGCCATACATTTGAATTCTTTGAACTTTGGCTTTGGCTTTGGCCTAAGTATTAAGTAGTAAGTTCTAAGTACGAAGTATGATTACCCACTTAAAGGCAGAATCGAAACTTCAGAAGCAAATCATACTTACTACTTAATACTTACTACTTTGTACTTTAGGAGGCCAAGGCCAAGGCCAAGGCCAAGGCCAAGGCCAGAGCCAAGTTCAGGGTTTTGAGTCAACTATTTGGGCGCAAAATTACGAATATTTCATAATTTATAATTCATAATTGATAATTATTTGTAACTTTGCCGCCAAAATTTAAATAAATTATGGAAAGACGTGTTAGGGTGCGCTTCGCACCAAGTCCCACAGGACCTCTTCACATAGGCGGTGTACGCACTGCCCTGTACAACTATTTATTCGCCAAGAAGCACGGCGGCGACATGGTGTTCCGCATAGAAGACACCGACTCCAACCGTTTCGTTGAGGGTGCTGAGGCATACATCATTGAGTCGTTCAAATGGTTCGGCATTAAGTTTGACGAGGGCGTAAGCTACGGCGGCGACAAAGGTCCCTACCGCCAGAGCGAGCGCAGAAGCATCTACAAGAAGTATGTTGACCAGTTGCTCGAAGCTGGCAAAGCATACATCGCCTTCGACACTCCAGAGGAGCTGGAGCAGAAACGCAGCGAGATAGAGAACTTCCAGTATGACGCAAGCACACGAATGATGATGCGCAACTCGCTGTCTCTCCCTGCTGAGCAGGTGAAAGAGATGATTGACGACGGACAGCAGTATGTTGTTCGCTTCAAGATAGACCCGGGCATCGAGGTGCATGTTGACGACATTATCCGCGGTGACGTGATGATAAAGAGCGATGTTCTTGACGATAAGGTGCTCTACAAAAGTGCCGACGAGCTGCCTACATACCATTTGGCGAACATCGTTGACGACCATCTGATGGAGATATCCCACGTTATCCGCGGTGAGGAATGGTTGCCCTCTGCCCCACTCCATGTGCTCCTCTACCGCGCCTTCGGCTGGGAAGATACCATGCCACGCTTCGCCCACCTGCCACTCCTCCTGAAACCAGACGGCAAGGGCAAGCTGTCAAAGCGCGATGGCGACCGCCTCGGCTTCCCTGTTTTCCCTCTCGAATGGCACGACCCAAAGAGCGGCGAGATATCAAGCGGCTTCCGCGAGAAGGGCTATTTCCCGGAGGCGGTAATCAATTTCCTCGCCCTCCTCGGCTGGAACCCGGGAACAGAGCAGGAACTGTTCACTATGGACGAGCTAATCGAGCAGTTCGACCTTAACAAATGTTCCAAGGCTGGCGCCAAGTTTGCCTTCGAAAAGGCAAAGTGGTTTAACCATGAGTATATACTCAACAAGAGCGACGAAGAGGTTGCCGACTACTTCGCACCAATAGTCATAGGCCACGGAATAGACGCCTCCATCGAGGATATCCGCAAGGTTGTAGGAATGATGAAGGGCCGCGTGAACTTCGTAAACGAGCTGTGGGAGATATGCGACTTCTTCTTTATTCCACCAACATCATACGACGAGAAGACCGTCAAGAAACGCTGGAAGGAGTATTCGCATCTGCAGATGGCGGAACTTGCCGACCTTATAGAAACCATCGACGACTTCTCAATGGAGAACCAAGAGAAGGTTGTCTTTGCATGGGTTGAAGAGAACAGCTATAAATTAGGCGATATCATGAACGCCTTCCGTCTGGCTCTCGTGGGCCGCGGCATCGGTCCAGGAATGTTTGACATAACAGCATTCCTTGGCAAAGAGGAGACTCTGAGACGACTGAGAAAGGCTATTGAAATCCTCTCTGCATAAATATCAAAGAAGCAAAGAATTAAGTATTCAAGTTTCGCAAGTGCTCAACTTGTGATTTATTTATTAATGTTTAATGATTATTTATTAATGCGGTGTCCCGTTTTTTCCCCGAATTAATCATTTATCATTAATAATTAAACAATCATCTCATACTGGAGCTTGAGAAAGTTGAGCAAGGTACTTTAAGCAGGTAACAATGTATTCTATATTAATTTATTTGTATCAGTTGGGCGTAGTCTTAGCCTCACACTTCAATGAAAAGGTCAAGAAGATGTGGAAAGGCGAGCGCAACTCCTTCCTTGTCTTAGACGAAAAGGCGGACCCAGACAGCGAATATCTGTGGTTTCATGCCGCCTCGTTAGGCGAGTTTGAGCAGGCACGTCCCATCATTGAGAGGATAAAGCACGACACTCCCGAAGAGAAGATACTTCTCACCTTCTTCTCCCCCTCTGGCTATGAGGTGAGGAAGGACTACGAATATGCCGACATCGTGTGCTATCTGCCGTTAGACACGCCCACGAATGTGCTGCGCTTCACCCGACGCATAAAGATAAAGACGGCATATTTCATCAAGTATGAGTTCTGGTGGAACTATATGCACATGCTCCATAAAAGGCATATTCCTGTGTATAGCGTGAGCAGCATCTTCCGCAAAAACCAGATATTCTTCAAGTGGTACGGCTATCCGTACAACCTTGTGCTGAAATGTATCAGCCATTTCTTCGTGCAGAACGAGATAAGCAAGCAGCTTCTCGCCACCCTTGGCATAACAAATGTTACCATCACTGGCGACACACGCTTCGACCGCGTGAAGCAGATTCAGGAGCAGGCGAAGGTGCTGACGGTGGTGGAAGACTTCATTGCCGCGCCATCAGCTGCAGATGCTAACAGCAAGGAAGCAGCCACCGACCTGCCGAAATCGCCTAAAGTATTCATCGCAGGCTCTTCATGGCCACCCGACGAGGACATCTTCTTCCGCTATTTCGCAGAGCATCCGGAATGGAAACTCATCATCGCGCCGCACGTCATCGGCAACGACCATCTTCAAGAGATTGAGAGCAAGTTGCAGAAATACGGCATGACATCGGTGTATTACAAGGACCTCGAAAGCAAAAAGGCAGTTGATGCGAACAAGCAAACAGACCAGAAACAAGCGACTGATGCCAAGCGAGAAGTGCTTATAATCAACTGTTTCGGACTACTTTCAAGCATCTACCGCTACGGCGATGTAACATACGTGGGCGGAGGTTTTGGCGTAGGAATCCACAATGTGCTTGAGGCCGCAGTATGGGGAGTGCCTGTGTTCTTCGGCCCGAACAACGAACGTTTCCAGGAAGCACAAGACCTCAAAGCCTCTGGCGGCGGAATAGAGATAAAGTCGTACGACGATTTCGCCCAAAAGATGGACGCTCTCAACGCCTCCGACGAACAGATAAAGGCTAAGGGAAAGGCGGCGAAAGACTATGTGGCAAGCAAGTGCGGCGCAACAGATAAGGTATTGTCAATGTGCCATAAGAATAAACGATAAGGGATGTAATACTAAAGACTTTCCAAGGCTTTTTAGTACATATAGATACTTATATATCATTAAACCCAAAAAGTTCATTAGAACGTATATGTGCTTTATTTATTGAACATTCTTACTATNTAAGTACAAAGTATGAAGAAGTAAGTACAAAGTATGATTACCCGCTTAAAACCTCCAAAGCTAATCATTCCCCTCTCCTGATGGAGAGGGGTTAGGGGTGAGGCTTACTTCGTACTTATTACTCAGTAGCTTTAGTCTATATGGAACACTTCCTCCATAGGTGCCCACCACTCGCCTTCCTTGCATGTCTCAAGCGGACGCTGCAGAGGGTCGGTCTCTTTCCACCAGCGCTGTGTCTCCGGGTCGGCTGCCATCTTCGCCATATCAGCGGCATAGTCGGTGCCTGTATATTCGAAATAAGCGAAGAGCAGGCCATCGCGAAGGAAGATGGAATAGTTCTCGATGTTGCAGTCCTTAATGGTTTTCAACACGCTTGGCCACACTGCAAGGTGCAGCTCTCTGTAGCGCGCCTCCGCCTCTGGCTGGAGGGCGACGATTTGTGCATATCTTTTCATGTATTTAATATTTATTTCCCCCTTCAGGGGGTTAGGGGGCCAATCTTTACTTCTGCCTTGTTCCCAATCTTGCCTCAACGACATTCACGACATAGTCGCCGAGTTTCTCACACTCGTTGATGACATCCATATACATTGTGCCTATGGCATAACTGTACTCATGGTTGTTGACATCGTTGATGTTCTGGTTACGCAACTGGTTGCGGTAGTTGTTTATCTCGTTCTCTATATTGAATGAGCGGTTGGCGTCGAGGGTGTCGCGACGGCCGGCAAATATGACATTCATCTGTGTGAGCGAGTTCTCGGTAAGCTCAAACATCTGGGTTATGCGCTCATACTGACGCTCTGTGAAGTCTTCCTTGCCTGCAATCTTGCGGTTAAGCGCACGAGCGAGGTTGAAGCAGCTATCGCCGATAGACTCTAATTCTGATATCTGGCGGAGCATCGCGCGTATCTTTGCCTTAGTGTCGTCGGAGAGGTGAGCGTCGGAAACCTCGTCAAGATATTTCGCAATCTCAATCTCCAAGTTGTCTGTGATGCCCTCGTATTTCTCAATGCGTGAATAGAGCTTAACAAATGCCGCCTCGTCCTTGGTGTTAAGGAGTTCGCGAACTAATGAGAACATCTTCTGCACACGTCTTCCAAAGGTGGATATTTCCTTCTGTGCCTCATAGACAGAAAGCTCTGGCGTCTGCATAAGTCCTGAAGAAATGAACACGAGGCGTGAGTCGTCTTCCTCTGAGTCTGGCTTTGACGGTATGAGTTTGCACACAACTTTCTCTATCGGCTTTATGAACCATATAAGGATAAGCACGTTGCAAACGTTGAAGCTTGTATGGAACGCGGCAAGCACAACAGAGAGTATCGCCGGGTCGGCACCCTGAGCATTTGGGTCATAGCCTACCATCATGCAGACGAAATCGATGAAGTATTTGAACACTATCAGCACCCAGCAAACACCGAACACGTTGAAGAGCATGTGGGCGAGGGCGGCGCGACGTGCCTGCGGGTTGGCAGACATGGCGGCGAGGTTTGAGGTAACCGTTGTTCCAATGTTCTCACCCATAACGAGGGCAATACCCTGATATATGCCGAGTGCACCCGAAGAGCAGAGAATCATGGTGATTGCCATCACCGCCGCTGACGACTGCACGCACATTGTCAGGATACCGCCGATAAGGAGGAAGAGCAGGTATGTGCCGTAACCCCATCCGCCGGTGGAGGTGAAGAAGTCGAGTATCGCCTGGTTATGACCGAGGTCCATGTCAACGGCATTAGCCTTCAGTGTTCCCAAGCCGAGGAACATGAACGAGATACCGAATAGGAACTCACCGATGGTCTTGTGTGTCTTGGAGTATGAAAGGATAATGGCAATAAAAAGGGCAGGCCACACCATATCCGTGATATTGAATGCGAAACCTGCCGACATTATCCATGCGGTACAAGTAGTACCGATATTGGCACCCATGATTACAGAGATAGCCTGTGCCAAAGTGAGCAAACCTGCGTTGACAAACGATACGGTCATCACCGTCGTTGCCGTAGATGACTGCACAGAGGCTGTAACAAAGGCTCCGGTAAGAAGTCCCGTGAAGCGGTTGCGTGTCATGGTACCAAGCACATGTCTCAACTGACTACCTGCCATCTTCTGCAAAGAGTCGCTCATGATTTTCATACCGTACATGAGCATTGCAAGGCAACCTACAAGCTTAAAAAGCGATAAAATTGACATCGTCTTAATAATTTAATATATTTTTAATATATATTTGAAACAAAATCATTAATTTTGCGCCATAAACGTCGCGAACTGTTTCACTTCGCTCAAGGAAACTCCTTCCGTCCTCTTACCCTCAGGGGGCGTTTGTCTAACAATTATTTTTCTCCTTTTGAGGGTTGGAGATAGTGCTTACAGCTATGATTAAAATCTGGTGCAAAAATACAAATAATATTTTAAAAATTGAAGAAGGGAGCACACTTTTTGATATTTTTGTTAAAATTAATCGTGAAAACGATGGCGCAATGCCCTTTGCACCTATATGCGCAAAGGTAAACAACCGCATTTCGTCGCTCGACTACAAAGTATTCTCCACAAAAGAGATAGAGTTTCTTGACCTTACCTCGCCGAGCGGACAGCGCACATACCTACGCACTCTGATATTCATTCTGACAAAGGCGGTAAACGACCTTTTCCCAGAAAAGAAGGTAACTGTATGCAACGCCGTAAGCAACGGCTTCTTCTGCTACATCAAGGATGACAAAAAGGACAGAACGCCGCTCATCGACCAGGACATCGAGCGCATTAAGAGCAGAGTTTCAGAGATTATTGCCGCCGACATGAAGATAAAGCAACACGCAATGCGCACCGAGAAAGCTATAAAGATTTTCAAGGAGCAGGACATGGACTCCAAGGTGAAACTGCTGAACTTCACCGGCAGAATGTTTAGCACAGTCTATGAAATTGACGGCTACTACAACTATTTCTACGGCTCCGTACTGCCACGCACCTCCATGGTTACTCTCTATGCCATAGACAAAAGCTACGACGGACTGCTCTTGCGCATACCATCAAGGAAGAACCCGGCGGAACTGCCACCGATAATCAAGGACATCAAGCTGCACGAAACATTCTACGAGTCACGCCTATGGCAGGAGATTATAGGCATCCAGACCATCGGCGACTTCAACACAGCGGTGGAAGAAGGGTTGTCAACAGACGTGATTATCGTTTCGGAAGCGCTGCAAGAGAAGAAGATTGCCAAGATTGCGGAGACCATCGCCGCACAGAAAGACACAAAGATTGTGCTCATCGCGGGACCGTCATCATCGGGAAAGACATCCACCTGCAAGCGCGTGAGCATACAGTTGCTTACCTGCGGAAAGAAGCCTTTGCAGATTTCGCTCGACGACTATTTCGTGGATCGAGAGCGCACACCACTGCAACCCAATGGCGACTACGACTACGAGAGCATCTACGCGCTGAACCTCGAGCTGTTCAACAGAAATCTAAACGAACTTCTTGAGGGAAAGGCGGTAAGGCTGCCACGCTACAACTTCATCAAAGGTGCGAGCGAGATGAGCGACACCATTCTGCAAATGAACGAGGACAACGTGTTGGTGATAGAAGGATTGCACGCCCTAAACCCAATGCTCACACAGCAGATTGACGACAAACACATCTTCCGCCTCTACGCCTCAGCGCTGACATCCATCAGCCTTGACGAGCACAACTACATTCCCACAAGCGACAACCGCCTGCTACGCCGCATCATACGCGACGCAAGAACAAGGGGATGCGATGCCCGCGAGACCATTCGCCGATGGCCAAGCGTAAGAGAGGGTGAAGACAAATGGATTTTCCCTTACCAGGATAATGCCGACGCTGTGCTCAACACGGCAATGCTCTTCGAACTGGCAGTAATAAAAAACCATGTGGAGCCAGTGCTTGAACGAGTGCCTGAGAACTGTCCAGAATACAGCGAGGCTTACCGTCTGCTTAAATTCCTGAAATACATTCCTAAGGTTCCCGAGATGGACATCCCCGGAACATCACTGCTCCGCGAGTTCCTTGGCGGCAGCTCGTTTAATTATTAAACCCAAAAAGTAGTAAGTACGAAGTACAAAGTACTAAGTACTAAGTATGATTACCTTTTTAAGTATTAAGTACTAAGTATTAAGTACTAAGTATGATTACCTTTTTAAGTATTAAGTACTAAGTATTAAGTTACTTCCTTTCAGTCAGTGACATCATTGTCTATCTGATAGAGGAAAGTTCTAAG
>JABUUE010000061.1:0-19661 GCA_021443335.1 Bacteroidaceae bacterium
ATCCTTTGTCCCGAAGCCGACGCAACGGTTGTAGAATATGCTTTAAGCCGCAGTATGAGCCCTACTATGATAGCCGAATACAAGCGACTACTTGTTCCGAAAGAGAAAATGCAGAAATTATTGCATGAGTACTGCTGTCTTTTGGAAAGCGACAAAGGACAACTAAACGTCAACAAAAAGTCGAGGGAGGAGTAATGGCTATGGAATATATACAATTTCGTGATGTAGCGCTATCTACTCAATACGAGTATATTGCAGAGTCAACGGCAGGTGAAGGTGTATATAAATATCTTCGAATTACTGATATTGTTCCATATTTTGTTGATTATAATATTCGAATGGCGACTTACAGACGAAATTTAGTAGCGATTTAGTCGCGACTAAAAATACATTTTTCTGAGAAACAGCGTTTTAAAATTAAAAGTAAAGAGCAATTTAGAAGCGAAGTGCATTTAGAACGGTAATGAGCGTCATAAAAAGTCAGACCTATTGGCCAAAGAAAAGCCCCCATACTATTTCGGTATGGGGGCTAAAAGTGTTTCATTGTCTTTATTTAAACAATAGTGGGATGAACTCGTTAAGGCTGCGACGCCATGTGAGCCACTCGTGGTGAGTGCCTGGCGACTCATAGTAGATGTTCTTTATGCCACGCTTGTTGAGCATCTCGGAGATGTTCTTGCACGGGAAGTTCTCCTCAGAACCCATACTCATGAAGAACGCATGAACCTTCTGGTTGAAGGCTTCTGGGTCGCTGAAGACACCGTTGTAAATCTTGTCGATGCTCTGTTCGTTGATGCCGAAGATTGCTCCAGAGAATGCACCAAGATAAGAGAACTTGTCAAGGTTAGGGAGTGCGGTTTGGAAAGTCTCATGACCACCCCAAGAGAGTCCTGCCATGGCGCGATGGTCACGGTCGGCGAGTGTGCGGAAGGTCTTGTCGATATACGGGATAATCTCCGTGAGCATAATAGGTGTGAAAGAAGCACCGAAATCCTGCATGCTCTCGCCACGCTTTGCGCCGAAGCTGTAGCCGCAGTTGCCGTAATCCATAACGACAATCATCGGTACGGCACGTCCTTCAGCAATGGCATTGTCCATGATAAATGCCATGTGTCCCTGCTGATGCCATCCGCGCTCGTCCTCGCCCATGCCGTGCTGCAGATAGAGCACAGGATAACGCTTTGTTGGGTTCTGGTCGTACTCGGCAGGAGTATAGACGAAGCAGCGGCGAGGTCCTTGCTCAATGCCCGAATGGTAGTAGCACTCACGCACCTGTCCGTGAGGAATGTTCATGTTGTATGAGTAATAAGCAGCAACCTCAGGCTTCTCTGGTATCTCGATACCTCCTGCAATACGACCGCAGCCGTAGAAAGCGTCTGAGTTAGGGTCGATAGAGCGGAAGCCATCGGCCTCAACAAAATAATAGTGGAAGCCTACCACGAGTGGATCTGTGGTGACGCGCCATGAGCCGTCGAAAGCACGCTTCATAGGATATTTCTTGTTGCAAATATCAAGTATCATTTCCTTGGCATTACTGCTCTTTGGTAGCACAAATGTTGCTCTGCCCTTCTCGTCAACCTTTGGCCACTCGGCAGCCGGAACAACTGTTGAGGCTGTAGTGCCGAAGCCTTCACCGACAGATTCCGGGTCGTGAGTCTCGTCCTTAGGGTCAACCTTTACTCCCATCAGCGGCAGCATGACATAAGCGTAACGACGACCGAGTTCACGGTAGCCAGCGGCGTCGAAATGGAGATGATCGGCAGCGCAGGTGATGCCTTTTGAAGATACGGCATGAGCGGTAGGGATAGTCTTGTAAAGGTCGTTGACAGCAGGATTCATGCCTGCGCAGACACCTCCACGATTCTCATGCACAGCCTCACCAGCAAGGAGAGGAACATTCTTCGCCTTCAGCTTAAGGTCTTTAAGTATGTTGGTGTAAACATCGTTCACCCATCCAGCCCAACGTGGGTCGCCAGAGTTTGTCTCGCCCTGATGTAAGAGAATACCCTTTATGACACCATCTTTCTGCGCCTTCTTTGCAAGGGTGATAAGACGCTCGTAAGGGTTGTTGTTATATTCCCTGAGCATTCCCATCATCCATCCTGGAGCGCGCTTTACATAGTCGGCAACAGAATCTGGCATGAATCCGCGGATATCAATGCCTCCGATAGCCACATGGATAATACCAATCTTGACATCAGAAGGAAGATGCTTGAGCATCTCGCGGCCGAAATAGTCGGCAGGGGTGAGGCCAGTGCCGGGACGGCAGAGAGGCGGAACGGCAGTGCTCCATTCGCCCATCTTACGACCGAGCGCAGGATTATCAACAGCTGCCATAAGTTGCAGACGAGGGTCAACATTCTCTTTGTCAACCTGTTCCGGGCGCGCAGCACCCTCCATGTTTGACTGACCAAAACAAAGGAAGATGTAGAATTTTTGGTCAACTTTTGCCTGTAGGTTTAGCGCAACCATAGCGAAGAGTAGTAATAAGAATTTTTTCATAAGCCTTAGTTATTCCTTATTTGCTTTTTTACGTTCATTGTGGTCGAGGATAATCTTGCGGATACGCATAGATTTCGGTGTTACCTCAACGAGCTCATCAACCTTGATGTATTCGAGAGCCTCTTCGAGTGAGAGAATGACGCGCGGCACGATGCGAGCCTTATCGTCGGAGCCTGACGCACGAGTGTTCGTGAGCTGCTTTGCCTTGGTGACATTGACCACGAGGTCGTTGTCGTGGATATGCTCTCCCACAACTTCGCCCATGTAAACCTCATCGCCTGGGTCGATGAAGAACTTGCCGCGGTCTTGCAGTTTGTCGATAGAGTAGGCGAACGATGCGCCTGTCTCCATAGCTATCATGGAGCCGTTGACACGGCGTGTGATGTCTCCCTTGTACGGCTGATACTCTTTGAAGCGGTGAGCCATTATCGCCTCTCCCTGCGATGCGGTGAGCACATTGGTGCGCAAGCCGATGATGCCGCGGGAGGGTACGTCAAACTCAATGTTTGTGCGCTCGTTCGTACTTTCCATAGATGTCATCTCACCCTTGCGACGGGTAACCATATCTATCATCTTTGACGCGAACTCGTCGGGAACATTTATCGTCAGTTCCTCGATAGGTTCGCATTTCACTCCGTTTATTTCCTTATATATAACCTGTGGCTGACCGACTGCCAACTCATAACCTTCACGACGCATTGTCTCGATGAGTACGGATAGGTGCAATACGCCACGGCCAGAAACTATCCACTTGTCAGTGGAATCCTCAAAGGGCTCTACACGTAGTGCAAGGTTCTTCTCTAACTCGCGCTGCAGACGGTCGTTGATATGACGAGAGGTGACGAACTTTCCTTCTTTACCGAAGAACGGCGAGTCATTAATCTGGAAGAGCATCGACATTGTAGGCTCGTCGATGGCTATAGGTGTCATTGCCTCTGGCGTCTCAAAGTCGCAAATGGTATCTCCAATCTCAAAGTTGGAAAGACCGATGACTGCGCAGATATCTCCCGAGCTAACCTCTGTGGTGGCGTGATGTCCCATGCCGTCGAAGGTGTGCAACTCCTTAATCTTCGTCTGCTCCTTAGAGCCGTTGCGGTGGCAGATAGTGATGTTCATGCCTTCGCGCAGCGTGCCACGATGAACACGGCCAACGGCTATTCGTCCAGTGTATGTGGAATAATCCAGGGAGGTGATGAGCATCTGTGGTGTGCCTTCAAGGGCTTCGGGCGCTGGTATCACCTCTATAATCTTATCAAGAAGATATGTTATGTCGTCGGTTGGAGTCTTGTAGTCTTCACCCATCCAACCCATTTTTGCCGAGCCATAGACAACAGGGAAATCAAGCTGGTCTTCTGTTGCATTTAGCGAGAACATAAGGTCGAATACCATTTCATAAACCTCCTCTGGACGGCAGTTGGGCTTGTCAACCTTGTTGACCACAACGATAGGCTTCAATCCTATCTCCAATGCCTTCTGAAGCACGAAGCGTGTCTGCGGCATGGGGCCTTCAAAAGCGTCAACGAGAAGCAGGCAGCCATCAGCCATATTAAGCACACGCTCCACCTCGCCACCAAAATCGGAGTGTCCTGGAGTGTCTATGATATTAATCTTTACGCCCTTATAGTTTATTGATACATTCTTTGAAAGAATGGTTATTCCTCTTTCTCTCTCCAGGTCATTGCTGTCGAGCACCTGTGAACTCATGTCCTGGCCATCGCGAAACAAATGGCCAGCAAGCATCATCTTGTCCACGAGCGTTGTCTTGCCGTGGTCAACGTGAGCAATTATCGCAATGTTTCTTATATTCATATTTTTTGAAAAAAATCCCACCCCTTTGAAGGAGATGGGATTTTATGTTTGTTTGGAATAAGAAAATTTGTTTGTTAGGTCGTTGTCGCGACTGGAAGGGTTAAGCCTCTGGAACAACAGAAACGTAACTGCGATCCTTGCGTCCCTTGCGGAAGCTTACTATTCCGTCAACGAGAGCGTAGATTGTATCGTCCTTACCAATAGCCACGTTCTGACCTGGGTTGTGGTGAGTACCGCGCTGGCGAACGATGATGTTACCTGCCTGTACCTTCTGGCCACCCCAAATCTTAACGCCTAATCTTTGTGAAGCCGATTCACGACCGTTCTTAGAACTACCGACACCTTTTTTATGAGCCATTGTTAATTCCTCCTGTAAATTAAGCGATTACTGATTTAACTTCTACCTGCGTGTACTGAGCACGGAAACCATTGCGTTTGCGTGAGTCCTTACGACGCTTCATCTTGAACACGATGACCTTGTCACCTTTTACGAGTGGGTTAACCACCTCGCATACCACTTTTGCGCCCTCAATAGCAGGAGCGCCAACAGTTACAGCACCTTCGTTGTCAACGAGAAGTACCTTGTCGAATTCAATTGTCTGGCCTTCTTCGGCGTCTTTGATGTGGTTAACAAAGATCTTTTTGCCTTGTTCTGCCTTGAATTGCTGACCTTTAATTTCTACAATTGCGTACATTTTATGTTTTTGTTTTACGCGTTATTTCCGATAGGCGGGAAACCTCATAAAGTACGACTGCATCTTGCCGCGCTTGATTCCACTTATTCGGGCCTATCCAGACTATTCGGGCGCAAAATTACAAAACATTTATGAATAAACTGCATGTCTTAAACAACTATTTATCTCTTAAAACATACAACCTTCTGATTTTTTGATTAATATCGGCTTACATGACCGTATTACCGAGACTAATGACTAATGACTGATGACTGTCATACTTGCGAATGCAAACTTCAACAGCAGTTGTTTCTTACCAACATTCTCGAAATCTACCAATGCCTTTGTGTTGTCGCCAGTGCCTTCAATGTTCAGAATTTTTCCGCGGCCGAAACGAGTGTGTTCGACTATTGCGCCGATAGAAAGGCGAGAAGTGCTGGACGTTCCTTGATTGTTTGTTGGTGTAGATGGTTGAGGCTTGATGGTTGAGGTGGACGAAACGGCGCGAGAACCTGATGGCTCAAAGTTTCGAGGGGTTGAGGAGGAACCGAGTGAACGGAAATTGCCAAAGGGCAAAGAACGGTCAACTTTTTTAGTCTGTGTGAAACTTGTATTGCCAGAACTCCTTGGATAGCCAGAAGGTTTTGACTGCGTGCCGCAATCCAACAGGGACGGATTGATGTCGTTGAGGAAACGGCTGCGTGGATTGCTCATCCATTGTCCATAGAGATAGCGGCTCTCGGCATGTGTCAGGTAACAGCGTTTCTTGGCGCGTGTTATCGCAACATATAGCAGGCGACGCTCTTCTTCTAAGGCACGCTGACTGTCAACACTGCGCGGAGAGGGGAAAATCTCCTCTTCAAGACCGACAATAAACACCGTGTCAAACTCCAATCCCTTGGCACCATGCATAGTCATCAGCGTTACTTTCGGCTGGTTGTCGTCGGCGGCATCAACAGACTCTTGGTCTGTTTGCAGTGCTGCCTGCGAAAGGAAATCGGCGAGAGTAATCTGCTCTTCCTTACCCTCTTCCTTCTGACTGTCAACAAACTCTTGCATACTGCTATAAAGCTCCTGGAGGTTCTCTATCCTCGCTTCGCCTTCAACAGTTGTCCTGTCGGCGTAAAGGTCTTCGCTTATACCAGACTTCTGGATGATGTAACGTCCAAGGGTGGCAGCATCCATCTTTGAAAGTTTGCTGCGGAAATCTTCTATCAGTGATACAAAATCGTTGATTTTAGTCTGTGTTCCTTTGTTCAAGCCAATATCAAAATGCTGCGGCAAAGAGATTACAGAATAGAAACTCTCTCCCCGTGACTGCGCGAAAGTCATAACCTTTTCCACTGTTGTCTGGCCGATGCCACGCTTCGGATAGTTGATTATGCGGTGGGCTGCCTCATCATCTTTTGTGTTGACCACGAGTCGGAAATAGGCAAGAATGTTCTTTATCTCCGCGCGCTGGTAGAAGCTCATACCGCCATATATTTTATAAGGAACACGCTCTTTCCTGAATTCGTCCTCAAACTTACGGCTCTGAGCATTGGTGCGGTAAAGGATAACCATCTCATCGTAAGGTATATGCTCTACGGCATGCAAGCGGCTGATGCGCTTTTGTACCACCTTTGCTTCAAGCTCATCACTGGCAGTCTTTATGAGTTGTGGCTTGTCGCCATTGACGTTGTTGCTGAACACGTTTTTCCTTATCTGCCGTTGGTTATGACTTATCAGGTCATTGGCCGCGGCAACAATATTCTTTGTGGAGCGGTAATTCTCTTCCAACTTGAACATACGCAGTTCCGGAAAGACTTTTGAGAAGTCAAGTATGTTGTCGATATTAGCCCCGCGGAAAGCATAGATGCTCTGCGCATCGTCACCCACAACACACACCTTATGATGCTCTTTTACTAATAGCTCTAAAATCTTCTGCTGTACGGCATTCGTGTCCTGGTACTCGTCAACAAGCACATACTGAAACTGTGCGGCATATTTCTGACGGACATCCTCGTTGTTCTTTAAAAGAAGATATGTCTTCAAGAGAAGGTCGTCAAAATCCATCGCGTTGTTCTCAACGAGAATACGCTCATACACCTTATATATATTATATATCTCTGGCATACGGCGGTGAGTGTCGTATTCGCGCAGCGACTTGTTTTGCGCATATTGCTCTGCCGTAAGCATACGGTTCTTTGCAAGTCCGATGCTGCTCGCCACCGTCTGCGGCTTATATGCCTTCATGGCTGTTTCTAATTGTTCCTTGGTAGCACCTTTTGCCAAAAACACTTCCTTTGTGGCGTTCTTTATCACTGTTCGGGAGTCGGCATCGTCATATATGGTATAGTTCCTGTCAAAGCCCAATCGGTCGGATTCATATCTCAAAATACGGGCGAAGATGCTGTGGAACGTGCCCATCACAAGGTATTGCGCTTTGTCCTCTCCCACAATCTTCGCTATTCTCTCTTTCATCTCTCTTGCCGCCTTGTTGGTGAAGGTTAGCGCAAGTATGTTCCACGGCTTGTAGCCTTTCTGCAGCAGATAGGCTATCTTGTAGGTAAGCACACGCGTCTTACCTGAGCCTGCGCCGGCAATAACCAAGGAAGGACCATCGATGTATTCCACTGCATCGAGTTGGACTTTTGACAAAGAGTTTTGCATTAAGTAAGTGAACAAAATTATTTTTAGTGTTTGTAGTATCGGAAGTTATCTTTGTCCTTGTCCTTTCAAGGCATATCCGTTTCTCTCCAGGAATTTCATGCTCTTGTAGATGCTGTTAGTGCGACGTTTGATATACGGACCTGGATTTGTTGCAGAATATTTCCGCGGATTGGGAAGTATGGCAGCAATGGTAGCACACTGCATTCGTGTCAGGTCTTCTGGCTCGCAGTTCCAATAAGCGTCTGCCGCTGCGGAAATACCATATATTCCCTCGCCCATCTCTATGGAGTTGAGATACACTTCTGCTATTCTCTCTTTCGGCCACATCAGTTCTATCAAAGCAGTGAAATATGTTTCCAACCCCTTTCTTACCCATGAGCGTCCCGGCCAAAGAAACACGTTCTTTGCCGTCTGCTGACTGATAGTACTTGCTCCGCGCAGTCTGTTGCCAGACATGTTTTCTTTTGCCGCCTGTTCTATAGCCTTAAAATCGAAGCCGTGATGTTTGACAAAGTTCTGGTCTTCAGCGGCAATGACAGCAGAAGCCGCGTAATAAGGCATCTTGCTGATGCTGGTCCAGGAATGTTTTAACTTTATATCTCTCCCTTCCTCCACCTGTTCCACACAGCGTATAAACATAAGAGGGGTTATGAGCACAGGTATAAACCTGAGCATCACAACCCACAATATAGTTATAGCAAAGAATAATACGACAATATTGCGTATTATCTTATAGAACAATTTCATTAATGTTTATTAGAGTTTGCCTGCGTTAGCGTCCTTAATCATCTGCTCAGATGCATAGATGAACACCTCCACACGGCGGTTAGCCTGCTTACCAGCTTCTGTTGTGTTGTCGGCAACAGGCTGACGGCTACCATAACCAAGCACGTCAACAAGCTGGTTCTGAGCAACACCCTGATTAACGAGGTAGTTTGCAACGGAAGTAGCACGGTTTACAGAAAGAGGGTCGTTAATCTTATCGCTACCTGAGCTGTCTGTATGACCATAAATGCTAAGAGCGCAAGTGTTGTAGTGCTGCATAGTCTTAGCAAGTCTCAACAGGTTAGCCTGAGAAGCTGCGTTGAGGTCGTACTTAGAAGACTCGAAAAGAATACCGCTGTCGAATGTAACCTTGAGGGCGTCAAGACCGTTAGCGTCCTTTACAGACTCAATCTTTGCGTTCAACTGACGCTCTGCGAGTTCAGCCTTCACCTTGTCCATATGTCTTCCGATGAGAGCACCAGTACCTGCACCTACAGCACCACCAATAGCAGCACCGATAGCAGCGCCCTTAGTCTTATCGCCACTGCCGCTAACGAGAGCACCAATGACACCGCCGAGTACAGCACCACCACCACCACCGATGAGTGCACCATTACCTGTTGCGTTACCGCAAGAAAGAACCATTGAGAGACAAAGTCCGCCAATGAGAAGTCTTAATGAATTTTTCATACTTATAATTTATATTTGATTGTGAAATAAGTTATAATCTATAAATTCGGGCGCAAAGTTACGATTAAGCGAGCGAAATACAAAATAAATTTCCATTTATTTTTATTTACTTCCTTTCAGTCAGTGACATAATCTCTTATTTGTTGATATAGGAAAGTTCCGAGCAAAAGTAACTTCGACTAATGGTCAAAGTTTCTTCCCGCTGGTCAGAGGGTCTAAAGACAAATCTCTTGCCTTGCAAGCGGCAAAGCCGAGTCCGATTAAGCGAAGACAATAGCAAGCAAAAATGAAAGTTTTTTCATTTTTTCAAGATAATCTTAAGAATAATCGGCGCACCAATCAACGGAGTTATCGCATTTATCGGCAAAACAGATGAACTGCCCGGAAAGATTGTTATCAGGAAACACAGCAGCGCAACATTTCCTCCAATGAGCATCGTTGAAGGCAGTAACACCGCGTGATTATCCGTCTTCAATGTTAATCGGGCAAGGTGTGGAACTGCCAACCCCAAGAACGATATCGGACCACAAAAAGCAGTAACAACCGCAGATAGCAAACTGCTTACTATCAGTATGATGTTTCTAATCGCCTTAACATTATATCCTAAGTTTGTAGCATAGTTGTCGCCAAGCAGAAAGGCGTTAAGGGGTTTTATGCAGAACAACGCTACAGCGGCAGGCAAGAGAGAGGCGGCAAGGAAAACAGGCATCTGGTCGTTGGTGGTGTTAGAGAATGTTCCCAATCCCCATATTGTATAAGCCTGCAAACCGTCTTCCGAGGCGAAATAACTTAAAATAGATATTGCTGACGATGCTAAATAGCCTATCATCATACCAATGATTAGCAGCATCACATTTGAGCGCACAATAGCAGAAATACCTATTATAATGAACATAACGGCAGAAGCACCTATCACTGCCGCAACGACAACTGCCATCTGTCCGCCAAGTGTGGAACTAAAGGCAGAGAGAGAGCCACCTGCAGTAAGCATGAGAATACTCACAGCCAGGCTTGCGCCGCTATTAACACCAAAGACTGATGGGCCGGCGAGAGGGTTTTGAAAGACTGTCTGCAATAACAAGCCGCTTACCGCCAACGACATACCAGACACAAAGGCTGTTACTGTCGCAGGGAGACGAGATTCCATAATGATGAATATCCACGAGTCTTCATAGCCTTCTGTATTGCCGACAAGTATATCGAAAACCGCTGCCAGTGGTATGTCAACCGCTCCAACAGCAAGACATACCATAAACAGCACAACCGCTAATACACTATTGAATATATATGTTTTCAAACTCCTAACTTTTTAAAAAAGATTGTCGCCTTATTATCTAATGTTACATTCGGATGTACGATAAGAAGGAAGTCGCGAAGCAGTCTTTCTGGGTGAAATGGAGTTTGCTCGAAGAAACCTGTTGACGATGGGTCGCACGCATAAACATTTCCTTTCTTGAAAGCCTCAAACAGTTTATACTTACTGTTTTCCTTGCTCAAATCAGCGAGTGAGAAGGTGGTATTGTCGCCCATGTTATAACGCATTAGCCAGATATCGGCATCAACACCCTTCTGTAGTACTTGCTCAAACGACTGTTCCACACTGCCACTGACCTTTGTGTCGGCATAAACATAATTGCAGTGCGCATCCGCCAAGATTTGTCCTATGGTTGACCTGCCGCCAGGCAAGAACCAAGTAGCCTGTACCATCTTGTCCATCATTACCTTTGGGTGTGTTTCCTGTTGCGCCGCCATCGTCTTATATTCATTGTATTTACGTTCAACATCGTAGAATATCTCCCTTGCCTCAGCCTCCTTTCCCACAAGCATCCCGTAGAATATCATCCATTCAGACCTGCCAAGCGGTGATTTTTCCATATAATCGGCAACCTCAATTATTGGTATTCCGAGTTGCAGCACTTTTCCGTAGCCTGCCGAGTTTTCGTATGGCGATAGAAAGATGGCATCTGGCGACATGGCAATAACCCTCTCCGTGTTTGGTTGCATACCACTACCGCAGTCGGCTATCGTGCCGCTTGCCACACCTTCCTTCACGAATTTCAGGTTTATATATTCAGACTCGCACACTCCTGCAACAGCATCCTTGCTGTCAAGTTCTTCAAAAAGAGCGCAATGAACCGCTGTGCCTACTAATAGCCGGCTCAATGGCGTCTGAACAATAGCTTTGTCATCTATTCCCTCCCTCTTCATAGAATCGGCATTGGCTGTCAATACATATCTGCCCAACACCTCGCCTTTCTTCCATGGATTAAGGACAGTCACTTCCGAATAATCCTTGTATTTCACAATGATAAGATTCTCTGCATAGCGAAGCTTTAACGTGTCACCACCGACCTTATGCAAAAAAGAATTTTGCTTTCCGCCAGAACAAGCAGAAAGCAAAACACACATTATTATATATATAATAGGGTTAATAGTCCTCTTCTTCATCATCTATGCTTTCCACATCAAGGTCATCAGGATCCTCGTCAACTACAGTACGATAACTTTCGGCTGTCAGCTCTTCCTCGTTGTAGTCATCGTCATCGTCGGTATTGTTGCTATAGTCGTCTTCCTCCTCATTCTCTTCTTCATCGTATGCGTCATCGTTCTCGTCCTCTGGCTCCTCATTAGGAAGAGAAGGTCTGCGCCTTGGTCTGTAAACTTCCTCGTCATCAAGATCGTCCTTGACAACAATATCCTTTTGCTTGGCAAAGATAAGCTCTACCCAGGAGCCTTTATCAACAGAAAGTACCTCAAAGCCCTCGCGAACCTTCTTTACATAGAGTGCGCTGTCTTCCAACTTTCTGCTCTTTGGCATTGTTGTGCTGACGATGAGGAAGCCTGACAGTATTACGTCCTTAACCGACTGCGACAGCGAGTCCCAGCCTCCACCGAAGTTCTGGTCTATCAGATTGAGCAACTTCTGTGCTGAGATATGACGAATGTTCTGGTAAGTGATGTCAGAGATGCGGTTGACAGTACGTTTTTTGAGTGCAAGATGTAGTATCTTGCTGCTGCTAAGGGCAACATCAACCACCTGAAAACCTCTTTGGATGAGCGATTTGTGAGCCATAACATTATCTTTGTCTGGCTCTTCTAACGCAAAACCGACCTTTATCGTCTGCTTTAGTCTGCTCAATTGGGTATCAATGTCTATCTCCCTTGAGGCGTTCTCAAGCAACGTAACAATATCATTTTCCGACAATTTCCACACATTACTCTTATTAAGAGTCTTTGCAGAAATCTGAGAGTTTTTATCATTCTTTAACATATCTTTACAGGTATTATATCTCAAAACTTTGTTACTACTATATATTTGCGCTGCAAAAGTAGCAAAAAAAGTTAGAAAAAACATATATTACTGATTATTTATCTGCCCAATCCTTAAAATATGTTAATTTTTTATTTTGTGTAGGCACACAATCAAACTGTGTGAAAAAACACTAAAAAAAATTTGCATTTGTAAAAATAAACCCTTACCTTTGCACTCGTTATCCTGAAAACAATCTTTTTACCTTAAAACTAATACCTATTGAAGATTAAAAGCGGTTACCTGTGAAGGCAACCGCTTTGAGTTTTTATATATAGTGCTCCGCTAACCACCGGCCCGCCAGCCTCCTAAATGGGGAACTAACGAAAACGCGCTGACTGGTATATGCAACTACCAATCAGCGCGTTTGTTTCGATGCTATCGTATATGTTATTTACGAGTTTTACCGTAGCGGCTCAAGAACTTATCAACACGACCTGCTGTGTCAACAAGCTTGCTCTTACCTGTATAGAATGGGTGAGATGTGCTTGAGATTTCCACTTTTACCACTGGGTAAGTCTCGCCTTCAAATTCAACTGTGTCATTAGTTTTGCAAGTTGACTTTGTAAGGAACATATCGCCGTTAGACATATCCTTGAATACGACGGGACGATAGTTTTCTGGATGAATTCCTTGTTTCATTTTGTTGTTTTGGTTTTAAAAATTTCTAAAATCGGCTGCAAAGTTACAATTAAGAACGCAAACAACAAAATATTTTCTCAATTATTTTGACTTCACACGTCAGTAACTTATTTAAAGTTAGTTTTTTTTACAAAAAGAGATGGAGGTTTAATTGTTTTTGCTAACTTTGCATCGACAAACACAAAAGAAACTACATGAAATACAGCATTTACAACGCAGCAAACAAACTGCTTTCGTACGATGACATCTGCAACATTGCAGCGGCGGCGAATACAGAATATACACTATTGTTTCTGAAAAGTACTCCTATCGTCATGTGCAAAGGAGCTGCGGAAAGAATGGTCAGAGTTGCCGACGACACACAATGCCTTATGCTATACTCCGACTATTACGAGAAGAAACAGGATGGAACAATCGTTAAGCATCCTACAATAGAATATCAAAAGGGAAGTCTTCGTGACGATTTTGATTTCGGCTCATGCATACTCGTCCGCTCCGATTTCCTCAAACTATATGTGCTACGCGAGCCAGAGAAATACAACTTCGCAAGTTTCTATGATTTGCGATTGTTCCTCTCACGCCAGGGAAGCATCATCCATCTGAATGAATACCTTTACACAGAGGATGAGACAGACGCAAGGAAAAGCGGAGAGAAACAGTTTGACTATGTAAATCCTGCCAACCGCGAGGTGCAGATAGAAATGGAGCAAGTGGCGACAGCCCACCTGAAAGAGATAAACGGCATTGTCAACACATACGTTTATCGTGAGCCTGATTTCAAGAAAGTGGAGTTCTCTGTGGAAGCATCAGTCATAATACCTGTTTACAACCGCGAAAAAACCATTGCCGACGCAGTTAGAAGTGCATTGGCACAAGAGACATCCTTCGCGTACAACATTATAGTAGTAGATAACTATAGCACAGACAAGACGAGTCAGATACTGGAAGACCTTGTGATGGAGCAATCAACAACAGGACTGCCAAGCATTCAGAGCCAACCAAAACTGATACATCTCATCCCTGATGTAACAGGATTAGGTATTGGAGGCTGCTGGAACGAGGCTATAAACTCTGAATATTGCGGACGCTTTGCTGTACAACTGGACAGTGACGACCTCTACTCCTCTTCTAATACACTGCAAAGAATTGTTGATGAGTTCTATCGCCAGAAATGCGCTATGATTATTGGCAGCTACCGCATGTGCAACTTTGCTTTGGAGACATTACCGCCAGGGCTTATAAGTCACTCCGAATGGACGGAGGAGAACGGACCGAACAATGCTCTGAGAATCAATGGTCTTGGTGCTCCGCGAGCGTTCTACACACCTGTCGTGAGAGCTATTCAGTTTCCTAATACAAGCTACGGAGAAGACTATGCAATGGGACTCACCGTATCAAGGAAATACAAGATTGGCAGGATTTACGATGAACTATACCTTTGCCGTCGATGGGAAGGTAATTCTGATGCAGCGTTGTCCATTGAGAAGGTCAACGCAAACAATTTTTATAAAGACAAAATAAGGACAATAGAACTAACAGCCCGACAAGGACGAGTGTTCTAAACATCCAAGGAGTTCAAGACAATAGCTGTCATAAAGTTCTAAGTACGAAGTACGAAGTACAAAGTACAAAGTATGATTACCTTTGTTAAGTACGAAGTACAAAGTACAAAGTACAAAGTATGATTACCCACTTAAAAGTACTAAGTTCTAAGTACTAAGTACTAAGTATGATTACCCACTTAAAGGCAGAGTAGAAACCTCCGAAACAAATCATACTTTGTACTTCGTACTTTGAACTTAGTACTTACAAGACAATTGTCTTGATTTATTGCTTCCGCAGAACAACTGCAGAACGAGCAGGCAGATACAGTTTAAGCCACTCCTTGCCATCGTCCTCATACATTGGGTCGAAATTAGTGAAGTGCTCAATGCTGTCGTCAGCAAAGCCGAAACCACCGAAGTCCTTTGAATCAGTGTTAAGAACTACACGATAAGAGCCTTTCGGCACAAGGAAACCATAATCGGTGAACGACTGCGTAGGAGAGAAATTGAAAACGAAGAGCAGGTCGCCGCGAGAATATGCGAGTACTTGGTCGCCGTCGTTATGCCAACGCTCCTCTACAGGTGTGTTTTGGAATTTCTTTACAGACTTAATCACCTCAAGCATCTTCTGGTCAAAGTCGCCAAGCCAATGGTAACAGAGGTCTTTGTTGTCAACAAGGTTCCACTGGCGACGTGCGTATTTATGGCTCCATCCGTTGCCCTCACGTGGGAAGTCTATCCATTCAGGGTGTCCGAACTCATTACCCATAAAGTTCAGATAGCCACCATTTATTGATGACGCTGTGGCAAGGCGTATCATCTTATGCAGTGCAATACCGCGCTGTGCTACACCATTGACATCCTTCTTTGCGAAATGCCAGTACATATCAGCATCTATCAGACGGAAGACGATGGTCTTGTCGCCCACAAGCGCCTGGTCGTGACTTTCACAATAAGAGATAGTCTTCTCGTCAGGACGACGGTTCTTTATCTCCCAGAATATTGAAGAAGGTTTCCAAGCCTCGTCAGGCAGTTCTTTAATGGTCTTAATCCAGTAGTCTGGGATATTCATTGCCATGCGGTAGTCGAAGCCGTAGCCGCCATCCTTGAAAGGCGCGGCAAGTCCTGGCATACCAGAAACTTCCTCAGCTATAGTTATCGCATTTGGGTTAACCTCATGAATGAGTTTGTTTGCAAGGGTGAGGTAACAAATGGCATTATCGTCTTGATGGCCATTGAAATAGTCATCATAGTTGCAGAAAGCCTCGCCGAGACCATGGCTATAATATAACATTGATGTTACGCCATCGAAGCGGAAACCGTCGAAATGGAACTCGTCCATCCAATATTTGCAGTTTGAGAGAAGGAAGTGAAGCACATCGTTCTTGCCATAGTCAAAGCATAGAGAGTCCCATGCCGGATGCTCACGACGACCGCCCTCATAGAAATATTGGCAAGGGTCGCCAGCAAGGTTACCAAGACCTTCGTTCTCATTCTTCACGGCATGAGAATGAACAATATCCATAATTACCGCAACGCCATTCTGGTGGGCGGTGTCAATAAGCGATTTCAGTTCCTCTGGAGTGCCGAAACGACTTGACGCAGCAAAGAAGCTGCTTACATGGTAACCGAAAGAGCCGTAGTAAGGATGCTCTTGGATAGCCATAATCTGTATGCAGTTGTAGCCATCCTTTATCACTCGCGGAAGTACATTATCGCGGAACTCAACATAAGTTCCCACTGTCTCTGAATCCTGTCCCATACCCACATGGCACTCATAGATGAGCAGAGGGTTCTTGTCTGGCTTGAAGGTCTTCTTTTTCCATTCATAAGGTGCGGCATCCCATACCTGTGCAGAGAATATCTTTGTCTCCGCATCCTGAACCACACGGCGGCACCATGCGGGAACACGCATTCCCTCTCCACCATTCCAGCGAACAAGCATCTTGTAGAGCTGTCCGTGCTTGATAGCACGAACACCGAGTTTTAGTTCCCAGTTGCCTGTACCCGATATTCTCTTAGCCTTGTACTGCTCTGTAGGCTGCCAGTCGTTGAAGTCGCCCACAAGATAAAGCTCAGTTGCGTTTGGTGCCCACTCGCGGAACACCCAGCCTTTTGCTGTGCGATGAAGTCCGAAATACTCGTGTCCACATGCAAACTCACTCAATGTGCGCTTGCCATTCTGTGTCAATTCTGCCTCCTTGTTGACAGCATGTGCGTAACGACCGTTGATGGCCTCTTCGAAAGGTTTCAGCCAAGGGTCGTTCTTGATAAGTTTTAATTGTTTTATTGCCATAGCAGTTTCGCTTTATGCGTTATATGCATTATATGCGCAAAGTTAAAAACATTTGATGATATATGCAAGAAAAAGCGGTATTATTCTCGATTTCATCCATTTTTTAGGATTATTCCACCTTCAAATGCACTTCCATGATGGCTTTATACATCTTTCCATCAGTATGTGTATAGACAATTGCCTGACGTATAACGTATGTCTTTCCCTTCGTCAAACGACCAGGATATTGTCCTACATAGCAACCATAAGACTCTGGGTACATCTCTGCGAATACTAATGCCGAGCCATCATAGTTGCACACATTGCCTGAAACATTAAACCAATGGCCGTAGCAAGTGGCTGATGATGTTGATGTGGTTGTATTGAAGTTCATCGTGCCGTTAGCGTTAACTCCCGCAAAGCGTATATCACCAGGGTTTGATACAGAATCATTGCACTTTACCGATTTCATCTTCGCCGTTGATAGTCCGAGAGCCTGCGCTATGGCATCCATGTCATATTGTACACGAACACTTGAATAGGCAGAACTGCTATATGCCAAAGTGGCATTCAGGACAACTGTTGTATCCTTGCGCACATAGTCCGTTGGAAATTCGTCGTAAGTGTGGCTGGCACCGAGAGGGTCTGTGCCTTCAAACTTCACGGCATACGGCCATTGTTCATCATTACTGGTATTGTCATCCCATGGATGACGCCAGTATTCTGTTGGTGCGCCCATGACAACGAGCCACATCTTCTCGCATTTTTCGGGCACTACAAGTTCTGCCGTTCCATCGTTGGCATTGCTCTGCATATCCGAATACACACGCTTGCCATCGGAGGTATAGGCGACAAGTCCGTATCTCCACCCAGCCTTTGAGGTGTTTACCTGTCGGTATCCTTCAGCGCCGACAATGCCGCGGAAGGTAGCTCTAACCGTTGTTCCAGCAGTAGGGACTTTCAGTGGGTTGATGTTATGTCCGAAATTCTCCGGACAAGCCTCAGGGTTAACTACCCACCACTCTTTTTCTCCGTTTAGTTTAGCGTCGCGCAGAGCCTTTGATGGTTCCATAAGACACTGCGGATGGATGCCAATCTTCGCCTTGGCATAATCACGAACACCGTCAATATCCCATGTCGCCGTACGAGCGAAACAGTCGTACATCTCATCTGCAAATTCACTCAGTGTGAGATTGAATAGACGCATATAGGCTTCCATCGGGTCCTCAGGCTTGATACTCTCACGCCAAACACGCCCCACGGTGTTCATGCCATGCTTCATGCACCAATAGTCTTGGTAGAAGCAGTTATTATAACGCGCTTTCTCGTTAAGGATATTTAGATGAGCGGTAGTCATATAGAGTTCAAGATATGTACCGTCAGAGAATTGCAGGTTCGGATATACCTTGTACGCCTGCCAGTTAGCACAGTCCTCCCACCAGCAGTTGCCTCCTGAGGCACCAGCGCCATAGCCATAGTCGAAGCCGTGCGTGCTGCCTAAGTCAGCATGAACAAGATATTGGAACACGTGGCCTATCTCATGGGCTACCGTATGTCCACCACCTGCCGATGCTGCCCATGGGCTACAGTGGAACAATCCCACATTACGATTGCGATTCTTCTTTGTATTGCCATCATAATAATATTCCGTGCCGTCAGCGCCCGACCCGTCAGCGCGCCAATCGGTCGTGTTGACGATATACATATGTAACTTGTTATTGTCTGTAATGGATGTTCCGGGAACAAGGAAGCCGAGCTTCGTAACATATGTATCCCATATCTTCTCCGCATTACTGAGGAGTGTTTTGATATTTACGCCCGAAACGACGTCACCGCTTTTCGTCAGTCCCTTCTCCCAAAAGCAGATGAAATGGTCTGACTCCATTGAGCGCTCAAAACACCACTGCGAATTTACGTTTGTATAGTCGCTATTAGCGTAATAATTGGGCTTTGCCAAAGTGCGCCCCGGCCAGTCAAAAGCATATAATCCTTCCTTGAAATACGTACGAGGCAAGCTCATCGGGTCGCCACTACTCTTAGATGTTTTCCATAGTTTCGGACCCATGTTCACGAACTCCACAGAGTCAACATCGAGCAAAGGGATGTAATTGTTGGCCGTGAAACGGTCATTATACTTGAACCAAAGAGTGTCGGGCAACTGCTGTGCAAAGCAAGACACTGCGCCTATTAAGGCAACTATCGTGGATAATAGTCTCTTTCTCATAACAACCTTCATTCCTTAACAATTTTAAAAGAACAGCCTCCTACATTTATTATATATGCTCCTGGCGTTAATGACGAGGCATCAACGGTCGCAAAACCGTCACTCAAAGAAACATCAGACTTACATCTCGCGCCAGAAACACTATACACTCTCACATCTTTGGAGTCTGTCTTTACGACAAAAGTGTTATCTCTCCACGAGTAATCTTTCGTGGCCTGCACAGCATTGATGACGGCGGGGTCATCCGTTTCCGAAACATATAAGTTCTTAATCTGTGAGAACTCATAGGCATCTGCTGACACAACGCATTTGCCGTCCACACATTTCATAATAGGTCCTCGACCACTTCCAATAAAGTAATATACTAACGTGCCGTCAGAAAGCGTGAACACAATACTTTTGGCACTAACCGTCATGGTTGTCAACATTACCATGACAAACAATAAATACAATGTTTTTTTCATTATTAAGGGTAATCTGTTTTTTTGTCAGTGGGTGATTAGTACTTACTATTTAGGTGGGTTCTATAAATTAGTTCCCACAAATTTAATCATTAATGAGCTCACGTTTGGCT